>DDBN01000004.1 GCA_002333145.1 Moraxellaceae bacterium UBA2031
GCGATAGCTTTACGCCCGAATCACGGCAGCAACTCCGTACCATTATCCACGACGAAGCTGCCCACATGATGAGCATGGTCGAAAACCTACTGAACATGGCAAAGCTGCAGGGTGGCAACATCACCCTGGCCTCCGAATGGGAAGCCATCGAGGAACTAGTGGGCAGTGCCGTCAGTACGATTCGCCGCCGACACCCAACGCATCTACTAAAAGTTGATGTTCCAACCGATCTACCCTTCATCCGGTGCGACAGCGTCTTGATTGAGCGCGTACTTATTAACCTCATGGAAAATGCCGTCAAGTTTTCGCCGCTTAACTCTACTGTCAGCCTTTCGGCTCGGCACGACGGCGAACAACTTGAAATCATCGTCACGGATCAGGGTCGTGGCATCCCCGAGTCAGAGCATTTGAAAGTTTTTGAGCCCTTTTATCGACTGGATACGTCTGTTGTCGGTGGCGGGCTTGGCTTATCGATCTGTCGCAGTATCGTACAAGCGCACGGCGGCATAATCTGGATCAGTCCCTCTGAAATAGGTGCCGCGATCCACATCACTCTGCCCGCCTTGCAGGATGCACCTCTTATTAACGCCGCCAGCTGCGAAGATCTTCATCATGAGTAATATAGGGCTTCAGGTTTTGCTCGTCGAAGACGACGATCACATCCGTATTTCTTTGATGACCACCCTAAAGGAAAAGGGACTGGTAGTGTCTGCCGCCAGCAATGGCAATCAGGCATTTCGTATTGCCAGCGAATCACAACTCGACGTTGTTCTGCTTGATCTTGGCCTCCCCGATACAGATGGCGTGTCTCTCATTCCCTTGCTGCAATCCGTCACCCGCGCTCCGATTTTAGTGATCTCTGCACGGGATCAAGAACATCAAAAAGTAGCCGCTCTTGATGCCGGTGCTGACGACTACCTCACCAAACCATTCGGCATGGATGAACTACTGGCGCGCATCCGCTCCATGCGACGACGGGCGACCCGTATCCCGCCTTCAAACGATGAAGTCCGCTACGAAGTTGGTGATCTGGTCATCGACATTAGCCGACATCAAGTCCTGCTGGATAACCAGCCAATTCATCTTACCCCGGTGGAATTCAAGCTTCTGGCCGCCCTAACCAAAGGCCACGGCAAGGTCATCACGCACCGCCAGCTACTGCGCGAAGTGTGGGGGCCGCTGCATGAAGAGGACAGCCATTATCTGCGCATTTATATGCGCCAATTACGCGGAAAACTGGAGGCGGACCCGGCGCAACCGCGCTTCCTGCTTACTGAGCCTGGGGTCGGCTATCATCTGGCCAGCGAATAATTTTCATACCATCCGGCTACGCGATGTCAACGCAATCAATCTGACCGCGTTATACAGTAGCGAGGATAGCTTCAACTGCATCATCCTACAGGAAATGCCCTTAATTACACCAAGGAGAAATACATGAAAATTTTGCCTGCTCTGACAATCGCTTCACTACTTCTTGTGCCCATTGCTCATGCCGATAACCATCGTGACCACAAGATGCCCATGGTAAATAACGAACGTATGCTGGACTGCACCCAGGACAAGCCTTTTATGCAAGCCGACCTTGGCTTGAGCGCAGAACAGAAACAGAAGGTACAGGCCATTCATGAAGAGGCTCAGAAAAAGCATCAGGCACTGCGCCAAGAAACTCATGCAAAAGTACTCAGCGTTCTGACCCCTGAGCAAGGCAAAAATCTGGAAGCCCTTCATTCCAAGAAAATGGAGAGGCGTGCAGATAAAATGGAAAAGAAAGCCGAGCTGATGGAAAAAAGATCGGAAAAAATGAAGGATCGTGCCGAGAAAATGCGGACACCTGCAACAGCACCTTCTGCCCTGTAACACCCGTCTCTCTCAGGACGCGTAATGTGATGCCCGGTGCCGTCATGGCCGGGCATCACTCACATTAGCAGCCCTGTCACTAGTACCAGCCCCAACAGTGCCGGCACCAACCAGCGCATTGCCAGCCACCACAAGGTACGTAAATACCCGGGCGGTAAGCCTGCTGACTCAGCTGCCGCTGCTTTCTGCCACTGCCACCCCACCACCAGTGCTATACCAATCGCACTGACCGGTAACAGTACATAAGATGTCAGACGATCGGCCATATTGAGCAACGAAGGCCAGCCATCAAGCTTCAGCCAAGCCGTTCCCTCTCCCAGCGTCACCGGTAAGCCAATCAAAAACACCATCACTCCAGCGAACACAGCCGCCACCCATCGCTTCCAGCCCCAGTTAGCCATCACTACGGCAATAAACACTTCAAGCAATGCCACCAGCGATGCCACGGCAGCAATCAGCAGCAGTAAAAAGAACGCCGTTGCAGCAGCGCCTCCGCCCGGCATCCGCTGAAAAACTTCCGGCAGTACAACAAAGGCCAAGCCCGGCCCTTGCGCTGGCGCCATGCCCAATGAAAACACGGCCGGGAAAATAATCAGGCAGCCAACCAAACCCACTAGGGTGTCCCCTATCACCACAGCGAATCCGGTAAACGGCAAGTCACGGCTGCTGGGTAAATAAGCGCCATACGTCACCATAACGCCCATGCCGATGCTCACAGTGAACAGCGCCTGCCCCAATGCTGCCAACCAAGTGGATGGCTCCGATACGGCAGACCAGTCGGTATGAAATAAAAATTCCAGCCCTTTGTCGGCACCCGGTAATGACAAGCCATAAGCCGCCAAACCCACCAGCAGAACGGCAAAGACCGGCATCAGCACCTTGCAGG
>DDBN01000077.1:0-147 GCA_002333145.1 Moraxellaceae bacterium UBA2031
GCCTGCGTGAGCTGGTGGGTATCCTGCTGCGTTATGGTTTTGATGACCTGGTGAAATGGCTGGGCATGGAAGGAAGCGCCGATCTCTTTGGGCGCTGGTTCAATCGTGAGCTACCCATTGAGATTCGCCGCCAGCCACCGGAAGTGC
>DDBN01000077.1:228-15839 GCA_002333145.1 Moraxellaceae bacterium UBA2031
TCGAAGAAAAAATTGAGGCGGATCTACGCTTGATGCGCAAGATTGCCGAGATCGCAGAAGCCCAGTCACAGGAAATGCGCCGCTATCATCCTGTAGAAATCATGCAGGAGTTTGAGCGTTCATTGACGCGTGAGTTGGACTTCAGCATCGAAGCACGCAATGCAGATCGTATGCGAGAAAATCTGCGTCAACTTGATTTTATTAAAGTGCCACGTATTTACTGGCAGTGGACATGCGAAGATCTTAACGTTCAGGAGTTTATTCGGGGTATTTCCGCCAAAAATGTTGAAGAGCTGGATCGCTCAGGCGCAGATCGTAAACAGTTAGCCCGACGCGGTGCGCGTGCCATTTGGAAAATGATGTTGGAGGATGGCTTTTTTCACGCCGACCCTCATCCAGGGAACTTTATCATTCTGCCGGGTAATCGCATCGCGATGCTTGATTTTGGCATGGTTGGGCGGCTGACGCCGACGCGTCGGGATCAGCTTATTCGCCTAATTCGTTGCGTTATTTTGCAAGAGCCTGAAAATGCTTCAACCGTGTTGATCGAGTGGGCGGGTGGACGCTTTGTTAATCGAGAGGCATTGAGTGCGGAAGTGTCGGGCTTACTAGATCGTTTTGATGGCGTTCCTATAAATGAGTTGGATATTTCTGCTCTGCTCAATGATGTAGCGTCTATTTTGCGCAATCATGCTGTGCGTTTGCCGAGCGATATTACTCTGCTGGTAAAGGCGTGTGTCACGTTGGAAGGGTTTGGGCGACTGATTGATCCGGACTTCCAGCTAATGGAAGAGGCCGCGCCGTTATTGAAAAAAACATTAGTAACGCGCTACTCACCCAAAATGCTGGCTAAGTCTTTTCGGGTGCGCGCAATGGATGCGGTAGAGCGCTTGTATAACCCATCAGTACCTATTTTCGGCGCGCCGGCTAATGGCATGATGGCTGCTCAGTCGTTGGATTCAGGCGAGGTGGAGAGGTTAGTCAATCGCCTCGAGAAGGCCAGCCACCGACAAACGCGTGCCATTCTGCTGGCGAGTCTTTTTGTAGTCAGTGGGATGATTACCCAGATAGAGAGTGGGCCACACCTATTGGGCCTGCATGTTCTGGGCGTGCTGAGCCTGATGGGGTGCTCCCTGTATTGGGTCTGGATGCTCTTAATATCTGGTGGAGTGAGCGTGGGCATCGCTCCTGAGTTCTATTTATTTCTGGCTTGAATCATAGAGGAGGCAGTTATGCCGTCGATGGATGTGGTATCCGAACTGGAAATGTTTGAAGTAGGTCACGCGGTGGCCAACACGGTAAAAGAAGTTGCCACGCGCTTTGATTTTCGCGGGTCTAAGGTAGAGGTTGAGCTTAAAGAGAAGGATAAGCTCATCAAGCTAAGTGCAGAAAGTGACTTTCAGGTGGATCAGGTGCGCGCCATGCTGGAAAGCAATATGATCAAACGTAAGGTAGATCCACAATGCTTGGATATTCAAAAGATGGAGGCATCCGGCAAGGAAATACATCAAACCATCAAGCTGCGTGATGGATTGGAGTCAGATATAGCAAAGAAAATTGTTAAAGCCATCAAGGATTCGGATATTAAGGCACAGGCCAGCATCCAGGGAGATAAAGTGCGTGTCACGGATAAAAAGCGTGATGTGCTGCAGGCAGTGATGGCTTTGTTACGCGAACAGAAGCTTGGGATACCACTGCAGTTTAATAATTTTAAGGATTGAGAGTGCGATCCATAAAAACCCCGGATTTCCGGTTTTTTTATGGATCAGGAAGTCACTTTATTTCGGCGAAAATCGAGAGGAGTCACGCCAGTCCACTTCTTGAAAACGCGAGAAAAGTTGGAGCTTTCTTGAAAGCCAAGAGTGTAGGCAATTTCTTTTACGGATTTTTCAGAATTGCGTAAAAGTCCTACCGCTTGCTCATGACGCTCGCAATCCAGCAATGATTGGTAGGACGTATTATTACGTCGCAAGCGGTTACGGAAGGTGCGGGCCGACATGTTAAAGGTATCGGCGACTATCGACATCCGAGGAAGCGGGCCATCAGCACGCTTTAGGTGAAAGCGTACGGCATCCACAAAAGAGTTCTGTGTGCGCGCCATCTCCATGCGTGAACTGATCTGGTTGACGAGCAGACGATGGGTGTCGGCATCGGCAGTTTCTACGGGGCTATCAAGGAGGTTGTGTGGGATGGAGACGCCGTAAAAACTGGCATTAAATTGCACATAACCATCAAAGTAAGTGTCGTAGTCGGCGGCATTGGCGGGCGTTGGATGGGCGAAATGGAATACCAGTTCACGCGTGCGCTCACCCAAAATCAACTTAAGGATGTTGAATGTACTGAGCAGCATAATGTCAAAAGTGAATGGCGCATTCACAGGCACATCGCTAATCATTTCGAAGACCAGTACGCGGCTGCTGCGGCGGTCTTCCTGATGCATTAGCAGGAAGGGGGCTACCAGTCCGATATAATCATAAAAAAGATCGATGGCATCTTGCAGGCTACCCACGGTCAGCACGGCAGCACCCAACAGGCCATGGGAGCTCGGACGTAAGCGAGTCGCATACCGCAGGGCAAGATCTGGTGCAGAGCATGCCGCAACCCCGTTGCGGAATATCGTAACAACCTCGGCAAACGGTACGAGCAGTTCTGGATTATCCAGTTGGCTGTATTCAATGCCTGTGTCGGCCAACAGCGTTTCAGGAGGAACCGCCCACTCCGATTCGAGTAGTTGCACAAATTTGCGAGGGTAGGCACCAAACGTCAGGAAACGACCGGTGCTTGTTATTTTTTTCATGGCCATGCGTCTCTCCAGCAGACAACGCGCGTCCTGCATTATGAACAAAAATGAGCCCGATGCTCTTGGCCGAACAGCCTCACTGTTTCGTCATTTTTGGTGTTTTGGCCGATTTTGTTGGACAGAGTAAGCGTGCTTCATGCTTTTTAGCTGAAGATTTGTTGTTGGAGTCTAATTGGCAAGACTTTGCAGTCGCGGCTTATCATGTGCGGATGAAGAGGCTTATATACGGTACTTGGGTGTTTTCTCTTGACCGAAGAGCCGCTTGTCGCTTACATGGCGGGGCTTTTTGATCAGGGAGTAACAGCATGAGTTTCAGCAATAATCTCATCCGCATTGTCGGTAAGTTTGATTTTCTGCCTCCTAATCTGCGCTCGACGGTCATTTCCAAGATATTTGGTCGGGTGGTTCCTCTCGTTGGCACGGCAGGGTTGCGCTACGATGAGCTCACTCCCGAGCGAGTGGTGGTGAGTATTCGTAATCGTCGCCCAGTTCAGAATCATATTGACGGGGTACACGCTGCCGCGATGGCGTTGCTGGCAGAGACAGCCACCGGCTTTGTGGTGGGAATGAACCTGCCGGATGACAAGCTGCCGTTGATCAAGTCGTTGAAGGTTGACTACCAGAAGCGCACGAAGGGCGACATGCGTGCAGTAGCAACGCTTTCTAACGAGCAGATACAGCTGATTCGCACAACACCTAAGGGTGAGGTGCTGGTGCCAGTGGTAGTGACTGATGAGTCTGGTCAGGAGCCAATTCAGTGCGAGATGCTGTGGGCCTGGGTGCCCAAGAAATAAAAGTCACCAAAGAAATAGAAGGTGCCCCTAAAGAAGTAAAAGCCAAAAACAAGTGGCTCGTTAAGTCAAAAAACCGGCTAATTTGCCGGTTTTTTTGTGTCAGCAACAAGGCTCAGTAGTGGGGGGGGCGTTCCTGATCGTCGCTGTTGGCAATATCAGAGGGGGAAAGGGTTTTAACCTGCTCATAGACGAGACGTAGTTCACGCTGTATCAGGTCCAGTTGCTGTTGTTGCTCTGCGACGATGGTGTTGAGGGTTTCCAACAGCTCATCCTGGAAGGCGACCTTGGTTTCCAGGTCGTTCAGGCGTGATTCCATGGTATGGGGGTGTCCATATCGTGAGGATGAAAAGCAGATTGTAGTCTGCCAGCCGCCTGACGGCATCCTCCTGATGCGCCAAGCCTGTTATCCTGCGCGCCGTCTTCCGGTGGTGTCTGTCATGAGTCTGTTATCCCTACGCGATGTTTCCCTGAGCTTTGGCAGTGCGCCGTTGCTTGATCGAGTCAATTTCAGCCTGGATCGTGGCGAGCGCGTGTGCGTAGTCGGCCGTAACGGTGAAGGCAAGTCGACCTTGCTGAAGGTAGTGGAGGGAGTGCATCTGCCGGATAGCGGTGATGTCGTACGTCAAGGCGGCCTAGTGCTGGCGAGTTTGCCGCAGGAAGTGCCGGTGACATTGACTGGGACGGTATTTGACGTGGTGGCCGATGGCCTGGGTGAGGCGGCTGGTCTGCTGTCCCGTTACCACGCCCTGAGTGACCGTTATGCGCATGGGGATGATTCCGTGCTAGACGATTTAAGTCGTACTCAGGAAGCACTCGAAGCCGCAGGTGGCTGGCAGCTGGATTCAAAAGTACAGCAGGTGCTTTCGCGTCTGCAGCTGGATGGCGATGTGGACTTTGCCAGCCTATCGGGAGGGCGTAAGCGCCGTGTGTTATTGGCACGCTCGCTGGTGAATGAGCCGGATATCTTGTTGCTTGATGAGCCCACCAATCACTTGGATATCGAATCCATCACGTGGATGGAAACTTTTTTTAAGGACTATCAGGGTACCTTGCTGTTTATCACCCATGATCGTAGTTTTTTGCAGAATATTGCGACCCGCATTATTGAGATTGATCGCGGGCAATTGCGTGATTTTCCCTGCACCTATCCTGAGTATTTGGAACGTAAGCAACAGTTACTAGACGCTGAGTCGCAGGCCAACTCACTGTTTGACAAGAAGCTGGCACAAGAGGAAGTCTGGATTCGTCAGGGCATCAAGGCCCGTCGTACCCGCAATGAAGGGCGTGTGCGTGCACTTAAAGAGTTGCGCAATGAACGTGCCGAACGTCGTGAGCGGATAGGCAAGGTTAACTTGGCGGTGAGTGAGGCGGAACGCTCAGGCAAGATGGTGTTAGAGGCGGACAAGATTTCGCTGGGCTTCGGTGATCAAACGCTGGTGACTGACTTCTCTGTGATGGTGATGCGCGGTGACAAGATTGGCTTGATTGGGCCGAATGGCGTTGGCAAGACTACATTGATACGAGCACTGCTAGGGCAGATTCCGGTGCAGAAAGGCGAGGTACGCCACGGCACAAAGCTGGAGGTTGCCTATTTCGACCAGCTACGGGCGCAGCTGGACCCTGAGCGCACCGTGATGGAAAGTGTGGTGGAAGGTTCGGACTTTATTGAGGTCAATGGGCAACGCAAACACGCACTGGCCTATTTGCAGGATTTCCTGTTCTCACCACAGCGTTCCCGTACGCCGGTGAAGGCGCTGTCCGGTGGCGAACGCAACCGTTTGCTGCTGGCAAAGTTGTTTACCCGCCCGGCCAATCTGCTGGTGATGGATGAACCGACGAATGACCTGGATGTGGAAACGCTGGAACTGCTGGAAGAGTTGCTGGTGACCTACAGCGGCACACTGCTACTGATTAGCCATGACCGTGCCTTTCTCGACAACGTGGTAACCAGTACCTGGGCGTTTGAAGGCAACGGCGTTGTGCGTGAGTATGTTGGCGGGTATGAAGACTGGCTGCGGCAGCGTGCAATCGCAGGGTCAGTGGCGAAGACAGTAAAGCCGGTAATTTCAGCAGAAAAGGCGACGATTGAGCCTGCCCGACGCAAACTCAGCTATAAAGAACAGCGTGAGCTAGACGCCATTCCTGGCCAGATTGAGGCGCTTGAGGCAGAGCAGGCATCAATTCAGGCCAAGCTTAATGATGCGAGCTTCTATGTGCAGTCGCCGCAGGAAGCAGCGGCGGCAGCCGAGCGGCTGAGTTGTGTTGAGGAGGAGTTGCTGGGCGTGCTGGAGCGCTGGGAAGCATTGGGCGGCTGATGGCGTTGTGCAGAGTGGTTTCAGTCTGACACCTCCACGGGGTATCATCGGCGTGCTGCAATGGTCGGGCACGCCAGCATCCCCCCCTAGAACAAAGCCCGGCAACATTCAGCATCACCATTCAGGTGACATTTTCCGGTCAGGCAGGCCGGTTTTGAGGGAGATTCAGACATGCAGCGTTCCTTGACTGGCCTCGTCCTGGCCACCCTGTTTTTGACAGGCTGCGCTATCGGCCCCGGTCCGCAGAAGTCCGGCATGTACCATGCGCCAGCACGCGCTTATTCCTTGGCCTTGGATTCGGGTGCTTTCCGCGGTGCGGTAACCATGACGGAACAGTGTGACGCNNGCCTTGCCCTACGGTGTAGAGTCCAAATCATATTTCTACGGCTTTCTGGTCTTCACCAAGGGTGACTTTGTTTACGTGCTGCAGCATCGGTTTGATGCGTATCAGCCGGACAAAATGAAAAACCTGTTGTCGGCGCTGCGTCAGGATATGCTGGTGCCAGGCATGCTGCGGCACAATGAAAGTGCCTTAAAAGAAGCCCAAAGTGGCGAACAGCAGTCCTCCGGACCAGACGGCTGCTGATGTCAGTTTGTCAGCCTCTGGCTTCTGATGCCAAAAGGCTGCTGGAGGCAGAGGCTCGCACTCAACTGGCCCTGCATGCCTTGCAGGGTTGGCAGCTGCTTTTTGAGGGTGCCGGTTGGCGCCTGCTCAAAACCTACCCTACGTCCAACTTCGCTCAAGCATTGGCTCTGGCCCAGCGTATCGGCTGGCTGGCCGAGCAAGAGCAGCACCATCCTGAGTTGACCATTGCCTGGGGGCGTTGCACGGTGGCGTGGTGGACGACAAGCCTTAATGGCCTGCATGAAAATGACTTTCTGATGGCCGCAGCGACGGACGACATCCTGTTCAGTGGCAGGGAATTGTCCTGAGTATTGACGGTCGGTACACTGCGGCACTTTCGACCTGTTAGTCACTTGAGGACGGTATGCCCGATTTCGACAATCTTCCTGCGGTGCCGATGGTGCCCGCCCCGTGGCAACTCAAAGGTCAGGGCTACATTTTGGCAATTCGCTTGCCGGATGCGTTTCTTGATAACGAATCTTTCTTGCCCGACAACCTTCACCCAAGTCGGCGTGGTGGAACGGGCTATGTGATGTTTGTCGACTACAGCCAGTCCGATGCAGGCCCGTATTACGAGTTGTTATATATTCCGGGCAGCCTGTCGTTTGGTAAGAAGCGGCATTTATCGATCAGCAAAATCTATGTATCAAGCTGGGACTCGGTGGTGAATGGCCGTGAGAACTGGGGTATTCCTAAAGAGTACTGCGACTTCCAGGTGCGCTACGGTGCGAATGGGGTGGATGAAGTGCGCTTGGTGCGGGATGGTCAGGTGATTGTTGAGTTGGCATTTAAGCCACGCCTGTTCCGTCTGCCGTTTGATGGCCGACTCATCCCCGCGCGACTCCGTACGCTGGCGCAGCAGTTCAAGGGGCGTGAGTTTGTTTATATTCCGACAGCAAAAGGGCATGTAAAGCCGGCATCGCTTGTGCACTCGCGCATTGATCCGCGATATTTTCCCGATGTTAGCCAAGGCAAGGTGATGGCCTGCGTTAAGGTCATAGACTTTGACATGACGTTTCCGGTGGCGACAGTTCGTTATTTGGACTGAGGCATGACATCAAAAAAAGCCCGGTCTGTCTTAAAGGCAGCCGGGCTTTTTAATGTTCAATGTGGAGTGCAGCAATTACTTGGGCATAACTATTGAGGTGCAACTATTTAGGTACGACCCGTGGAATGTCGTGATTCAAGTCCGGAATGAGTTTTTTTGAGAGCAGTGCGCCAGGAATACGGTGCCGGATGCCATCATGAAGCCGAGGCAGTTCAGACCAGTGCATACCCGGATAAATATGGTGTGCCGTGTGATAGCCCAGATTCCACGAGGTGAAGTTATACAGCGGGTGTTCGACATTGCGTGATGCCAGCAGATGATCATCGGTGCAAAGGCCGGAGTGTTGCTGGTAGGTGTTGTCGAGCAGGACCACCAGCATAGCAATCATGGGAATGACAAATACGATCAGCGCATTGATTGGGTTAATCAGCACAAAAGCCAATAACACTAGATTGCTGATGACGAACCAGCGTTTAAAGCGTGCGAACAGGACGGGGTGGCGGGGGCCAATCTTCCATATCTCTGGATAGATCATCAGTGCGTTCCAGAGGTCGTATTTAATGCGGCTCATGGTGCGGCCATCCGGCTCCTGCCAGCCAGAGGGATCGATGTGTTGATCCAGATAATCACCGTGATGCCCAATGTTGTGATGAATAGTCCATGAATAGGGACTCGTACCGGTTTGCAGGTGCATCACGGTTTCAATGAATCGATTGGCCCAAGGGCGGGTGAAGATATTGACATGGTGGTGGTTGTGGCAGACCGCGCCACAGGACACTTGGATTACCATGAGTAACGCGACAAGGACGGCCAGCTGCCAAGGGTTTTGGATGCTGAAGAAGGCCAGAAGCTGAAGGATAAACACGCCAAACACCAGTAGGGCGGCGGGGATATCCTGTCGGTGACGAAAAAACGGCATGGCGGCTCGCAGGTCGAAGTTATTGTGATCATGCAGCCCGGTGCGTCCGGGCGCCAGTAGTATAAGGGCCGCTGTAACGGACTGTCAGTCCCGATGGATAGGTGGCAGACAGGATGTCCGTATTTATTGAGTATGCAGTCGGAGATCGTAACGTGAAAGCATCTGCGTCCAAGTGGCGTATTAACCTCTACCCACCTTTTCTGGGAGCAGGAATTCGGGCGGAGCGCATCAGCGATGATTTTATGGAGGCTGACGTATCCTTGGTGTTGCGCTGGTACAACCGCAACTATGTGGGGACCCAGTTTGGTGGCAGCCTCTATGCCATGACAGATCCCTTCTTCATGCTGATGCTGATGAATATCCTGGGACGTGATTACATTGTGTGGGATCAGGCGGCCAAAATTGATTTTGTTAGCCCAGGCAAAGGCAAAGTATGGGCTCGATTCCGGCTAACTCATGAGGAGATTGTGCGCATTAAGGCGGAGGCAGAAAGTGGCGATCCGTTGCGGCCGGTTTATCTGGTAGAAGTGCATGACGAGCAGGATGTATTGGTCGCACGAGTCGAAAAGACGCTCTACATTCGTAAGAAACTACCAAAGAAAGCGTAGTGGGTTGGTAGCAGCATGCTTTCATCATTTGCGAACATTTCTGATCCAAATATTTAACCGTTTTATTATTTTTTCGAGATTGCCATGGCCTTTCGTATCATCCCTGTCACGCCGTTTGAGCAGAATTGCACCCTGATTTGGTGCGATGAGACCATGGAGGCCGCTGTGGTTGATCCGGGCGGCGATCTGGATCGTATTTATGCGGCGGTGGCGGCAGCAGGCGTCACGCTAAAGCAGATCTTGCTGACGCATGCGCACATTGATCATGCCGGTGGTGTGGCGGAGTTATCGGAGCAAAAGCACCTGCCTATTATTGGGCCTCATGAAGGAGACTTGTTCTGGATTCAGGGTCTTGATGAGCAATCGCGCCGCTTTGGTTTCAAACCCTCTCGGCCTTTTGTGCCAACACGTTGGTTGCATCAGGGCGATACCGTGCAGGTCGGTAAGCTGACGCTCGAGGTATTACACTGCCCCGGCCATACCCCCGGCCATGTCGTCTTCTTTGAGCCAACATCTCGCTTGGCCATCGTTGGTGATGTGTTGTTTGCAGGCTCTATTGGCCGCACTGACTTTCCTGGCGGCGATCACCAGACTCTGATTGATGCCATTCGGCAGAAGTTGTTTACGCTGGGGGATGATGTGCAGTTCATTCCCGGCCATGGCCCCATGTCGACCATAGGGTGTGAGCGAGCCACTAACCCTTTTGTGGCGGATCACCGTTTCGGCTGAATTCTTACGGGCGGTAGCTTCGTCCGGTCAACGCGCCATGTACTGCTAGGTACTGGCTAACCTCATCAGATTTGGGGCATCCTCATAAGGTTTATAACTTTAAGAAGATGCCCTCATGACAGCAGCCTTTTCGCCTGACCAGACTCCTCGCCAGATTCTCGTGACCGGCGGTGCCGGATTCATTGGCTCTAATGTCGTCAAGGTATTACGTCATCGTTATCCCGCATCAAAAATTCGTGTGCTGCATCTGCCCAAGGAAAATTTGCTCAATTTGCAGAGTGTCGATGGCATCGAATTAATGTCAGGAGACTTGCTCAATCCACTGGACGTGCGTCGAGCAGTGCAGGGCTGCGATGTGGTATTTCATCTTGCAGCAGTTTATGCGTTGTGGCTGCCGGATATGTCCTTACTGGATCGCGTTAATGTTGATGGCTCGCGATTGGTGCTGGAGGAGTGCGTAAAGCAGGGTGTGCAGCGCGTGGTGCATACCAGTTCGTTTGCCGTGTTCGCGGGACAAGGTCTTGATACGGCGTGTACCGAGCGCTCGTCGTTTGCTCTGGCAGACTCGCACTACAGCCGCACCAAGTATGAGTCGCATCGCATGGCGGAAAGCTATGCCCGCAAGGGGCTGGATGTTGTGCTGGTGTGTCCGACTTGCCCGGTAGGGCCAGGAGATGTTGGGCCAACACCAACAGGCTCGATTATCACTGAAATGTTCAAGACACCTATTGCGATAGCTTTACGGACTGAAGCGAATTATATCGATGTGCGTGACTGTGCCATGGGGCATGTGCTGGCGCTGGAAATGGGGCGTACTGGTGAGAGCTATATTTTGGGCGGCGAAAATTACACGCATGAAGATATTGTGCGGCGCTGTATGCGTCTGACAGGTATTAAGCGGCCACTGTTTGTGTTGCCGCCGGATGCACTTAAACCAATAGCCGTAGTGGCGACCTTGCTGGCCAAGATTACGAAAAAAGCGCCTTTTACAACAACGGTAGAAGTCGAGATTACCAAGAAGGGACTGATTACGGATGCCTCCAAAGCGCGGCGGGAGTTAGGCCTGACCGCGCGTCCTATTGAGGAAACGCTAAAGGATGCGATTAGCTGGTTTGTGCAGCATGGCTATATTACGGATAAAGCACTATTGACCCGGATGGATAAGGCGCCACTAACGACAATTTGAAAACTGCAGCCCCCCCTTGAATGGGGGAGGTAGGCTGCATTTAGTGCCGTAAAACCTATCGCTTGTCGGAAGACGGCTATTCTGACTGGGTAACTAGGCAGTCTGCTCTACGCTGTATACAGGATTGGGCCTGAATACCGTAGGCAGGTAAGAGATGTTGAAAAGTACGGATATTCATTCAGAAGCAGTGGTGAATGATCGCGAGGTGGCTGACATTGAGCGCCTGCGTGACAGGCGTCGTCTGCGGCTTGTATTTGGCCCTGATCTAGAACGGTCCTACCAGCAGGACTATCAGCAGCGCGCAGCGGGAGCCTTCCGCTATGGCTCTATTCTGGTTTTTCTTCTGTATTCCCTGTTGGGCACTGGTATCTATGTGCTTATGCCCGAACGCGATGCCCAAAGCTGGCTAGCGCTTTATGGTGGTATTGGCGGCACTCTCCTGATTGCAGGTACGCTCTCTTATATTCGCCAGCTGAACTCTTGGTTTAATGTTTATATTGGCTTATGCGGTTTTAGTGCAATCACTTTGTCGGTAGCGGTCACAGGTGTTGTGCATGAGGCGGAAGCAGAGCAGCTGATTCAGGCTACTATTATTTACACGCTGATTATTATTTATGGCGTGATCGGCTTGCGCTTCCAATACGCTACCTTGGCGTGCTGGGGTGGAGGGCTAGCGGGGTTAGTGCTGAGCAATATGCTCGACGGTAATCTGAACTGGGAAATATTTTTTCGTACCTACGTGGGTGCCAGTGTCATGGGTATGTTCATGGCCTATTACGCCGAACGCCGTGATCGAGAAATGTTTCTTCAGTCTCGCTTGTTGCAAATCGCCAAGTGGCGTACCGACCGTTATGCAGAGCAACTCGACAAGCTCTCCCGCGAGGATGGTTTGACCGGGCTGGCCAATCGCCGGCATTTTGACGAGGCATTGAAGGAGGAGTGGCTTCGCGCCAGCCGTCAGAAAAGCTCACTCGCTGTATTGATGATTGATGTTGATAACTTCAAGCATTTCAACGACAAGCTGGGGCATCAGGAAGGTGATCGCTGCTTGCGGACAGTAGCGGATTTATTGGCGGGACATGCGCGTCGCCCAGGCGAGTTGGTGGCGCGTTATGGAGGAGAGGAGTTTGTAATGATTTTTCCGGATACCGATCAGCCGCAGGCAATGCAGATTGCCGAGCATGTGCTGGACAGTATTCGTGAGGCCCGTATTCCTCAGCCGGATGGGCTTGGGTGCTGGTATGTGACGGTGAGCGTTGGCGCCTCGGCTACCATACCTTCTGAGCGCCTGACATCATCCCGCTTGCTGGTGGCGGCGGATCAGGCGCTTTATCACGTTAAAAATAACGGTCGTAATGGTTGCTGGTGCCAGTCGCCAGAAATTCGATCAACTTCAGGGCAGTTATTCAAGGATGTTAAATGGATGATGTAGGTCTGTATAATTTTACCAGAGCAGATCATTACCACATTAGATCATCCGGGATTTGGTAGGCCGCGTAAGGGTCTTCTTTATCATCTTTATCAATTGCGCGTGTGTTCAGTAGAACGACGGCACTTTCATCGCGACTGCGAATTTTCTCAGCCACAATCGTTGGCACCAATTCATGGCTTTCATCAAGACGCACAACGGCGATCTGGCCTCGCGCGAGCTGATCCTGTTGCTCTGCCGTTACGTATAGTTTCTTGATTTTGCGTTGGTCAGTGAACTGGTAAGAAACGCCACCACCTTTACGATCGATACGATGTACTTCGATCAATTGACGAATTTGTGCTGGCAGTGCCTTGAGCGCTTGTTCGGAAACACGGGCACGGTTTAACTCGCGATCACGCTCTGTTTTTTCAGCGATAGCCTGCTGAGCTATATCGTGTGCCGTTAGGGCGTTAGGATCTTTGGCTTGTACGCGTTTTTCGTGCTCGGCACGGCGAGCATTTTTAGCATTAGCCAGGCCGGCTTTCATGAGCTGGTCTTTGAGTGACATGATCGGGCTCCGGGTTATTTCTGGGGAATGATGCGAAGGCCGGCATCTTCGATGGTGATAAGGCGGTTTTTATAGAGTGAGCCAATCGCTTGCTTGAATACCTTTTTGCTAACGCCGAATAATTTGTAGATGGCCTCGGGTGGGCTCTTGTCAGTAACGGCCATAAAGCCATCGTTGCGGATAAGCTTGTCGAGAATGCCTTGAGCGGCACTATCAATCTTGTCAGGGCCGGGGGGAGTAAGAGCGATGTTGAGGCGAAGATCACTGCGTAAGGTTTTGACCCAGCCATCCCTGCGCTCACCTTTGCGGGCATTGCCGAAAAGCTCGTTGTTATGCACCAGTCCCCAGTAGCGGTTATTGACCACTGCGCGTACGCCCAGATCGGTGCGGTCGCCGATCAGTAAACTGACTTTATCACCTTCATTAAAGCCTTCAGCCTCGCGTGCCAAAAAGTCGTCCAGTCGCGCGGATGCGGCAATACGGCCGCTGCTGTCCTGAAAGACCATAACCAGTACCGAACGGCCCGGTTCCAGGCCAATCTTTTGTTCGCGCGGAACCTCGTTCCACGGCAGCATCAGGTCCTTGGCCAAGCCCCAGTCCAGAAAGATGCCTGCGTCGTTTTCGGCCACGATTTTTAACCACGCCACATCACCCACCTGAGCCAGTGGGGTCTGCGTGGTGGCGATCACGCGGTCCTCGCTGTCGAAATGGACGAACACCTCAACGGAGGCGCCAACAGCGATGTCAGGCGGAAGCAGGCGAGTGGGCAGCAGGATGTCGCCACCTTCTCCATCGTCCGTGTGGCCATCAAGAATCGCGCCATGGCCGGTGAGACGGAGGACGGTGAGGGTGTTGAAGCGACCGATAACTGCCATGGCAGATCCCTGAGGATGAATATTCAGGGGTGAATTGTGAGGCCCCGGCGCTGGCGCGTCGAGGCCGCTTTGGTATCAGGAGAGGAGAAATCACCCAGCGCCCTCACAAGGGGCACTGGGTGTCTGGTATTAAAGCAGCTCGAACTCGTCACCTTGCTCAGGGATTGCCACGTTCCAGCCAAGCTGTCGTTCCAACTTCTGCCGCAGGCCGTCGGAGGCCACAGGTTCCCCATGCGTAATAAAGGTTTGCTGTGGCGGGGTCAGTGGCTTGAGCCAGTCCAACAGCTCCGAATAATCGGCGTGGGCTGACAGGCCGTTAATTTGCTCGACCCTGCAACGAATATCCACTTCCTGACCATAGATACGTAGCGTGTCGGCACCGGTCAGTAACGTCTGCCCGCGTGTACCCTCCGCTTGATAGCCCGTAATGATCAGTGTGTTGTTTGTGTTGTTACCAAAGGCAATGAGGTGATGCAGGATGCGGCCTCCATTCAGCATGCCAGCACCAGCAATGATGATCTTGGAATGTTCGCTTGCCGACAGTGCCTGTGATTGTTCACTCGTACGGGTGTAAATCACATTGCTGCTCATGGCTTCGCATTCGGCATGATTCAGGCGATGTTCATTATCGTTACTCTTGAAAACCTCGGTCACGTTGATGGCCATTGGGCTATCAAGATAGATAGGCACGCGAGGAATTCTCTTCAGCGCCATCATTTGCGTCAGCAGATACATCAAGGTCTGGGAGCGACCCACAGCGAATGCAGGAATGAGGACAGTGCCGCCTTTGGCAACGGTCTCACTGATTATTTGTGAAAGCTTTTCGATGACATCATCTTGTTCGTGTAAACGGTCGCCATAGGTGGACTCAACCACCAACCAGTTAGTGTCCTTCAAGGCGGCAGGAGGGTTCATCACTGGATCGTGCGGGCGGCCAACATCACCACTGAATGTAATGCTCTTGCCTTCGCACTCCACGCGTACACAGCTGGAGCCAAGGATGTGACCTGCCGGTGAAAAACTGATGGTGAAGGGGCCAATCTTGAACGGATGGGCATAAGCGGCCGTCCGGAACTGGGTTAACACTTTTTCGGCATCGGCGGCGGTATACAGAGGCTCTGCCGGTTCGTGCTTACTGTAACCATGGCGATTGGCATGCCGCGCATCTTCTTCCTGCAAGTTACCGCTGTCGATCAGGAGGATTTCGGCAAGTTGGCGGGATGCCGGCGTGCACCAGATATGCCCATGAAAGCCTTCACGCATCAATCGTGGCAGATAGCCGGAGTGGTCGAGGTGGGCATGGGTCAGTACAACGGCCTGAATTTCCCGGGGATGAATAGGAAACGGTTTCCAATTGCGGCTGCGGATGTTTTTCACACCTTGAAACAGGCCGCAGTCGATCAAGATACGCGTGTTTTCATGAGTCAGCAGGTAGCGTGAGCCGGTAACAGTGCCGGCAGCACCAAAAAATTGAATTTTCATAAGAGTCTAGGGCTCCTTGTTTGTTTGGCTGCGGGTGTTATTCGGAGCATTGTTCCGCGACCTGCTTCGGTGAGGTCAATAGTGCCGTAGTATTAGCGAGTCTTTTCGATTTTGTCTGCATGGCATAGAGAGTTACTTTCACAGATAATCATAGTCCTTTACTTGCTGCTCCGGCCCTGATTTGCATCAGGATTTGTTTAGCTGGCGATTTTTCAGCGATTTCCGTTTTTTGCGATCCCATCATGCCTCGT
>DDBN01000073.1:0-1505 GCA_002333145.1 Moraxellaceae bacterium UBA2031
CCAATTTCGATCAGACGATGCCCCTGACTGGGGTCGATACCCGTGGTTTCGGTATCCAGAATGACCTGTCTCATGTCACACGACGCTCCAGCATGGCATCAATCGCCTGATTGGCGAGTTGATCTGCAATTTCGTTACCTTCATGGCCGGCATGCCCTTTTATCCAGCGCCAGTCCACCTGATGCCGTGCGGCTTCCCGCTCTAGCATTTGCCATAAATCCGCATTTTTAACCGGGGCTTTGGCTGCTGTTCTCCAGCCTCTGGCTTTCCATCCTGCCAGCCACTCGGTCATGCCTTTTTTTACATACTCTGAGTCTGTCCAGACCGTGACGCTGCAAGGACGTTTGAGCGCTTTCAGGCCTTCAATGGCGCCCATGAGTTCCATGCGATTATTAGTGGTCGCTGCATCGTAGCCACAAAGGCGTTTCTCATGGCCGTCCATACGGAGCAAGGCTCCCCAACCGCCTGGGCCAGGATTACCTCGGCAGGCGCCGTCACTGTATATCTCTACGTGCTCGTTCATTCATCATCCGCAAGGCCGCGCCGCGCCCTTGATTCGGTAGCCAGTACGGCTGCCGGGGCGCGATAAAGTCGTTTAAGTCGTGTTTCTATCGGTGTAATACAGGATACGCGCTTACGAGCCAATACGGCATAAGCCGCCCCGCCCTGGCTCCAGTAGCGCCTGCCTAATGATTCCAGCCAAGTGAACCGGCGACGTATGGTGGCATGCGTCAGAGGAGGAACAAAGCAGGCACTTTCTAGCCCCACCACCTCCAGATCAAGCAGGGCCAACCAATCAGCAAGGCGATGCGGACTCACCGGCCGACGCAACCACGGCAAAACAGCCCATGGTCGTCGAAAAAGTCGCCATACACCCCACAAGCTATAAGGATTGAACCCAAGAATCAGCAGATGACCATCAGGGATCAGCACCCTAGTGGCCTCTCGCAAAAAGGCATGGGGACTGATTGCACCATCCAGACCATGATGTATAAACACTAGGTCAATGCTGTTATTGGCTAAAGGTAACTGCTCAGGCTCCGCCCGCAGTGGTGATAATCCTTCAATAGCAGGCATCTGGCTATCCGCCACACAACGATGACGAATGCGACTGCTCTCCAGCAGATTGCGGCCCACTACCTGCCCCAACTGCAATGCATGATAGCCAAACAGGTCGGGGAGAATGCGCGACACTAGGCGGGCTTCTTCCTCCAGAAGATGGCGGCCCAACTCGGTGTCAAACCAGCTGCTAAAATCCGCCTGCAAATCATGGATTGGCTCAGCCTTGAACAGACGGGGAAGTTCCATCAGCTAACTCCTGCTCATCGAGTTTTTGGCGGTTTCACTCTATTATTGAGGGCAAATCACTATCTGTCACTTGCCATGTCTTACGAACTGATCGCATTACCCGCCTTTGCCAACAACTATATATGGGCGATCGAGCAGGATGGTCATGCGCTGGTAGTTGATCCTGGTGATCCCAACGTCGTGTTGGCTTGGCTACA
>DDBN01000073.1:1512-7498 GCA_002333145.1 Moraxellaceae bacterium UBA2031
GGTCATACCCGTGCACATCTGGCGTATTACCTGCCTGACCGTAAAGTGCTATTTGCTGGGGATACCCTGTTTAGTGCCGGCTGTGGGCGCCTTTTTGAAGGGACTGCCGCCCAGATGCACGAATCTTTGGAACGCCTTATGGCATTACCGGGTGACACTTTGCTGTGCTGTACCCATGAATACACACTGGCCAATCTGCAGTTTGCTGCAGCGGTGGAGCCTGAAAACAAGGCTATCGGTCAGCGACAACAGGAGGTTGAGAGCTTACTAGCCCAAGACCTGCCTAGCCTACCGGTTCGACTGGCGGAGGAGCGCGATTACAACCCGTTCTTGCGCTGTCATCTGCCCAGCGTTGCTCAGGCAGTTCAACTAGCCGGAGCCCCTGTCATTGAGGTTTTTGCCGCCCTAAGGGCATGGAAAGACGGCTTCTGACTAATTCACCCGAATGGTGAAAAACGACGAATTTCTCGGCATATTTGTTACCAAATCGACAAAGTTGCCGGGCATTTGTCCTTGCCCCACCCCTGACGCCTCCCTAGAATCACTCGCACCTATCGCTTTTCACGGTATTTCCTCTTATGCACCATACGCTTCCTCTTCTTGGGCGCATCTGGCAAGGCCTTGTTTCCGGGCCATTTCTTGCCGCTTGCCTGGGATTGATGCCCGTATTATCGGCACATGCCTCCGACCCTGTACTCACTGCAGCCAAACTGACAGATGCAACTATTACCGCTCAGAGCGTAACGACTGCCCTAGATCAAATTATTGATACTGAAGAAGATCCTAATTTTGAGCTCAACGACGATGCTGATGACGCAGATGCAGATGCAGACAACGATTCACTTTCATCGGAAGATGATGTCGTCACTATTTTGCCCACCGAAGACGATACGCCCGAGGATGAAATTGCCGCACTGCTGCTCTCTGAGAAAGCACTGAGCCAAGCAGGTAACTTGTGGGATCATGTCCGTGCTGGTTTCAAACTGGATCTGTCGCAGGACAATGATCGTATTGCCGTTCAACGCAATTGGTATGCGCAGCATCAGCCTCATCTTAATCGTGTGGCGCTGCGTGCCTCCCGCTATCTTTATCACACAGTAACAGAGGCCGAGCAGCGCGGAATTCCAACAGAGCTGGCACTGCTCCCTGTGATTGAAAGTGCCTTTGACCCCTTTGCATACTCGCGGGCCAGTGCAGCAGGTATGTGGCAATTTATTCCAGGAACCGGCAAGTTTTTTGGCCTCAAACAGAATGGCTGGTTTGATGGTCGTCGCGACATTATTGAGTCGACACGTGCAGCGTATGACTTCTTAACCCAACTGCAAGCCCGCTTTGGCAGCTGGGAACTGGCGCTGGCTGCGTACAACGCTGGTCCGGGAGCGGTGCAACGCGCAATTAATCGTAATGTGGCTGATGGCTTACCGACTGACTTCTGGTCGTTGCGCCTGCCCTCTGAAACCATGTCTTATGTACCCCGCTTTCTGGCCATGGCACAGATCATCAATTCTCCCGAGAGTCTTGGCCTGAAACTGCGTCCGCTGATTGATCAGCCCTACTTCCGTGTGGTTAGCACCAGCGGCCAGATTGATATATCGGCAGCCGCCAGTCTGGCGGGGGTGTCATTAAAGGAAATGTATCAACTCAATCCAGGGTTCAGCCGTTGGGCCACCGATCCGGAAGGCCCACACCGATTGCTGATTCCTGCCTTCCTACCATCTGATTTCGAAAAACAGATTTCCTCACTGCCGGCACCCGAAAATGTTGTAGTCGAGCACTATAAAGTCAAACGCGGCGATACCCTTTCCCGTGTTGCCAAACGTTTTAGCATCGCCCCTTCAGAACTGAAACGCTTGAATGGCCTGAAATCCAGCACACTAAAAGCAGGGGCAACACTGGTTATCTCACAGCCCCGTACTGGTAATGCTGAGTTTGCCCGTGTTCAAAATGAGTTATTTGGCAAAAGCCGCAGCGTTGCCGCTGCCCAAAGGACAGTCAGCCGTTACAAGGTACGCCGTGGCGATACCCTCTCTACAATCGCTCGCAAACACGGACTGTCCACCAAGCAACTGGCTAACTTGAATGGCCTTCGTGGCAAAACCCATGTGCGACTCGGACAAGTACTAAAGGTCACCACCAGCGCAAAGAGAACACAGACAGCGTCCCGTTCCAGCGGCCGACGCTCAACAAAACGCATCAGTTATGCTGTACGCAAAGGCGATACGCTGTTCTCAATCAGCAAGCGCTACAACGTAACGGTTGAACAAATTCGTGATTGGAACAATGCTCATCACAGCATTCGACCAGGACAAGGCTTAGTTTTGCATGTTGCCTCTAATGAGCGCAGCCGACAAAGCCGCCTGTAACGATTACACAACGGCGTCTGATGACGCCGTTGTGCTTTGATTCCCTTCGTTTCAGAATAATGCCAGCCCGATTCAGGGATAATAATTACATAAAAGGACCCCAGTTCATGCGTCGTGTCCTGCGCCCGCTATCCACCCTTCTGCTTGGCCTGTCTTGCTTCACCGCACAGGCAGCGGTTGAGGTCAGCCATGCCATCAGCCTACATGGCAACCCTCTGTACCCTGCCGGCTTCAAGGCATTCGCCTACGTGAATCCTGCTGCCCCCAAGGGTGGCGATGTCCGTCTTTATAGTTTGGGGACATTTGATAGCCTTAATCCCTTTATCAATAAAGGCGTTCCTGCAGACGATATCAGTCGTATTTATGATTCATTGACGACTGCATCGCAGGATGAGCCATTCAGCCGCTATGGACTGCTGGCCAGTAAAATTGAACGTGATCCGGCGGATGCCTCTTGGATTATTTATCACCTGAATCCTGCGGCACGCTTCTCTGACGGCAAGCCAGTGACCACTGATGATGTGGTTTTTACATTCGATGCTATCCGCAAGGAAGGCGATCCTTCCTATAAGGCATACTTTGCTGACATCTCCAAAATTGAAGCGCTGGACGCACAGCGAGTGAAGTTTAGTTTCAAGTCCGCCAACAATCATGAGCTGCAACTGATTGTCGGAGAACTGCCTATTCTTCCAAAACACTATTGGGCCAAGCGCAACTTTAACAGCACCTCACTGGATATCCCCGTGGGTAGCGGCCCCTACACCATCAGTAAGGTTGATCCGGGTCGTAGTCTCGTTTTCACCCGAAATCCGGACTACTGGGGTAAGGATCTTGCTGTAAACCGTGGACGCAATAACTTTAACTCCGTCACTTACGTGTATTACCGTGATGCCACGGTGGCATTCGAGGGCTTCAAAGCCGGTCAATATGATTTCCGCGCAGAGAACCGCGCTAAAACATGGGCAACGGAATACAGCTTTCCTGCAGCCAAACAAGGTCTAGTCAAGCGCCTTGAGCAGGCTCACCAGAACTCCAGCGGCATGCAAGGTTTTGCTTTTAATCTGCGCAAGCCGATTTTCCAAGACGTTCGAGTTCGTGAAGCATTGGGTTATGCCTTTGACTTTGAATGGAGTAATCGCACGCTTTTCAATATGGCCTATGCCAGAACCAATAGCTTTTTTGCTAATTCAGAATTGGCAGCAAAAGGAAACCCAAGCAAGGAAGAACTGGCCCTGCTCTCGCCGTTGCGCAAACAAGTGCCAGCGGCTGTATTTGGTGCGGTCTGGCAGCCTCCGAAAACAGACGGCAGCGGCAATGCCCGTGGCAATCTACTAAAAGCACAGCAGCTGCTTGCCAGTGCCGGCTGGACCATGCGCAATGGCAAGCTAGTCGATAAGCAGGGCCAACCTTTCGCTTTTGAGATATTGCTGGCTCAGCCTGAATTTGAGCGCATTGTGCAACCTTTCCGCCAGAATTTGGCTCGCCTTGGCGTGGATATGAAAATCCGCATGGTTGACGTGTCGCAGTATGTCGAACGAGTTCGTCGCTTTGACTACGACATGACCGTCGCCAACTTTCCACAGTCGCAATCACCGGGTAACGAGCAGCAAGACTTCTGGAGCAGCAAGGCGGCAGACACCCAAGGCAGCCGTAATATCATCGGCATTAAGAATCCTGCTGTTGACGCCTTGATTCAGAAAATCATCGGCGCTCCGTCACGCACAGAACTAATTGCAGCAACACGGGCACTCGACCGCGTCTTGCTGGCCAATCACTATGTAATCCCCCAGTTTCATGTCAATAATTACCGGCTTGCCTACTGGGATATTTTCGATCGACCGGCAGTCACGCCCCGCTATGCGCTTGGCTTTGACAACTGGTGGGTGAACCCAAAAAAGCAGGCTCGCATACGCGCCACCCAAGGCAACCGTCGTCAATGAGTCGCCTATCATGAGTGCGTATCTATTCAGGCGACTGCTTCTTATTGTGCCAACACTACTTGGCATCCTGCTGATCAATTTCTTGATCATTCAGGCTGCCCCTGGTGGCCCTGTCGAGCGCACCATTGCCCGAATGCAGGGCCTTGATGGCTCTGCTGCCTCGCGCATGGGAAGTGGCAGCGGCAGTGAAGTTAGCGGCGCATCGGCATCCGGATCCGGGTATCGCGGAGCGCAAGGGCTTCCGCCTGAACTGATCGCTGATATCGAAAAGCAGTACGGCTTTGATAAGCCACCAGCAGAGCGCTTCTGGCTGATGCTAAAGAACTACGCTCAGTTTGATTTCGGCAAAAGCTTTTTTCGTGACGAAACCGTTACCGGACTGATCAAAGAAAAGATTCCCGTGTCCCTTTCCATTGGGCTGTGGAGCACGCTGATTATTTACCTGATTTCTATTCCGCTTGGCATTCGCAAAGCACTCCATAACGGAAGCTCATTCGATCTCTGGACCAGCTCGGCCATCATCGTGGGTTATGCCATCCCGGGGTTTCTGTTCGCCATCTTGCTGATCATCCTTTTTGCAGGCGGCAGTTACTGGCAGTGGTTTCCCATGCAGGGACTGACATCGGAAAATTTCGATACGCTGTCATTCTGGGCAAAAGCGGCGGACTACGCTCATCACATCTTTCTGCCGACCCTCTGCCTGACTATTGGTGGTTTTGCCACATTGACTATTCTCACCAAAAACTCATTCTTGGACGAAATTGGCAAACAGTATGTGATGACCGCGCGCGCCAAGGGACTCACGGAAAATCAGGTGCTATACGGGCATGTTTTTCGTAACGCCATGCTAATTATCATTGCCGGCTTACCGGCCACACTGATTGGTGTATTTTTTACCGGATCATTGCTGATCGAAGTCATTTTCAATCTAGATGGCCTAGGGCTACTCAGTTTTGAAGCCGTGCTCAACCGCGATTATCCTGTTGTTTTCGGCACGCTCTGGATTTTTACCCTAGTGGGATTACTGCTGAAAATATTGAGCGATATCGTCTATACATTAGTTGATCCGCGTATCGACTTTGAGAGTAGGGGCTAAGCATGACATTAACCCCACTCAACCAGCGCCGCTGGGAAAATTTTAAAGCACATCGCCGAGGTTACTGGGCACTCTGGATATTCCTGATTCTTTTTGGCTTGACGCTTATTGCCGAGTTACTGGCCAATGACAAGCCTCTNNACTATCAATTACAACCTAGAAGTCCCTGCCCCCGCCCCTCCTTCTGCAGAAAACTGGCTGGGCACGGATGACCAAGGCCGTGATGTGTTGGCGCGTATTCTTTACGGTTTTCGTGTCTCCGTGCTTTTTGCACTGGTGCTCACCTTAACCAGCTCGGTAATCGGCATCATTGCCGGCGCGGTACAGGGCTTTTATGGCGGCTGGATTGACATGACAGGCCAGCGTTTTATCGAAGTCTGGTCCGGGCTACCTGTTCTGTTTATGTTGATCATCTTGTCCAGTGTGATTGAACCTGGCTTCTGGTGGCTACTCGGCATCATGCTGCTGTTTAGCTGGACCGAACTAACCGGGCTGGTGCGTGCTGAGTTCTTGCGTGCACGTAATCTGGAATACGTACGTGCCGCTCGCGCCTTAGGCATGAGCGACAACCGCATCATGTTCCGGCA
>DDBN01000043.1:0-11332 GCA_002333145.1 Moraxellaceae bacterium UBA2031
GCCCTACGTGCGGCAGTAACGCCGGAATACACGATAGGTTGTAAGCGCATCATTCTATCCAATACGCTGTATCCGGCACTGTGTCGCGAAAATGTCAGCTTGCACACTAAAGACTCCTCTGTTGCCGAGATAACGCCGACAGGCATTTGTACCACTGACGGTCAGAATCTGGAATTGGATGTCATTGTTTATTCCACAGGATACGATGCCACTGATGGCGTTATTTCATATCCAGTGATCGGTAAAGACAAGCGTACACTGGCCGATGCTTGGGCGGAGTTTCCGCGCGCCTATCTCGGTACGGCGGCTCCCGGCTTTCCCAATTTTTTTGTAGTCACAGGGCCAAATACGGGTATCGGTCATACATCAGCCATCTTTGTGATTGAAGCGCAGATGAACTACATCATGAAGAGCATTGCGGCGCTCAAGAAAGCAGGTAAGCGCACGGTGGAAGTTACTGCGGAGGCAGAAGATAACTATACCCAGATGATTCATCGCGAGATGGAGCGCACGGTGTGGAAGTCAGGTGGTTGCCACAGTTGGTATCAGTCGAAAAGCGGTCATGTTATTGCCATGTTCCCCGGTTTCAGTTTTACCTTCCGGCAAATGGCTAATCGATTTGATCCTAAACACCATGTGATGTCTTGAGGAGTTAGGAATGAAATATCACGACACGATCAATTACCCGCTACCTGCTGATTCACTCTTTAAGTTTTTTACCGATCCAAACTTTTTTGTTCGTAAGTATGAGGCGCAGGGTGCCACCAATGTACGCATTATTCATGCGGAAGTGAGTGGAAGCCGCTCTACTATCACGATTTCACGCGATGTTCCGGTAGAAGTACCGATACCTTCATTTGCCCGTGCGCTGGTGCCATCGCACATTACGCTGGTACAGACAGATGAATGGGATACAGCAACGCGCAAGGGCAGGTTGGCTATCGAGTTCAAGGGTATGCCAGTGCACCTTAAATGCGACATAACGCTGAGGGATTGCGCAGGTGGTGCGATTGAGGAATTAGCCTTTGATATTCGTGTGAGTGTGCCGCTGCTTGGCGGGAAACTGGAACAATTAATAGCGCAAGATTTGCGGCTGAAATTTNNNTTGCAACGGTATCGTGATTTGGGGTGTGACGCGCGCGGCATGGATTTTCAGCCAGATCCCGCTCGTAACGTAGTGGCGGGAGACTTGATGCGGCCAGAGACTTGGGCCATGCATGCCAAGGGCTGTGATCTATTTATTCATACGGCATCTGTTGTGTCGTTATCAGCAGAATGGTCGCAATACCGTCTAATATCTGTCGATGGTACTCGTATAGCGCTGGATGCGGCGATTGCCGGTGGTGCCAAACGCTTTGTGCATTTTTCATCGATTGCTGCACTTGGTAATGACTATGCCGTTGGTGCGACCGAGCGCTCTTCGGTCGTTATCGGACCTGATTACCGCTACGGCGTTGGCAAGGGTGCCAGCGAGCATGTGGTGTTGGCAGCTCATGCGGCGGGGGAGATTGACTGCACGATCATTCGCCCGGGGGATGTATATGGGCCGGGCTCTCGTGCTTGGCTGCTAGAGCCACTGCACATGGCTCGGCGTGGTCGCTTGTTGTTGCCTGATGGAGGCAGAGGCATATTTACGCCGGTGTATGTGGATGATCTTCTGGATGGAGTGATGTTGGCGGCAGGTTTGGCGGTGGGCAGTGGGCAGATCTTTATTTTGTGGGGCAACGAGCCAGTAAGCTGTAAAAATTTCTTTGCGTATCACTGGCGATGGGCGGGGCGAAAAAATTTCCCTCCATCGCTACCATTGCATATGCTGCTATGGCTGACGTGGGGTGTGAGGACGATCAACAGGTTACTACGCATTCAGGATGAAACCGATCCCGACACTATACTGATGTTTTCTCGGCCTGGTGGTTATGGCACCGAAAAAGCGCGCCAACTATTGGGTTATTTTCCTAAGGTAAATTTAACGGAAGGAATGCGCCGTTCTGAGATTTGGCTACGTAGTATTGGCGAAAATATTAATTCGAAGAGCTAGTGATTTAATAGCCTTATCATGGGATTTTGTTTCGCAACGCACGTATAAAAGTGCTTGTGCTTAACTGCACTAAGCACTTTTATACGACTTGCTGCGCACTCGAAAGAATTCTATCTGCACCCTGTTCGGCGATCATCACGGTGGGGGCATGGATATTGCTGCCAGTGATCGTAGGCATGATAGATGAGTCAATAATGCGAAGCTGTTCTACGCCATGCACCTTTAGGTCAGCATCCACCACTGCCATGGAATCTGAGCCCATGCGACAGCTACCAACTGTGTGATACACCGTCTCTACATGATCAAGAATCCATTGCCGCAATTCTTCATTACTTTGTACCTGGGGTCCTGGGCTTTCTTCTCCGCCATGAAAGGCCTGCATTGCAGGCTGGGCTAATATTTTTCGGCCAAGACGAATGCCGCGCACCAGTGCGCGAAGTTCTTTTTCTTGCGAGAAATAGCCGGCATGAATTATGGGGGCTGCAAACGGATCGGCACTGCGCAGGGTAATCTTGCCACGACTTTCNNNNAATGCCAGACTATTCCAGCGCGGGGCAACGGCCATCGATGTGCCCGATTTATCTAGGCACCTAATAATAATGTCTGGGTGATCTTGCAGATTCTCGCCCACGCCGGGCAGGTCATGCACAACGGGGATGCCATGCGCCTGTAATTCAGCGGCAGGACCGATACCTGAAAGTTTGAGCAGGTGTGGTGAATTGATCACACCAGCACTCAGGATAACTTCCTTGGTTGCCGTCAGGATGTCGCGTGGACCGCGGACACCTTGGCTGGCGACTTCAACTCCCGTTGCCGTCTTGCCTGAAAAGCAAATCCGGGTGACATGAGCGCCGGTCATTACCGTCAGGTTTGGGCGAGACCGAGCCTCGTCAAGAAATGAATAAGCACTGTTGGCGCGCTGTCCTGCTGGCGTTTGTGTAACCTGAAAGAAGCCGCAGCCTTCTTGGTCGGCACCGTTAAAGTCATTATTAAGCACTTGACCAGCTTCGCCACAGGCCTGCACAAATGCCTCGCTAGCAGGGAAGTGGTGGTTGGTGTCCACGACATCCATGCTGCCCTGATTGCCATGCCAGTGATCAGCGCCACGCTGTTGCCGCTCCGACTTGCGGAACCAAGGTAATACACTTTGGTAATCCCAGCCAGGATTGCCGAGTGCAGCCCAGTGATCGTAGTCATGTGGATGACCGCGTGTGTAAATCATGGCGTTAACTGAACTAGAGCCACCGAGTGCGCGGCCACGAGGCCAGAAAAAACCTCGGTTGCCGGTGCGTGCTTCGGGCTCAGTGTGATAGCCCCAGTTGTAAGTACGACTGTTCATCAGGAGCAGCATGTTCAATGGATTACAATTTCGTATCCAGTAAGTGTGATCGCTTGGCCCCGCCTCCAGCAGGCACACTCGGATTGCCGGATTCGCGGACAGACGGTTGGCTAATACACAGCCTGCGGAACCGGCACCAACAATGATGTAGTCGTACACAGTGTCTTCTACTTTGTTAGTTAGCATCAGGGCGCCATCTTTCGTTTCAGTGCACGGGTAACCGACAGCGGTAAGCTGGGCAGCGAACGCAGCACCCAAGGCAGTACTTTTCGCTTGATGCCGTTGAGTGATTCTGGCACTACGGCCTCAATTAGATGCGGGCCCGGATGCGTGAGGGCGTAGTCCAGCGCCTTAACCAATTCTTCTGCAGTACTCACACTAACGCCGTGCACACCCATGCTTTGCGCCAGTTGGGCGAATTGAATCACCGGGCCGTTCAAATCCAGTTGTGATTTTGCTTTTGGTCCGGCGGATTCAGCACCTACACGCTCTAGTTCAATATTCAGTACCGAGTAGGACGCGTTATTGAAAATGATGGAGGTGACATTAAGTTTTTCACGCGCCATGGTCCACAGCGCCTGAATGGTATACATCGAGGTGCCGTCNNGAGATCACATCATGGCGGGGTGCGCCCGCCGTCATCGCCGGTAACATCAAGCCGGAGGTAATGGACTCATCAACAATGATGGCGTTTTCTGGCAGCAAATGGCCGACGGCTTTGCACACTTTTTCAGCAGTGAGTCGGCCACGCGGGCAGCCGGGGTCTTTGATGGTTTGTAATACGGGGGTGGCGTTTTCGGCACCCAATATTTTGACGAGTTTCTCGAGGCTGGCCGTGGTGTCTTGTTCGGGTGTTGCCAGCGTGTGTACGGTGCAATGATCCGGAACCAGATAGCTCTTCTTGCCCGGGTAGGCGAAGAACGATACGGGTGCTTTGCTGTCCACCAAAATCAGGTGGTTGATATCTGCCAGTTGAACGCCGGCTAACTCAGCAAGATAGGCAATGCGATCAACGGAGGGCAGGCCTGCTCCGCGCTCCATGCGTGCCGGAAAAGTTTCTGCTAGCAGGGTTACGCCGCTATGCGCAGCAAGACGGGCTGCGGCGAGCAGGCCCGGTTCGCGCAACGCACGACTGCCCAACAGAAGGGCCGCTTTCTTGCCTGAACGGATGGCAGCAGCGATAGCGGCAACGGTNNGCATCGTCGGCTGCAGCAGGCGCAGGTGCGGGCAATGCCGCACACGGTACGGCACCTTCTCCCCAAGAAACATCGGCTGGCAAAATCAATGTGGCGACCTGCCCAGGTAATCCTCGTGCGGCTGCAATAGCCTCTACAGCATCACGGCAAAGTTCGCTGGTGCTTTGCGAAGTGCGCACAAAGCCAGGGGATACGTTACGTGCAACAGTTTCAATATCGGACTGCAGCTGGGCATCGTATTTGACATGGTGGGTGGCGTGATCGCCGACAATATTGACGACCGGTACTTTGCCTTTGCGTGCGTTGTGCAGATTAGCCAAGCCATTGCCCAAGCCACAGCCTAGATGCAACAGGGTGGCGGCGGGCTTGTCTGCCATGCGCGCATAACCATCGGCGGCACCGGTGGCGACGCCTTCAAACAAGGCAAGTACAGCGCGCATTTTCGGTTCGCTGTCGAGTGCCGCGACGAAATGCATTTCGCTGGTGCCAGGATTGGTAAAGCAGACTTCTACGCCGGCATCGACCAGGGTTTTCATTAACGCTTGTGCGCCGTTCGGCATTACCATTCTCCTAAAAATCAGGTCCGCGTCATTATTTTTTCGCATCTTGAGATGCAATTATATCGAGTTGCGTCGGACCAATATCTGAAATACGAGTGACGCCAGTTAGCATCATGGTGAGTTTCAGTTCTTGTTGCCAACGGGCCAACAATTGTTCGAGCCCTTGCTGCCCTTCTGCGGCCAATGCCCAAGCCCAGGGCCGGCCAATTAACACACCTTTTGCGCCCAGTGCTAAGGCGCGAAATATATCAACGCCACTGCGAATACCCCCATCAACTAAGACTTCGATATGGGCTCCGCTTGCCGCCACAATATCCGGCAGACGCGACGCGGTAGAGGCGACGCCATCTAACTGTCGACCACCATGATTGGAGACAATAATGCCATCCGCCCCTGTGCGTATGGCCCTCTGCGCATCCTCCACATCCAGGATGCCTTTAAGCAGTAACTTTCCCTGCCAAAGATCGCGCAGCCACTCGATGTCGCTCCAGGTCACCGTAGGGTCAAACTGTGAGTCGACCCAAGCCTTAAATGCCTCTGGATTACGCGCCCCCGGCACCGCTTCGCTGAGGCTGCCAAATGTTAGCGGCCCACCTCGCACTACAACCTGCCATGCCCACGCCGGACGGGAGAGTACTTGCTGTGCTTTTAAAGTGCTTGAACGTAGACTAGGGCCTAAACCGCCGCTAGTGGCCAGCCCATTACGAGTATCGCGATGGCGCATTCCAGAAAACGGCAAATCAATAGTGAAAACTAATGTGCGACAACCTGTCTGCCATGCTTGTTGTAATAATTTTTTTACTCGCTCGCGGTCGCGAATCATATACAGCTGAAACCAAAAAGGTTCGCTCGCGGCAGCCTGTACTTCCGCTAGCGGGCAGATGCCCACGGTCGATAAGGTAAACGGAATGCCGGCAGTATTGGCGGCGCGTACGGCCTGTACCTCGCCACGCCGCGCCATCATGCCCGCCAAACCCAGCGGTGCGAGCGCCAACGGCATACGGCATTGTTGTCCGGCCAGCGTGCTTGAAGTATCGACATTATCGACATTCATCAATACCCGCTGACGCAATATGATTTTGGCCCAGTCATTCGTATTGGCTACCAGTGTCTGTTCATCACTAGCTCCCCCATCAATATAATCGAACAGAGAGCGAGGCAGGCGTGCACGTGCCAGATCGCGGTAATCGCTGACCGTCGCCGGATATTCCAGCTTACAGTGCATTACCGCTCCCGCCTTTGATAATGGATCGTGCTGCCGCACGCGCGGTCATGATGCAGCCAGGCAGAAATGTACCTTCCAGTGAGCGTTTGCCACTGGCACCGCCGCCACCAAAGCCAGCGGCCTCGCCAACACAGTACAGGCCTTGCACGGGTTGGTTGTGGGTGTCCAGTACGCGGCTGTGCAGATCAGTTCGCAATCCCCCCAGACTTTTGCGAGTAATCAGTTGCATGTGTATGGCAATAAAAGGGCCTGCGCCAGGTTTTTGCAGCGGCGCGGGTTTGCAGGTGCGCAAGCGATCAGGGCCCCACTGGCGAGCATGCAGGATACGACGAATCTGATCATCATTTTGCAGGCTGCTGCCTTTTTTGAAATTGCTATCGAAGCTGTCTGCGGTTGCTTGCAGTACAGCTGGATCAATATCGAGCGAGCAAGTCAGGGCATTCATTTTTTCTGCCAAGCCCTCTAACGTGTCATCAACCAGAAAGTGCGGGCTTTCGTTCTGCATTTGGCGCACTAAGTTGTGGTTGCCCAATAAGGTTTCTTTCACAAACCGAATGAACTGTTTGTCGCGGATACGTGGGTTGTGCTCTGCACCTGAGATGGCAAATTCTTTTGCAGCAATACGCCAGTTGAGTAAGTGCCACGTCCAAGGTTTTTCTTGAGCAGCCACGCGCTGACACAGCCAGTGCGTATCAAAGCCAGTGACTAAAGGCTCTGGCCCAATGCGTTCGCCACGGTGATNNGGGTGCGGAAAGCCGGCGGCGTAATTCCACATCTCGCCCGCATGGGTGACTTGTCCGCCCAGTTGATCAGCAATCAAGTGATGCAGCTTGCCGTCGGCAAACGGGTGAGCGCCATTAAGCATAGTGGCGGGCATGGGGCGGTCTTTGGGCCAGTTGGTGCGGCACTCATCATGGCTACCGTTGATGCCGCCCATGGCCAGCACAACTACTGGAGCGCTGAAGCGTATTTCTTCGCCAGTTTCCTCGTTGATGGCAACTGCGCCGGTGACTTTGCCGCCGGTGTGATCTAGGCCAGTAATGCGGTGCCGGTGCAGCAGCGTGAGTCGGTCATTGCTATTGGCCTGATGCAGGGCGGCCACCATACAGCGCACCAGTTCACGCGATGTTCCCCACACCACATGATAACGGGGCAGGGTGTTGCCATCGCCGTTTAGCCCGCGCTCCACCCAGTTCACCGCAGGCATAAATTTAGCGCCTTCGTTTTTCAGCCAGTCGTACACCTCGGTACGAGAGTTCTCAACGTAGTAGCGGGCCCACTCCATCGGCCATTCGTCTTGTGGATCAATCTCGCCGAACTGCATCCAGTCGCGCAGCGCTACTTCAGGGGTATCGGGAATGCCCATGGTTGCCTGCAATGGCGTGCCGACCAAAGCCATGCCACCAAAGGCCCACAGGGCCAGCCCACCCAAACGTTCGGGGGTATCGCGATCAACTAGGGTGACAGTTTTGCCGCCGCGCAGGGCTTCCAGCGCGGTAACGATGCCGGCCAGGCCGCCACCGGCAATCAGTACATCTGAGGCAATAAGTTTGGTCATATAGACGATCCGTCCCCGTTCTTGAGGGTGTTAATGCGCCGCTGGCGTTCTTGTGCGGCCTGAGTCAGGGCGATGTAGCAGGCGATACATTGTCAGCGTTGAAGATATACCGCTAAGATGGCGCCATAATTGACTTTGCAGGCCATANNGCCCAGTCCTTGGGGGTGGAGGCCAATGCTTTGCTGGCCGCCGCCGATATTCCGTCCAGTGCGCTGGACTGGGAGCGCTGGCCCATCGACTACATTACCCGACTCTGGCGTGCAGCCGAGCACTGCACCGGAGATGCTGGCTTTGGCTTAAAGGTTGGCGCACGGGTCAGCCCGGCCAGTATTAATGTGGTGGGCTTTGCCTTGCAGTCGGCCGCGACGCTGCGAGAGGCCATTGTGATGGTGCAGAAATACCAGCGCTTGATATCCGATGGTGGCCGCTTCCAGATGCTTGCGGGTGGCACGAGCACGTGGGTGGTCTATCACCCACGACAGGGGCAGCTGGCGTTTAGCCCACACCAGATTGAGGCGGTGCTGGCGGCGGTGGTCACCTTTGCGGGATGGGTGACGGGGGGAGCGTTGCATCTATTGCGCGTGCATCTCAGCCAGACTCAGCTTGGCCCCGTGCAAGGCTATCGAAACGTGTTTGCCTGCCCGGTTGAATTCGAACAAGCATTTAGCGGCTTACTGGTGGATAACGCTGTGCTGGATCAGCCGCTACCACAGGCTGATCCGCAATTTGCCAAAGTGCATGAGCAGTACACCGATGCCCGTCTTGCGGCGCTTAGTCTGAGCAGCGTTTCCGTAGGTGATTTGCGTCAGTGGCTGATGGCGCACATGGGGCCGCAGGTGCCGCGGCGTGCACAGGCAGCGCAAGCATTGGGAATTAGTGAGCGAACACTGGCACGGCGACTGCATGAGCAGGAACAAACGTTTGATAAGTTGCTGGATGATGTGCGTAGGGAGCTGGCGCTACAGGCAGTTTCAGACTCGGAGCGGTCGCTTGTAGATATTGCTCAATCGCTTGGTTTTGCTGAGTCGAGTACGTTCTACCGCGCCTTTCGACGCTGGACAGGATTGCCCCCCGCTCGATGGCGTCGACAAAAAATAGCATTGGCAGAATGAGGCATTTAAAGAGACTGGCACAAAACGGCTAGGTGCAATGACGGTCTTCCAGTAGTTTGAACACAAATGACGATTGGTCAGGAAATAATATCAATGGACAACAATACATCTCAAAAGCGGCTATCGTTTTCAATGCGTATGCAGCGGTTTATGGTGCAGCGTTTTAATCTGCGTGAAGACAAGGCAGATGATGCCGAAATTGAGACGCGTATTCGTGATGGCGTAGAGCTGCGCGGTGCCACGCCATGGATCTTGATTTTTGCCATCTTTGTGGCATCGGTTGGCCTTAATGTGAATTCGGCAGCCGTCATTATTGGGGCCATGCTTATTTCACCGTTGATGGGCCCCATCATGGGTGCCGGTCTGGGTGTTGCTGTGTATGACTTTGATTTGGTCAAGCGGTCGCTGACTAATTTAGGCATCGCAACACTTATTAGTTTGATCGTATCAGCGTTGTATTTTTCATTAACGCCTCTGCAGCAAGCACAGTCAGAGTTGTTGGCCAGAACCAGTCCTACGCTGTGGGATGTGCTGATTGCCTTATTTGGTGGTTTGGCAGGCATTGTTGGCATGACGCGCCGAGAAAAATCCAATGTGATTCCTGGTGTTGCTATTGCCACTGCCCTTATGCCGCCGGTGTGTACTGCGGGTTATGGTATTGCGACCGGACAATGGAATTATTTTGGCGGGGCGCTGTATTTATACACCATCAACTGCGTATTTATTTCGCTAGCAACGGTAGTGGGTATCAGGGCGTTAAAACTAAAAAGACGTACATTTACCAATATTGAAACAGAACGAAAGGTAAAGACAGCTCTGCTAGTGCTTGCATTGGGCACATCTTTGCCAAGCGGGTATCTGGCGATAAAGCTAGTGAAGCAAGAGGTTTTTAAATCAGATATCCAAGGTTTTGTGGCGCGAGAGTTTGTTTTTGCTAATGCCGAAGTAGTTGATATAAAAATAAATCCAAATAAGAAAACGGTTGATCTCTCGCTGATTGGCGACCCGGTTAGCAAAGACATTCTGCATAACATTGAGTCAAAGCTTTCGAATGCAAACCTTGAGGGAGCAAAAATAATTGTTCATCAGGCGGGGGACAATAGAATTGATGTGACGGCACTGAAGTCTAGCTTGCTATCGGATCTTCTGATCAATAGCCAAGAAGCCGTTAGGCAGCGAGATATGCAGTTAGAGAAGCTAAAGTCAGAATTAGCGGCGCGAGATGAAGTTTTACTAAAGGCAGATGATGTGTCGAATGAGCTACGTCAGTTGTTCCCGGAAGTCAGTACGGTGATTTTTGCGGATGGCGTTACAGTGGGCGCTGATAAGATTAAGAAAAATGTGATCTATCTGAATGTCACTACGCGCGAATTGTTACGTAAGAATACGCAGCAGCGTATTTTGGACTGGTTCAAAGTGCGTATGAAAACAGATGCTGTGATCATCCATTTTGATCTTGAGGGCCGCTAACGTTAGTTCTGGCTGTCGGTTGATAGTCTAGCCTTGTACTTCGGGAGCACTGGACAGGAGTTGCTCCAGCCGCTCTATGCGATGACGGCGGGGCGTGGTAATCGCATAAAAATTCTCCTGTAACCGTGTGGATTCCCCCACGGTTACTAGGCTCCCGGAGTGCAGTTCGTCTTGTACCACCACGGCCGGTAATACAGTGAGCCATCCGCTGTCGCGCGCAATCAAGCGCAGCATGGCCATGTCGTCCACTTCTGCACGCAGTCGCGGCGTTACTCCAGCCGAGATACACAAGGCATCAAACTGCGCCCTCAACGCATGTCGTGGCCCAGGTAGGGCCAGCTCTACCCCATCCAAATCTTCGGGGAGGCGTAAGTGGCGACCCTTCCATATTGCTGCGGGGCCCACCAGCGAGACAGACTGACTGCCCAGAAAGCGGCAATGCAGAGGGCGGTCAGAGTCGGCAGGAACAGTTTCGTTGGCCAGCACAACATCCAATTGGTGCTGCAAAAGGCGATCCAGAAGATCCTCCAGCAAGCCCGATTCTAGAGTTAGCGTCACCGTGGGGTCGGCCAGCAAAGGGCGAATCCAGTTCTCCTGATAGTTGCGCGACAGCGTGGCCACGCCGCCGACACGGAGCCGGATCATGCCCTCACTGCGCCCCTGCAGTCGCCCGAGCATTTCCTGTCCAAGGCCAAAGATGTTCTCGGCATAGGCAAATACCAGTTGGCCCGTGTCCGTTAGCACTAAGCGGCGCTTCTCGCGCTCAAACAGCGGCTCACCCAGCCGCTCTTCCAGCTGCCGAATCTGCGCAGACAGCGCCGATTGCGAGGTATG
>DDBN01000043.1:11410-11830 GCA_002333145.1 Moraxellaceae bacterium UBA2031
TGGCGGCGGTTTAGCGTCCTTTCTGTGGGCGCATTGCTGTGTGCTGGTGCGGCACTGGCGCTGCAAGCAGGCGGGTTGGCCGGAGAGGCCGGTGCCGGTGTACTGCCTTGGCTAAGCAGCAGCCAGACAGGTAGCGCGTTGGCGATTCTGGTGCAGTTGTTGGGCACGGTTATCGGGGCTTTCTCAGCCCGGTATTTGCAAGGTGAGCCAGGGCAGCAACGCTATATCACCGCATTGGCCGGTGTGTTGGCATCCGTGCATCTCCTGCTGCTGGCAAATCACTGGCTGGTACTAATTACAGCTTGGGCTTTAGTGGGTGTCGCGCTGCAGCCGCTGCTCTGCTTTTACCCGGATCGCCCATTTGCTTTGCTCGCGGCGCATAAAAAGCGCATCGCTGATCGGATGGCAGATGTCCTGCTG
>DDBN01000043.1:11973-13364 GCA_002333145.1 Moraxellaceae bacterium UBA2031
GGTCTGGTGATGCTCACCCGCGTCAGTATCAAGGTACGGCTGGCGTGGTCTACCGTGGCACAAATGGGATTTATGGTGCTGCAGTGCGGACTGGGTCTTTATACGCTCGCGGCCCTGCACCTGATCGGACACTCCCTTTATAAAGCGCATACCTTTTTGTCGGCCTCTACGGCGGTTCGTGACAGCAAGATGCAAATGATGCACTTAAGGTTGACGCCATCGGTGAGCAGCCTGATCGCCGCGCCATTTCTGACCATCGTGTTGATTGTGCTGGTGCAGGCGTTGGCAGGCACGAGCTGGCCGTGGTGGTGGAGCGGTGTGCTGGCACTCGCATGGGCGCCGGTGCTGTGGCTGCCTGCCAGCGGCGATGCCCAGATTTTCGGCTGGCGTGCGTTTGCCGGCATCGGCATGGTGACGGGGTTTACGGCTTTAGCCAGTCTGGTGCATGCCCTGCCATTGGGTGTGGAAGATTCGCCCTACCACCAGGCNNCGCTGGAGTTATGCCGGCTTTTATGTAGACGAAATCTACACCCGCCTGACGCTGCGCTATTGGCCCATTCGCTGGAATCCAATGCCCATCAAGAGTGATGACAGCGCACGGAAAAGTACTATCACCAAAACCGTATCCCGATAAGCCGTTTAACAGAGAGCCAGATAATCATGTCTATTAATAGCGCTACTCAAAACACCAGTGCAGATACTGATAATGCCGGGATGCCAATTTCAATCACAACAGATATCGCCGATGAATTACTGCAGCAGCGAATTGATGCGGCGTGCGATCAAGCCTGCCACGCCATCGCGCCGGCGTGGCCACTGGATCGGGCGATTGCTGTTAATCCGCACTGGGGGCGCATCGGTCGCTCGGTACGGCAAGTGGCTGCGCGTATGTCTGTGCTCAGCAACATTAATGTTTTTCCCTCTCGTGAGTACCTAGCGCAGGCGTGGGATGAGGGGCGTATTTCCTCCATTGATTTAACGTGTGCTCTGTCGATGGTTCCTGCTGCCCTTACGAGAGCGCTGACTGAACAACAATGCATTGATGCGTTACGCACGCCCGTAGAGATTTCATGCCTGCCGTTGTTAATTGATGTGCTCGACGATGATCCGCTGCGGCATGCACGGTTGTCGTGGCGGCAAGCGATTACCCATCAGGTTAGTCAAACCTGCGCATCCTATTTTGATGAGCGTCAGGCGGACTGGCAGCCCGAGCGTGAGCAGGGCCTGTATGGTTTTTGGCGAGACACGCTAACGCACGACCATGGTATTGGCTTGCTGATGGGCGTGCCTGATTTGGGCAAACGGCTCAGTACCTTGCCCGCAACGCGGCAAGATGCCGAGCGCTGGGTGTTGCAACGATTGGGCCTGCCCGAAGCAGTATGGGCAGACTA
>DDBN01000043.1:13388-17420 GCA_002333145.1 Moraxellaceae bacterium UBA2031
CATCTGATGTTTTGAAGAGGGCAGAAGAAAGTTTAGTGGTGGATGAAGTATGGCAAGTGGCCCTTGAGGTTGGCTATCAGCGGCAGTTAGCACAGCAGTTATGCTGTGCAGAGGCAGACACGACCACGGCGCCAGTTATCAAGGTGCAGGCCGCGTTTTGTATCGATGTGCGCAGTGAGCCTATGCGCCGCGCGCTTGAAGCGGTAAGCCCGTCCATTCAGACCATTGGGTTCGCCGGATTTTTTGGGCTTCCTGTGGCGTATACACCGTTTGCAACAGAAGCACGGCGTCCACAACTGCCAGGCTTGCTCGCTCCTGCACTGGAGGTAAGCGATCAGATTATTCCAGCTTCTGGCGATAGCAGTGCAAACAGCGTTCAGCTAAATCACGCAGCTGGCGAGGCAAGGCAGCGTCATCATGCGCTGTCCGATCAGTGGGGTGCCGCGCGTCGCTGGCCGAATGCCGCATTTTCATTTGTTGATGTGGCGGGCCTCGGTTATCTCGGCAAGCTCATGAGCTGGATCAGTCCGTCTCGCGCTGCGCGCAGCAATGACGATATGGCGGGGTTGCCCTCGCGCTACAAGCAGCAATGTAGGCCTGTTCTTTTGGGTTTAGATGATCAGGAAAAAGCAGATTTAGCCGCCAAAGTGCTGCATGCCATGGGGCTTGATCAGCAGTTGTCTCCTCTAGTCTTACTGGTGGGCCATGGCAGCCAAACCACCAACAACGCACATGCCGCTGCACTGGATTGTGGTGCCTGCTGCGGCCAGACCGGTGAAGTAAACGCACGCGTGTTGGCAAAAATGCTTAATGAACCTGCGGTTCGCGAGGGACTGCAGCGTCGTGGCATTAGCATTCCGGAAAGAACGGTATTTATCGCGGCATTGCACAACACCACCACAGACGAGATTGAAGGTTTTGATATTGATTTGTTGCCACATGAAGCACGGCAAGAGTGGAATAATCTGCAAGAAATATTCGCCTCTGCCGGCGATCAAGTAAGGCGTGAGCGTGCGCCAAGCTTTGGCTTAAATCCGCCGATTGATCATCAGGAGCTGCTGAATAAATTTATTGAGCGTGCCAATGATGGAGCACAGACACGGCCTGAATGGGGCTTGGCCAATAATGCTTCATTCATCATTGCGCCTCGTGAGCGAACGCAAGGCCTGAATCTGGAGGGAAGAAGTTTTCTGCATGACTACAACGCCGCAAATGACACAGACGGCAGCGTGCTGGAGTTGCTGATGACGGCACCAATGCTGGTGACACACTGGATTAACTGGCAATACCACGCTTCTGCTTGTGATCCGCAGCGCATGGGTAGCGGTAACAAGCTTTTGCACAATGTGGTGGGCGGGCATATCGGTGTGTTTGAGGGCAACGGCGGTGATCTGCGGATAGGTTTGTCCCGGCAGTCTTTGCATGATGGCAAACGCTGGATGCATGAGCCCTTGCGGTTGACTGCCGTGATCGATGCGCCAGCACAAGCAATCGAACGGGTGACTCAGCAGCATGCGGTGGTGCGGCAGTTGCTAGAAAATGGCTGGCTGCACCTGTGGCGGTATGAAGGAGATCGGCTGGTTCGGTATGCAGAAGGGCAGTGGCAGGCACTGACGCTGGAGTAGCCGGGTGTTGGGGCGCAAGCCCAGCGTGATGAAGTGAGCAGGATGTAGTCCGCCCAAGGAGGGGCGACTCAGGCCAAATGCCGCCAAACAAGCGTTAAGTTGGCCATTTCGTATTTCATCATCTAAGATAGTAATCAATTACTATCTTAGATGAGTGGCGATTGTGGATACGCGTCAAAAGAACCTACCAGCCGATGAGCGACGGGCCGTAACGGTAGAGTCCGTGGTGGAGCTAGCCGGCCTGCAGAACCCCAGCGAGATCACCACCGCCGCCATCGCCAAACACATGAACCTCACTCAGGGCGCCCTGTTTCGGCACTTCCCAAACAAGGAGGCCATCTGGCAGGCGGTCATGGAGTGGGTGGCGGAGCGTCTGCTGAACCGAATCGACCGCTCAGCACAAGGGATTGAGTCACCCGTGGCGGCCATGGAGGCGATGTTCATGAGCCATATTGAGTTTGTGGCGGAGCATCCCGGCGTCCCAAGAATGATGTTTGGTGAGCTTCAGCGCGCCGAATCGACGCCGGCCAAGCGCATGGTGCAAACCTTGATTCAGCGCTATGGCGAACGCCTGCATCGGCTTCTTGAAAAAGGGAAGGAGTCAGGTGAGTTTCAGCCATCGCTGGATAACGAGGCAGCAGCAACGCTTTTCATCGGCACCATTCAGGGCTTGGTGATGCAGTCGTTGTTGATGGGCGATGTAGCGCGCATGCGTAGCGATGCGCCTCGGGTGTTTGCAATATATCGGCGTGGTATCGGGTGCGTGTTATGAAAAGTCTGCCATTTCAAAAACGCACGCTGGCATTGCTGGGCGTCATCATTCCACTATTGATGCTTTTTATTTACGTTGGGCTTCGATCAGGCCCACTGGCACCTGTGGCAGTAACCGTTTCTGCGGTGGAGTCTCGTGAAATTACCCCCGCGTTATTCGGGATAGGTACAGTAGAGGCGAGATATAACTACAAGATTGGGCCAACGTTTGCAGGGCGCATCAAAAGCCTAGATGTGCATGCGGGAGATTTAGTTGAGGCCGGCCAGGTACTCGGTGAAATGGAGCCCGTTGATCTTGATGATCGGGTTCGTGCGCAAGGGTCTGCATTCAAACGAGCGGAGGCCACATTGCGCGAAGTGCAGGCCAGGCAGATCTATGCAAAAACAACGGCCGCCCGCTATGAAAAAATATTCGCGGCGCATTTAACCAGTGAAGAAGTCGTTACGGCTAAACGAGAAGAGTTGCAGATCGCAGATGCCGCCCTGTCTGCCGCGCGCGAAGAACTTGCCCGGGTAGGTTCAGAGCGTGACGCCTTGGTATCACAGAGAAATAACCTGCGCTTGATTACACCAGTCGATGGGATAGTTGCGGTGCGCTATTCCGATCCGGGTACAACCATTGTTGCTGGTCAGGCTGTGGTAGAGGTAATCGACCATAAAAGCCTATGGATTAATGTGCGCTTTGATCAAAATAGTGCAACAGGACTCACAGGTGAGTTACCTGCGCGCATTGTTTTGCGTTCACGCAGTGGCCTGATATTGAAAGGCCGCGTACTGCGCGTAGAGCCGCGGGCCGATGCAGTAACAGAAGAAATGCTAGCCAAAGTAGTTTTTGATGCCATTCCTCAGCCAATTCCTCCTCTGGGTGAATTAGCTGAGGTGGCGGTAGATTTGCCAGTGTTGCCAGCCGCGCCGTTAATCCCCAATGCTGCAATTCGCCGTGATGGTGATGTGGTGGGAGTTTGGCAAATTGTGGAAGGTGATCTGCAGTTAACCCCCGTCACGCTTGGCGTCTCCGATCTTGATGGTTATGTGCAAGTGCGCGAAGGGTTGAAGCGCGGCGATCAAGTAGTGACGTATAGCGAAAAAGCCCTGACTGCACGCAGCCGCGTCTATGTGGTCGATCACATTCCGGGGGTATCAAGGTGATCAGCCTTGCCGGTCGCGACATTATTCATGCGTGGGGAAAGTTTGTCTTCACCGGAGTTGGCCTAGGTTTGTTGATCGGCGTCACTTTAATCATGGCCGGCGTTTACAGAGGCATGGTGAGCGATGGCAAAGCGCTGCTCGACAATAGTGGTGCCGATCTTTGGGTGGTGCAAAAAGATACACTCGGGCCTTATGCAGAATCCTCAAGTGTTAACGATGATGTGTATCGCACCATCCTGAACATGCCGGGGGTTGCCCGTGCTGCAAACGTGACCTATCTGACCATGCAAGTGCGCAAGGGCGGCAGTGATGTGCGTGCATTGATTGTTGGCATTGCGCCAGGAGAGCTTGGTGATACACCCGGATGGCCGCCGTATCTTGTTGCTGGGCGACAGATTACGCGCAGCCATTATGAGGCTGTGGCCGACATCGCTTCTAAGTTTAAGTTGGGAGATCGTCTCACTATTCGTCGTAATCAATACACCGT
>DDBN01000043.1:17444-29194 GCA_002333145.1 Moraxellaceae bacterium UBA2031
AAGCCCGGTCATGGGCCTGATGAAGTGGCTGAATCCATTCGGCGCTGGAAGCGTTTGACGGTTTATACCCGGGCGCAAATGGAAGGCATTCTGATTGGTAAGTTGATTGCCACATCAGCCAAACAGATTGGTATGTTTCTGGCTATTCTGGCCATCGTTAGTGCCGCGATTGTCGCCTTTATTATTTATTCGCTGACGATGGATAAGATCCGAGAGATCGCTGTTCTAAAACTTATTGGAACGCGCAATAGAACGATTGCTGGAATGATCATGCAGCAAGCGCTCGCCCTTGGTGTAATCGGTTTTGTAGTGGGGAAAATAACCGCCACTTTTTCAGCGCCGCTGTTTCCTAAATACGTGCTGCTGCTACCAACGGATTCCATTATCGGTTTTTTTGCCGTACTCGTGATTTGTATTTTGGCCAGTCTCGTCGCCATTCGTATGGCGCTAAGAGTTGATCCGGCCGAAGCCATAGGGTAATGAAATGAGCAAAAAAGGCATTTACATCGAGGGCTTGAGTAAGCGTTATGGCGAAGGCGATACCGCAGTATTTGCATTAAAAGATGTAAATATGCAGGTAGAGCCTGGCGAAGTAGCCGGACTTATCGGCCCTTCCGGATCAGGTAAGAGTACCTTGCTAAAATGCCTGGGCGCAGTGATTGATCCGACTGCCGGGCGCATGACGCTGGGCGATGATGTTATCTACGATAACGGATGGAAGGTGCGTGACCTGCGCGCACTACGGCGCGACAAAATCGGTTTTGTCTTTCAGGCGCCTTATTTAATTCCTTTTTTAGATGCCACTGACAACGTAGCGCTATTGCCAATGCTTGCTGGCGTACCCAATGCCGAAGCACGNNGGTGAGCAGCAGCGCGTTTCCATTGCTCGTGGCTTGGTAAATCACCCTCCGGTTATTCTAGCGGATGAGCCGACGGCGCCATTGGACTCCGTGCGCGCCATGGCCGTGGTCCGTATCCTCAACGACATGGCGCGTAAGCTTCAGACCGCCATCATTGTTGTGACCCATGATGAAAAAATAATCCCTACCTTTAAGCGCATTTATCATATTCGCGATGGCGTAACGCATGAGGAGGCAGGAGAGGGGCGGGTGTTTGAGTGATAGGGGTACTGGTGCTCTACAAAATACTTCAAGTAAATGAGTAATCAATAGATAGGCATGACATTATGCGAGCGACGTATCGTGTGCGTCTTCGCTAGATGCCATAAGCTAATTGACCGAAAAATCATATTTGTAGAAGGGAATTATTGAATGCATATGAATAAGTTTTCTATCAAGACTACACAGGGTTGAGAAAGTACATATTTTCTCGGTATTTCAATAATTTATTTAAACTAAATGACTGTAAAAAATCCATATTATCATCATGGCTGATAGTTATATGCCTATCGCCAGCCATTGCTTTGACGGCAGAAGATGCGGCATCAAATATTGATGATTGTTCAAAAAAAGAAAAGTTCTCAATTCAAGGTGGCACAGTAAGGCTTGAAAACGATTTATTTGCCGGTACCGATCAAAACTATACGAATGGAATTGTGCTCACGCTGGTCTCGCATGATATTCCCGGCAGGCCGCAGCCAAAATGCTTGCCTTTTCCAATTCGGCTTCATGCGCAGCTTATTCAGTATATAAATCCGCAGTTCTGGGCGGATGCAGATACGTCTGAAGATATGCAAAACGTGGTGATCCGGCTCGGTCAGTCCATGTATACACCAGAAGATCTCACTCGAAAGGATCTGATTGTTGACGATCGGCCTTATGCAGGGCTGCTTTATATGGGGCAGGCATGGAACCGGCGGCAACATAAACCAGACTCGAGTCGTGAAAAGCTCGATACTCGCGAGATCACGCTAGGCGTTATTGGTCCTTGGTCGATGGCAGAGGATGCTCAGAACCTGCTACACAAAGTACGAGGTCTTGATAGATTTCAGGGATGGGGGAATCAGTTAAAAAATGAACCTGCCTTTGAGTTTGCCATTAGTCAGAAATACAAAAAGTTTCGGGGAAATGGGGTAATTATCCCAGGCTTCTCCTCCGACTTAATACGTTCGGCAGAACTCAGGCTGGGCAATATCGAAACATCGGCTACGTTAGGAGTCCAAGCTCGTATGGGCTGGAGTCTGCCGAATGATTTTGGTAGCTATGCTCTCAAGCCTGGGGCTGAAAATCGTCCGCCACCTGCCACATCTCTGCATGGTAAGGCGAATGTGAAAATTCCAGTTGCCAGTCGCCCACATCCGGGCCTGCATTTTTTTACGATACTCGAAGCAAAATTGGTCGGCTATGACTATACCCTTGATGGCAATTTCTTTCACGACAGCCATAGTGTTTCACGTCGGCCGTGGGTTGCTCATGCAGCGGTGGGCATCAGCGCGCAAAGTAGACTGATGGGGCATGGTGTAAAAATGGCTGTGATGCGCGTTTACCGCACTCGTGAGTTTGAAGAGCAGAAAGAAAATCAGAACTATGGATCTATTGCCGTAGGCATGAATTTCTAATGCAAAGAAAAAGTAGGTGTAAGGGTGGGGCTATTGGTCAAAATAATAAAAGTTATTAGAATTCAGGAGGTTATCATGCCATTCCGAAAGTTTTTAAATGTATTTTGCGCGCTTGTTATTATCGGCTTATCTATAAGCGTGCCTTCACAGGTATGGGCTAGTGAGACTAATGAATCTAATCCATTAGAACTGCGCAAGATAATGCAGGGCATGGGTAAGAGCATGCAGTTAATTGTCGATGGCATTTCCAGAGAGGACTGGGAGTCAGTGGCAAGTGTGGCGCCTTTGATTGCTGACCACCCGCAGCCGTCCATGGGTGAAAAAATACGCATCCTAAGTTTTATAGGCTCTGATGTAAGTAAGTTCAAAGGTCATGATCAGAAAACGCATCAAGCTGCATTGGCACTGGAGCAGGCCGCTATTCGCCATGAAGGGCAGGCCGTTATTTTAAATTTTGCCACTTTGCAAAATAGCTGCCTGAGTTGCCATCAGCAGTTCCGGAAATCCTTTGTTAATCATTTTTATGAGTAAAGGTGAGGCGCTGCCTTTAATTTAGCGGCTCTCCTTTTGCATTCAAGCCCATAGAAGCCAGTGCAAGCAGGCAAAAAAAATCCCAGCCAATTCAGGCTGGGATTTTTAGTTTTTGGTGGAGGTGGCGGGGATCGAACCCGCGTCCGTCAGCACTCCGCCCTCGGTTCTACATGCTTAGTCGGTCTATTGATTTAATCCGCACCAACCCGATCGACAGGACAGTGAAGACGAGCCTCTGAGTTTTAACCGTCAATCGCGAGGCGCGACATCTGGCGATTCCATGTTTTTTGCGCTGACATCCACCGCCCATGGACAGGCCGCTTCAGTCATTAGCAGGGTATTAAGCTGCTAGTGCGTAGTTTTCGTCGTTTGCGACTATGTTGCTTGTGACGATTGATTTAGGAGAGTTGTCACCCTCTCCGCATGCCCCTTCGGGATTCATAACCGGCGTCGAAGCCATGTCACCCCCAAGTAGTACAAGACAAGTATACCGCATTCCTGCCCTGTCTTAACTGATGTGGGGTTGCTCCTGTGTAACGCAAGGCGTGGCAACGGATGGCGAGGCGATAAAGGGATAAACGGCATGCTGACGGACATGATCGGTACCGCTATGCGGTCTTCCGTGCAGGAAAGGTCAAGGTAACGATCAGTCCGCCGTCAGGATGATTGGCCAAGTGCAGCATGGCGTGATGAAGGTTGGCAATGTGAGCCGCAATGGCCAGCCCCAAGCCAGTGCCTTGAGTGTCCTGGCTGTGACTGCGTACAAAGCGCTCCGTGATATCGCCTAAGTGGTTGGGGTCAATTCCTGGCCCGTTATCGCGCACTTGCAGGATAACGTTACCTTTTTCTTCGTAAAGCGAAACGTCAACCTCGCCGCCCTCAGAAGTGTGGCGAAGCGCGTTCTCAACAAGATTACGCAGTAAAGCGCCTAGCAGAGATGGTTCGCCCGGGGTGATTAGCGAAATACCATCGTGACTCAGACCGAGCTCCTGTCGGCGTGCATGCGCCAGTGGGGCCAGTTGCGCCAGCGTGTCGCGCGCAATCTCATCTAGCGCCACCATCTGCGGGGTAAACGGTACGGCATTGGCATCAAGCCTTGCCAGTAAGAGCAGTTGTTCTACTACGCGTGTGCTGCGATCAACGCCGCTGATCAGGCGCTCAAGATGCAGGCGCTGTTCGGCAGAGGCGTTTGCGTTAATGGCATTCTCCGCCTGCAACTTGAGTACAGCCAGCGGGGTACGCAGTTCATGAGCGGCATCGGCCAGAAATCGGCGTTCGCGCTCAATGCTGGTGGTTACTCGATCCAGCAAGTGATTAAGCTCGCTGACCACAGGGGCTAGCTCAACACGAGGGGACGGTAACTCGATGGCTTTGAGATGATCAGGGTTGCGATGGGTAATGGCGTGTCGCAGTTCGTCGAGAGGCTTTAATTCATGATTGAGCGTGCGGCGACTAAGCCATAATGCCAAGCCAAGGCCCAGTAGACTGCCCACTATCAGGCTTGCAGCAATATTCATTGTTAGCTCTGTACGAACATCCGAGCGTTCTGCCACGATAAGCCAAAAGCCATTTGCCTGCATTTGCGACGTATAGATATACCAATGATAGTGATCGCTTTTGCGTTCATAGAGGCCATGACGCAGCGGGCCCAGTGAATACGCTGGAGCACTAGGTGAACGTAGGATTAAATTACCGTCAGGTGTCCATACTTGAATCGCCACTTTCTTTTCGTAATTGTGGCCTTCTGACAGTAGATCTTCTTGTGATATTACCTCGTTGAGGCTTTCGCCCAGGGAGTCACGCATATGTTCCCAGTCAACTTCTTGAGCCGGGTGATTCATAACGCCTTTAATGACGCGGGCATTTTCGATTAGTTGTGCATCAAACAGCTCGCGTATCTCATGCGCAGTAGTGAAGTAACTGACCAATCCAGAGGCAGAAAAAGTCAGCAGCAGTGTGGCAAAAAGAGCCAGCAGTAACTGGCGACGAATAGAGCGCATCAGGACTCAATCCCTAAGCTGGGTTTCGGGATCATGTAGCCAACCCCACGTAGAGTACGGATCAGGTCGGGGTGGAATTTTTTACGTAAGTGATGCACATGCACTTCCAGTGAATTGCTTTCCACTTCATCCATCCATCCATACAGCGAAGTTTCCAGGCGATCACGGGTGAGCACTTCACCGGCATGATCCAGCAGCTCTTTAAGCAACATGTATTCTCGGCGGGGCAGAGTGACAGGCTCTCCTTTCAAGGTGACTTGCTGACTGGCCGGGTCCAGCTCGATGTCGCCATGCACTAACCGAGGCTGGGCACGACCGGCTCGCCGTCGCAGCAGTGCACGCAAGCGCGCTGACAGCTCGGCCATGTCAAAAGGTTTGAGCAGGTAATCATCCGCACCGGCATCCAGCCCGGCTACGCGAGAGTCCAGCGCATCGCGCGCGGTCAAGATGAGCACAGGTAGCTCGTTGCCAAGGCGTCGTAACTCGCTCAGAACCTCCATGCCGTCACGTCGCGGCAAGCCGAGATCAAGAATGGCCAGATCAAAATGCTCGCTCTGCAAGGCATGCAGCGCGCTATGGCCATCTTTCATCCAGTCGACAACAAAGCCTTGTTTCATCAGGGCTTCTTGCAGGGCCTCTCCCAGCATGATGTCGTCTTCGGCCAGCAGTAATCGCATATCGTATTGCCTGTAGTTACCAGATAAGCCAGGAGCGAATATTTTCTTGATCGCGGAGGAAGTTCTCAGCCTCGGGGCCGGCTAGCAGTGTCAGGGTGGCCAGCATGCCAGCCTGCACGCAGTCTGCGGCCAGCAATGTTGCTGATCGCGGACCTCCGTGTACGGGCCAGCCGGTTTTAGGGTTAAGAATGTGACTGTAGCGCATGCCATCATGGAGCAGGAAGCGACGTGCATCGCCACTGGTGGCGAGCGCGCCGTTGACGAGCGACAGGGAATCAGCTGCGGTGCTTTCCTGATCGGGGGTTTCAATGCCGATTTGCCAGGCACTGCCATCGCGGCGCGGGCCGCGTGCGCGCAGATCGCCTCCAAAATTCACCAGCAGGGCCGCATCAGTCATGCCTGCTAACAGGGAAAAGACACGATCCACCGCGTATTCCTTACCGATACCACCTAGATCAATTTCCATGCCGGGGGGTAACAGGATGACTGGGCTTTGCCATTTCATGCGGTGCCAACCCACCAACGGTAAGAGTGCATCGATATCGGCATTGCTTGGTATGTTATCTGATCCATCAAACGTCCACGCCCGGCGCAGTACGCCGGAGGTGATATCAAAAAGACCATCAGACAGCTTGTGCAGCATGACGGAGAAGTCGATAAGACGCGCTGTTTCCTCGTCCACCGTAACAGGCTGGCCATTAGCGTTGTTAATGCGGTGAATGATGTTGTCGTTGCGGTAACGGCTGAGTTTCTGCTCGATACGTTGAGCTTCATCCGCCGCCGCATTCACTTGCTGCGCGGCGATGGCGAAGTCATCGTGATCAAGAATGATTTCACAGGGGCTTGCCATGGCGCGAAAGCGCCCGGTGCAAAGACTGTTGTGACGGGTGAGGGACAGTTCGCTCATTGCGTTCGCCAATAAAAGGCCGGGTTAAACAGGTAGTGTTCTGTTTAACCCGGCCACACGAGTTTTACCAGCGGAACGAATAACCGATCTGAAGCCACATGGCTGAGAGGTCAGGTTGCAGCTGCTGTCCAGCCAGATCACCCGTTGCAGGTGCGGCAGGGCCATTGGCTTTTTGATCGTATTTCTCAATGCGGAAATTGAGCTCGCTGTCTTTGCTGAGGCCGATGCCGTACTTCACGCCAAAGGTAGTGGCATCAAACGAGCCAAGCCGAGGGTCTGCAGAGGCAGCATCTAAGTTTGACGTGACTGTTGGGCCAACAATGGCAACATCACTTCCTGCTTGCAAATAAGGTTTGTAGAAATCCGCCTCGGTCTGGGTGTACCAGCGCACGTGTGGCTCCAGATACATAGCGTGGCCAAGCTCCCAACGGTATTTCAGATCAAGAGTGTGCGAGTTAACGCCCCAGTCGTCCGTTGTGTATCGGTAAGAGGCATCGATTACATCTTTTGTCAGATGGTATTTTAGCTGCGTATACAGGCTGTGTTTGGTGCGCGAGTCTGGGCGCACTTCGAACAGGTAAAGATTGTAGCCACTGGTGTTGTCTATGGACGGGTCCAGCATCAAGTTGTTGCTGCCATCAAGCACCGTCAACATCTTGTAGGGGTCGCTCTGGTAACCATTGGCCATCGACAGCGAATAGTTAACTTGCACGATAGCATTACGGTTGATGACCTGAGTGACGCCAAGCAGCAGGTCGGTCACTGTCTTGGTATCGGCGCCGCCCGCGAGATTTTTTGCCACCTTATCGACCATGGTTGCAAATGGCTCGGGTGAGCCGCCCACAGGATCGATATTATCAAATTCGAGGTTGAGCCCAGCGGATAGTGTGGTGTTCTTGTCATTGATGTCTTTGGCAATCGCTGCGTTGACACCGACAGATTGGAAGTCGAATTCACTGGAGATGTTACCGCCAACATTCAGACGCAAATTCTCGCCAATCGGTTGCTGCCAACCAGCAGAAATCGCCGCACGGGTATCCTTGAACTCGTCATCAAGAGGAATTTCACCTGCAGGTGTCGTGTAGGTGCCGCCACCAGATGGGCCGGTAAATATCTGCGCGACATTGGCCGGTGCGGCACCGTTAGGTGAGGCGCCGGTGAGTGAGTCCAGTACCAACTTCAGGTTGAGGATTTTCTCGTCACCCATGTCCTTTTTCATGCTGATCACAGGTTCGGCCGCTTGTACACGGCTATCGCTTTCCGTGTAAAAAAGTGCCGCCGTATCAACTTGCCAGCCATGATCATCGGCATGTGCAGAGACAAGAGGAGCGGTAGCGCCAAGCAGGACCGCACTGGCTTGGGCAATGGCATGAGCAATAGTCAGGCCTTTTGATTTTTTCAGTTGCATCCGCAGCCACCCCCGCCAAATCCACGGCCACCACTGGCCGCTTCCTTGCTAAAATAAATATGATCGTCCAGTCCGCTATCTACTGGATAGGCATTGAACTGCATCGATTGTTTTGCCAGCAGATCACGTTCCCAGGGCTTTACCCCGAGTGAGCTGCAGGCACCGAGAAGGCTCGCCATCAACACGAGCACCAGTGTCTTGTTCATCGTTTTTCCTCAGAAGATTTGGTGGTATCAAAAAGCAGGTCGCGAATTTCTTTTTCATAAACATTACGTTTGCCATCATGAAAGCCAAGATGGCGGAAGCGGGGCTTTCCTTCGCGGTCAAGCATGTAGCTGGATGGCATAGTCTGTACTTTGAATTGCGTAGCCAGTGTGCCGGTGCTATCGAAAATCACAGGAAAATCAGGCGTGAATTCTTTGAGGAAGTCATCGGCTTTTTTCTTTTCCTGGTCCACATTCACCGCCAGGATCACCAGTCCTTCCTTGTTGTACTTCTCGTGCATCGCTTTCATCCACGGAAAGGATTGCTTGCAGGGGCCGCACCAGGAGGCCCAAAAATCGATGTAAACCACTTTGCCCTTGTAGGCATCTAGATTGAGATCGGCGGTGGCGTGGGCGCTGCTAAACAGCACCGCCGATAGCAGTACAGGCAATAGCAGTAGGCGATGCAGAATCGTGGACATAGTTTCCCTCCGGTTGCTGGCAAGACTAGAGCGCGCATCCTTAACGCGACCTTAAGGCATGAGGATTTTTTGTGATTTGGCAGAGGTTCTTAAGCTGGCGTTAATCGTTGTCCGCCTTAGGCTCACTAGAATCAGCTCATCACGACAAAGGTATGTCTTATGCGTTTTCTGCTGACCATGATGTTATTGCTCGGCCTGCAAATTCTGCCGGCACAGGCAGAGGTGCCGGATTTCAGCGGTATTGCTAGCGAAGAAGAGTTTTTGCCGGTTGATCAGGCTTTTCGTTTAGAGGCGGTAGCTGCGGGAGAGAATCGGCTGAGTTTGCGTTGGGTGATTGCACCTGGGTATGCCCTGTACAAGAGCAGGATGAGCGCGAGCATGGCGCAAGTGCCTGCAGAGGGTATGCGATTATCGGGCTTGCAGTTTCTCTCACCATCAACATTTAAAAATGACCCCAGCTTTGGCCGTATGGAGGTATTTCATGACGATGCTCGTGCTGTGCTGGAAGCGCAGAATGTGCCCGCTTTAGCGGCGGGTAAGACGCTTTCGGTGTTGGTGAATTACCAGGGCTGTGCCGATGCCGGTCTGTGTTACCCACCGCAGACGGCCACGCTACCGTTAACACTAGCGGCTTCTGCTGCTACAAACCCAATATCTGCTTCGGCAACACCGGTTACAGCAGTCACCACACCGATACCCACTAGCCTGAACGAAGCAGAGGGTATTACCGGGTTTCTCGGGCATGCCAGCTTCCCCTTGGTGCTGTTGACCTTCTTTGTGTTGGGGCTCGGGCTAACTTTTACACCCTGTGTTTTCCCCATGATGCCCATCTTGTCTGGCTTGGTTGCTGGCGAGGACCGCGCGTTGCTTACCGTGGGTCGAGCCTTCCGCCTGTCGTTGGCCTATGTTCTTGGCATGGCGTCCACCTATGCATTCGTAGGCACGCTGGTAGGGTATTTTGGTGCTCGGGCCAACATTCAGCTCTGGCTGCAGACGCCGGCGGTACTGGTTGGTTTTGCGTTGGTGTTTGTCGCACTGTCCTTAAGCATGTTCGGGTTCTATGAAATACAGATGCCCGCCATCCTGCGTGATCGTATGGATGAGATGGCACGGCGCCAAAAGGGCGGGCGCATGACGGCCGTTTTCATTATGGGCGTGCTGTCGGCACTGGTGGTTTCCCCCTGTGTATCGGCACCACTGGCAGGTACGTTGGTCTATATCAGCTCGACCGGCAACGCCGTATTAGGAGGATTGGCGTTATTGTCCTTGGGTTTGGGCATGGGTGCGCCGTTGATCCTGATCGGCACAACGGGTGGCCGTTTATTGCCCCGCGCCGGCAACTGGATGTTGGCTGTAAAAGGCGTGTTTGGTGTTGGCATGTTGGCCGTCGCGATCTGGCTGGTTGCTCGGGTTATTCCGGGTCCTCTGGCTTTATTGTTGTGGGCTTTATTGATTGGCGTATCGGCAGTCAGCATGGGAGCGCTGGAGCCAGCTGCGGCGGGTATTGGTCGTTTTTGGAAGGGCTTAGCGGCACTCCTGCTGCTGTACGCCATTTTGTTGATGATTGGCGCCGCCACAGGTCAGGATGATCCGCGCCGTCCTCTGGCGGCCTTTACATCATCTGCGATGGCGGCAACTGCACCGATGACAGAGGTGCAATTTGTTTCAGTGCGCACTGAAGCTGAGCTACAAGCGCAGTTGGCTGCTGCCGTCAGTGCGGGTGAGCAGACCGTGGTAGATGTGTATGCAGACTGGTGTGTTGCGTGTCAGGACATGGCTCGAACCACCTTCCGTGATTTGGCGGTTATAAATGCTATGGCACCCCTGCGCCGTGTGCAGTTGGACCTTTCCAACAACACACCGGCTCAGCGCGACTTGCTGCAGCGGCTTAAATTGTATGGCCCACCTGCGATGCTGTTTTATGACAGCAACGGAGACGAGCGCCAGACTCTGCGCGTGCAGGGCGAGGTTAATGCAATAACGCTATTAAAAAAATTGCAGGGATGATTGATGCCGGCAGGTTTTCACGCCGCGAACAGAAACAAAAAGAGCGCCATAGAGGCGCTCTTTTTGTTTCATTGAGATGTTGATTACTCAGAGGCCTGCATTCTTCAGGCGGTTGCCCTGCTGGCGGTAGAGTGGCAACGGGTCGGTACCAAAAATGTCGCGCAGACCGAAGAACTGGTTGACCTGGTCAAAGTGGTTCATTTTGTAATCATCACGAATAACCACGCCAACATGGCTGCTGCACTTGCCCACCATGCCATCATTCGGCGCGCCCTTAAATGCAAGCGAGGTGATGCTAAACAGGATATCAACGGGGTCGAGTAGGTTGGTTCTTACGCTGGTGCTGCCCCATGAATAGTAGCGCACACCATTTACTACTGCGGCACCTTGGCCGCAGGCAGTGGTCGGCATGCCCTGCGGAAAGCGCTGGGTAAACTCGGCTGAGCCTTTGGTGGACAGGGAGTAGAGACTGTTGCGGGCATTGGATACGGTCTTGTCGCCGGTCAGCAGTTTGAGCAAATCGTTCACGCTGTTGAGCAAGCCCACGGCCAGCGTACCGGCCGTGGGAGAGGCCGCATCAACGCTCATAACCAAGTCGGCAACAGCAGAGCCCTGAGCGGGGGTGCCGACGGTGGTGACTGATGCCACGCGGGAAGGAATCATGGCAGCGACATAGCGAACAGAGTGGCCGCCATGGCTGTGGCCAATCAGATTCACCTTTTGGGCGCCGGATGTGGCCAAAATGGTTTGTACTTGGCTCAGCAGTTGCTCGCCACGGGCCTCAGAGCTTTCCAGCCCGCCGACCTGAGTGGTGTAGACGCGCGTGCCACCTTTGCTGAGGGTTTGTGGGACCTGATACCAGTAATCGATAACCCCGGCCATTTTGTCCCAACCGAACATCCCGTGAGCGAGTACCACAGGGTATTTAGTCTGGGTGTAAGTATCCGCGGCGATAGCGGTGCCGGCGAGTGGAACCGTGAGCGTAAAAGCGAGAAGGGCGCGCTTGATCATGATGAG
>DDBN01000147.1:0-9008 GCA_002333145.1 Moraxellaceae bacterium UBA2031
TGGAGCGGGCGATGAGAATCGAACTCACGGCTCTAGCTTGGGAAGCTAGGGTATTACCATTATACGACGCCCGCATGCAGGGATAAGGCACTGGGTAAGTGCGCTGCAGCGGCAATGGTACGGATTCCCGCTGCTTTCGTCGACTGGCTGGGCCGGTTTTCTTCACGAGATAACGCGGCCGCCACCAACTGACTCCTGCCCTTACTTACCTTCCGGCAACGGTAAACTTGCCGGCCAGAGCAGCCACAACTGTCCCTCTTGCTTCATGCGCCCGGCTAATGCGCCGGCATCATGGCCAAAGCCCCAGAAAAAGTCCGCACGCACTGGGCCACGAATGGCGCCGCCGGTGTCTTGGGCATGCATCAAACGGGTCAGTGGCTGCTGGTTATCGGGGCGCGTGGTGGTCAGATACACCGGGCTGCCCAGTGGAATAAATTTTGGATCTACCGCGATGCTGGCGCCGTCGGTCAACGGCAAGTTAAGAGCNNCGTCAGCTCCCCCTGATCCACCAGCCAGCGGCCGATGGACTTATAGGGGTGGCCGTTCTGGTCGGCATAACCAAGGCGCAGCAGGCGACCATCTTCCAACTGGATTCGGCCCGAGCCCTGCACTTCCAGAAAGAACGCATCGATGGCGTTATCTGCCCACGCCAACACCTTTCTATCAAGTCCGGCCACACCGTCGGCAATCTCGCCTCGGCTCCAATAGGGCTTCACCGTGCGTCCGTCCAGACGGCCACGCAGACGCTGCCCTTTTAGATCGGGATAAAGAGAGGCGATATCCAGCACCAGCAGATCATCGGGCACTCCGTACAACGGCACTCGGCCGGGAGCGGCTTTTAACCCACCCGTGAGCAGGGCTTCGTAATAGCCGGTGATCAGACCGGAATCGGCACCGGTGCTGGTGGCAATGCGCCACGGCCGAAAACGGCGCTCAAAAAATGTTTGCTGAGCTGCCGTATCGGCCGCATCCAACTGGCGGGCCTCAAGGCAAAGCGGCTGCCATTCGGGGCGACGGGCAAGGCGCTGGCAAGAGGTTANNTGGTTTTTGGTGGCTCGGTCTTTTCAGGAATGACCGCTTTGGGGATAACCGTTTCAGAAGCTGGGCGGTGCAAGCTGCAACCGGCCAGCAGCAGAGTGGCCAGCAAGGCGACTCTGCCGGAATGCCATATATTCATGAGAAGCCTTTAACGGCAATATACAGAGGGTTAGCAAGCGCCAACTATCAGTCAGTCGCTACAAGGGCGCGATAGTGACCGGTTTCGCCATGGGGAATAAAGCCAAGGTCCAGCAACATCTCCGGAATACCTTCCTGCGTCAGATCAAAGTCTGTCGCCAACCAGCGCGTTCCTTGCTCTTTTTCGAGGCGGCGCACTTCGGCCACCAAGCGATCTGCCACCCCTCGGCCCCGTGTGGCGTGATGCACGCAGAGGTAGCGCATATGCCGACTTTCGCTGTCGCCACGCACCAGTACAGACGCGATAACGTGGTCGTTGAAAACGCCCAGATAGAGTGACTCACCATCACGAGCGGCATCTTCTAGCGCCTGCACTGCATCGGCACCATTGGCAAACTCGGGCGAGTCGGCATAAACCTTCTCCAGTTCCTCCGCAATTTGCGAAGATAGAGGGTGGGCAGCAACCGAAACCAGAACAGGCATAATAACTCCATGCGATACACAGGACGATGCGGACGTTAGCACAAAGCCTGATGTTTGTAGCCCCGGCGACCGGGATGGATGCCGGCGAGGGGCGGGCAGGGTATAATGTTTTTTTGCTAAAAATACGGGCCCTCCCATGACCGCTCGCACAGCTGAAGTAATCCGCAATACCAACGAAACCCGCATTCGCGTTGCCATCAATCTGGACGGCACCGGCGAGGGCAAGCTGAACACCGGCATGCCTTTTCTGGACCATATGCTGGACCAGATCGTTCGTCATGGCCTGATCGACCTCGATATTACTTGCGAGGGCGACACTTACATTGACGATCACCACAGTGCCGAAGATACCGGCATCACGCTGGGGCAGGCCTTTGCCAAGGCGCTGGGCGACAAAAAGGGCATTCGTCGGTATGCACACGCCTATGTGCCGCTGGATGAAGCGTTGTCACGCGTGGTCGTGGACATCTCCGGTCGCCCTGGCTTGGAATACCACATCAATTTTACCCGCGCTCGCGTCGGTAACTTTGATGTGGACCTGTTCTATGAATTTTTCCAAGGCTTTGTGAACCACGCCAACCTTACCTTGCACATCGACAATCTGCGCGGCATCAATAGCCATCACCAGATTGAAACCGTGTTCAAGGCGTTTGCCCGCGCACTGCGTGCCGCCGTGGAAATGGACCCGCGCATGCAAGGCATCATGCCGTCCACCAAAGGCAGCCTGTAATTCATGACGACAGTTGCTGTTCTTGATTACGGCATGGGCAACCTTCATTCGGTTGCCAAGGCATTGGAGCATGTAGGAGCCACTCGCGTGGAAGTCACCAACGATCCGGTGCGCGTGCGTGCGGCTGATCGTATTGTGCTGCCGGGGCAGGGTGCCATGCGCGACTGCATGGCAGAGATGGCACATCACGGTGTTGATGCGGAAGTCCGCGAAATTATTGGCACCAAGCCACTACTGGGTATTTGTGTTGGCATGCAGGCATTGCTGACCCGGTCCGAAGAAAACAACGGCGTGAATGGCCTGGATATCTATCCAGGTGACGTGAAGTTTTTTGGCAATGACCGTATCGAGAACGGTGAAAAGCTGAAAGTGCCGCACATGGGCTGGAACGAAGTCTGGCAAACGCAGAAACACCCACTGTGGAATGGCATTGCCGACGGCAGCCGCTTCTATTTTGTGCACAGCTATTACTGCGCGCCAACTGAAGCAGAACTGTGGGCCGGCAAATCACACTACGGGCTAGATTTTTGCTGCGCATTGGCCCGTGACAATATTTTTGCCGTGCAGTTTCATCCGGAAAAAAGTTCGACCGCTGGCCTGACGCTACTGAAGAACTTTTTAAGCTGGGCACCCTGATATTTTCTTTTCACCCGTATGCGTGCGCTGCGGATGACTGTGCAATGAGACAACTACCATGCTGATTATTCCCGCCATCGATTTGAAAGACGGTAAATGTGTGCGCCTGAAGCAGGGCCGCATGGAAGACGACACCGTATTTTCTGATGATCCCGTTGGCATGGCCACACACTGGGTTGATCAAGGTGCGCGCCGCCTGCATCTGGTTGACCTGAACGGTGCGTTTGCCGGCACGCCAATTCATGGCGAGATCGTCACGGCCATTGCGAAAAAATATCCGCAGCTGCCTATCCAAATTGGAGGCGGCATACGCTCGCTAGAAACAATTGAAGCTTATGTAAAAGCGGGGGTGTCTTTTGCCATCATCGGCACCAAGGCCGTTAAAGACCCTCAGTTTGTGATCGAAGCCTGCAAAGCGTTTCCCGGGAAAATTATTGTCGGCATTGATGCAAAAGATGGCCTTGTTGCCACCGATGGCTGGGCTGAAGTGTCCACCGTAAAAGCGGTCGATCTGGCCAAGCAGTTTCGNNTAGTGGCCTCCAGCGGCATCATCGGCGCTATTACGGGCCGTGCGATTTACGAAGGCACGCTTAATGTTGCCGAAGCGCAAACATTGGCGGACGCACCTTAAGCATGATTACGGACGACACGCGCGCTTGGGTTCGCCTGCCGTCCGGCAAACGCTTGGACCTGCTCAACCCCACGCTGTTTGACTGGGAAGACGAAGACTTGGCGATTGGTTTGGCGCGCACCTACCGCTGGGGTGGTCACTCCGCATGGCCTTTGCCGTTATCTGTAGCACAGCATTCTCTGGCCGTGCTCGCGTTGCGCCGCGAAGCTGAGCCGACCGGACTAACCGCAAGAGCCGAGTTACGCGAACTGCTGCACGATGCCGATGAAGGCTTGCTGGGCTTTGATCCGTTGTCGGTATTAAAACCGTTCCTCGGTGATGGCTTTCATGCGCTGGCCGGGCGACTACAGGATGCAGTATTCCAACGTTACGGCCTGACCTACTGGACCGCTGACGAAAAAATTGAACACAAGAAAGCCGATCGTATTGCTGCTGCCAGTGAGGCCGTGCATGTTGCTGGCTGGACGCGCGACGAAGTAAAGCATGTCCTCAAGATTCCGTTTAAACCATTGGAGCGTGATCCGCTCATGGCCACTTACGGCGGCACACCATGGGAGCCTTGGGCACCTACTGTTGCGGCCGAACGATTTTTGAAAGAACTGAAACGTATTCAGAAAAAACTGGCCTGATATTCCAGACCAGCTAAATCAGTCCGACCCGCCGATCTCAACAAGGTGAATTATGAGCCTCGCAAAACGTATCATTCCCTGCCTTGATGTGGACAAGGGCCGCGTTGTGAAGGGCGTGAAGTTTGAAGATATTCGTGATGCCGGCGACCCGGTAGAAATCGCACGCCGCTACGATGCCGCTGGCGCGGATGAAATTACTTTTCTTGATATTACGGCCACTCATGAAGGCCGCGACACCACTGTGAAAACAGTCGAGCGCATGGCATCGGAAGTATTTGTACCGCTGACCGTTGGCGGTGGCATTCGTGAAATAAAAGACATTCGTACCATGCTCAATGCTGGCGCAGACAAAGTCAGCATTAACTCTGCCGCCATTGTGCGCCCCGACTTTGTAAAAGAAGCCGCTGACAAGTTTGGTGCGCAGTGCATTGTAATTGCGATTGACGCCAAGAAAGTCGCCGAAGGCCGTTGGGAAATCTTCACACACGGCGGACGCAAATCGACGGGCATTGATGCGGTCGAGTGGGCGAAACGCATGACCCGTTACGGCGCGGGTGAAGTACTGCTGACCAGCATGGACGCCGATGGCACCAAAGCCGGTTATGACTTGGCACTGGTGCGTGCGATTTCTGATGCGGTATCCGTCCCGGTGATTGCTTCCGGCGGCGTTGGCAATCTGCAGCATCTGGCCGATGGCATTTTACTGGGCCATGCCGATGCCGTGCTTGCAGCCAGCATTTTTCATTTCGGCGAGTACACCATTCCTGAAGCCAAAAAATATCTGCAAGAGCGCGGCATTGAAATGCGACTGTAACTAACACATTTCATCCATAAAAAAGGCCTGAATAATTCCGGCCTTTTTTATATCAATGAAAATTTCAACCGGCTGCAGCAGATGTGCGCGTCAAAGCCGCTTTTTCTACTGGCGGAGCTACAGGCGTCACAGTCGGCAGTGTTGACCAAGCGGCGGCCTTAAGAATATTCAGCGCCTCATTGAGCTGATAGTCCTGCTCAACAAGCGTCTTGCTGTCTGCCTTTGCCTTGCTATCTGCGGCTGCTTTCTCTGCTGCCTTACCATCATTACCAAGATGACCCTGCAGATCTGCTTCGCGCACACTCAAGCCACCTTCCAGCACACTCACGCGTGCCGGGTTAACCACAATATCAGGCTTGATGCCTTCGGCTTGAATAGAACGGCCACTCGGCGTGTAGTAACGCGCGGTAGTGAGCTTGATGCCCTTACCTGCATTCAGTGGCAACACAGTTTGCACCGAGCCTTTACCAAAACTGGTGGTGCCGACTACTAATGCACGCCGGTTATCTTGCAAGGCCCCTGCAACAATTTCGGAAGCCGACGCTGAACCACCATTCACCAGCACCACTACCGGCACACCGGCCAGTACATCGCCCGGCGTGGCCAAGAACTCCTGACCGGCACCTTCTTGACGACCACGCGTAGAAACGATGATGCCGGATTCCAACAGCGCATCACTCACGGCTACCGCACCATCCAAAACGCCACCGGGGTTATTACGCAAATCCAGTACCAGCCCACGCAACTTGCCTTTGCTTTCTACCCGCAACTTTTCTACATCGCGATTAAAGTCACGCCCGGTATGCACCTGAAACTGGCTGATACGAATAAGGCCGTATCCTTCCTCCAGCAACCGGCCCTTAATGCTCGATGTTTCGATCTTGGCGCGCACCAGCGTAAGTTCACGTGGCTCTTCGCCCTTGCGTATTACCGTCAATATAATCTTGCTGCCCGGCTTACCACGCATCAAGCCAATCGCTTGAGCCAGCGTCATGCCCTGTACTGCACTGCCGTCCAACTTGATGATGTAATCCCCTGTCTGAATCCCTGCACGAGCAGCGGGTGTATCGTCAATGGGTGACACCACGCGCACCAGCCCATCCTCCATAACCACTTCAATGCCAAGGCCGCCAAACTCACCGCTGGTCGTATTTTGCAGTTGTTCAAAATCCTTGGAGTCTAAATAGGCAGAGTGCGGATCAAGCGAAGAGAGCATCCCGCGGATCGCATTCTCAAATAAAGTGCGATCTTCTACTGGCTCAACATAAGAGGCACGAATGCGCTCAAACACCTCTACAAAAGCACGCATATCATCCAATGGCAGGCGTGCCTGTGGTGCTTTTACTGTCGCGGCTTCGTCATGATTATCTGAGGTGGGCACTGGGGCTGACTCAACCGCCATAGCGGGAGCTGACAGAGCCAACAACAAAAGCCATTCCTTCTGAATGCGCATCAAACCTCTCCGTCTACCCGCACAGCGCCGGCAGTGACATTTGTTGTCGAGCATAGTGGCTAGTCTTCTAACACGCTACCACTGCCCATTGGTTACTGGTTACTGGTTACTTGAAACTGCACCAAGCCGCTGGATCGCTTGGGCGGCCCCGATGGCGAATTTCAAAGTACAATCCGGCGGCCTCGCTGGCATCATCACTACCGACAGAAGCAATCACTTCATTCCCGCCGACGCTGTCACCCGCACTTTTAAGCAGCTTGTCGTTCTGACCATAAAGCGACATCAGGCCACGGCCATGATCAACAATAATGAGGTATCCATAGCCACGCAGGTAATCCGCGTAGGCTACTTTGCCGGGGCGCACCGCACGTACGGGGCTGCCGGGTGCCGCAGCAATGACGATGCCATTCCAACGCAAACCACCGGCACGCGCCGTACCGAAGCGTGAACGAATGCCACCGTCGGCAGGCAAGGCACACTTGCCGTTATACGGTTGTGGCCGGTAATCGGGCACCGAGCTCCATGCTTTTTCAGGCATAGGCTTTGATGGGGTAGTCGGTGTCGGCGCAGGCTTTCCCTGGGCCAGCGCCGCATCACGGGCGCGCTTCTCTTGTTCTTGCTGCTGACGGCGCGCCTCGCGTTCGGCGGCCTCACGAGCGACACGCTCTAATCGATTCATCACCGCCTGCAGATTTTGCTGATCTCGTTTGAGCCGCGTAATACGATCTTCTTCAGACTCAATGCGAGCACTTAGCACCCTGATGGCTTTGTTACGCGTGTCTTGCGCGCGTGCCAGCTTGCTTTGCTTGGTTTGCAACTGCCCCTGCAGCGTTTTCAACTCGGCAAGTTCAGACTGCTCTTCCTTTTCGATGGCCTCCAGCCGCGCGACCGTTTCATTCAGCGCAATGACTCGCGCCGAGCGCGCCTGTTGAACATAGCCGTAATACTTCATCAAGCGGGAAAGGCTCTGCGGGTCTTCTTGGTTGAGCAGCAACTTGTAGTGGTCATCGCCACCTTGACGCTGAGCCAGGCGCAAGTCTGACTTGATCTGTATTACATGCCGCTCGCGATCTGCCAAACGCTCTGAACGCTCAACACGTAGCTTCTGAAGCTTGCGCTCACGTACCTGTACACTGCCCTGTACTTCATCCACGCTACCGCGCAGCTCGGTGATTTCGGTCTCAACCTCTTTGAGCTCCGTTTCTTTCTGTGCTCGCTGCTCACGGGTTAGCTGAATACGTTTTTCAGAGGCACGAATCTGGCTCTGCACATTGGCTAAGTCTTTCTGCGCAGCCCCCATGCTGGTCGATTTTTTGGGGATTACCTTTACTTTATTTACTGTGCTTTTTTTCTGTGCTGGCTTTTTATGAACAGTTTTTTTCTTGACCGTAGGCTTGTGAGCCTTCGCCGTTTTTTCATTGACCGCCATTGCCGTAGCGGGCATTAGGGCAGCCGTTGTACTGGCCAGTACCAGCACCAAGGCCACACCACGAAACAACTCAGGCAACATCAGTCGACGCATATTCACTCAGACAAATTCCACCAGGGATCGTCCCTGCATTTCAGTGGGGGCATGAATACCCATAAGCTTGAGTAGCGTTGGCGCCACATCGGCAAGGACGCCGCCCTGCAGCAACTTCACCTTACGCGGGCCAACATAAATAAAGGGGACCGGGCCGGTAGTATGCGCCGTCAGCGGCTGCTGTGATGCGTCATCAAACATCTGCTCGACATTGCCGTGATCGGCGGTGATAAACATTTCACCACCCATCTTGTTCACCGCCGCTTCAACGCGACCAATACAAAGATCCACGGCCTCTACTGCTTTTACCGCGGCGGCGAAAATACCGGTGTGCCCGACCTGATCACCGTTAGCATAATTGCAAATAATAGCGTCATATTTTCCGCTCTCAATCGCCTCTACCAGCCTATCAGTTACTTCGTAGGCAGACATTTCCGGCTTGAGATCAAATGTGGCTACTTTTGGCGAAGGAATCAGGATGCGATCTTCGCCCGCAAACGGCTCTTCGCGTCCCCCGTTAAAAAAGAACGTAACGTGCGCATATTTTTCAGTTTCAGCAATGCGTAATTGTGTTTTACCAAGATTGGATATGTATTCGCCAAACACATTGTTAAGTGACTGTGGCGGATAGGCGACGGCTGCAGGAATATCAGCCGCATACTCAGTGAGCTGTACATAAGCCGCCAAAGCTGGCACAGCACCCCGATCAAATTTCTTAAAGTCTTTAACAACAAAGGCACGTGTAATCTCGCGCGCACGATCTGCCCGGAAATTCATAAAGACAATGCTATCGCCATCTTTCACAATGGCTGGCGCACCAATCTGGGTAGGTTTTACAAACTCGTCATTTTCATCACGCGCATAGGCAGCGGCCAACCCTTCTTGCGCGGAGGCTGCGGTGAACTCTGGCTTGCCATGCGCAAGTAATTCCCAC
>DDBN01000147.1:9068-9953 GCA_002333145.1 Moraxellaceae bacterium UBA2031
TCACCGTCCATAATGGCCTTGGTAATACGGGTAAGGTCCTGATAGACAACGCGACCGGCACCCAGGTTGGTGTGGCCCACTTCAGAGTTGCCCATCTGACCATGAGGCAGACCCACATCCATGCCGCACCCTGAAACCAATGTGTGCGGATTCTCACGCCAAAGACGGTTGTAATTAGGGACATTGGCCTGAGCAATGGCGTTGTAACGGGTTTCGTCGGAGTGACCCCAGCCATCAAGGATGAGCAGAACAGTGGGTTTGCGTGCGCCGGTCATGTCGGGACTGCCATATATTGGAAACCAAGCTACCATTGTAACAACCCCAGCGGCTCATCGGCAGTCGGCCTGGTGTTGTGTCTGTGTGTCTCTTTTGCCATAGCAGGCACCCGAATAGACACAATCTTCCGCACTAGTACGGCAATAAGACGGGTCGATACTGAAAAAAAGCCTACCCCGCCTGTTTAAGGGATGGTATTTGTCGCTAGTGCCGGCCTAGAATCAGAGATTGTTCTGTTGATTTTTTGTACACATTCAGGGATCCGAATATGTCGCTGCGTCTCCCCCTTACCCCAACTCGCCTAGCCATTTGCCTGCTAGTCGCCCTTTCTGCTCCAGTTCATGCTGATGAGCTACTCCAGCAGGCCGAGCAGTTACTGAGTCAGCAACGCAATCAAGATGCCTATGACTTGCTTGCACCTGTAGAGGATGAGCGCAGTGGCGAACCCGGCTATGACTACCTGCTAGGCCGTGCGGCTATTGCGATAGGCCGTCATACCGAAGCAGCCTTTGCTTTTGAGCGCTGTCTAGCGGTAGACCCAAAGAATGGGCCTTGTCGTGTTCAGATGGCCCAAACCCATATGCTATTGGGTGAAAACGCTTCTGCGCG
>DDBN01000117.1 GCA_002333145.1 Moraxellaceae bacterium UBA2031
GGTATGCCCGTGGATATCCATCCGGAGCATAAAGTATCAGGTATCGAGCTTATCCTTACGCGCCTGCATGCGGGGGGGAAGTTCTCCAACAATAATTACCAGTTCTCCGGTGGCTTGCATGGTGTCGGAGTCTCGGTAGTCAATGCCCTGTCGCAGCATCTAATCGTCACGGTAAAACGTGATGGCCAGGTGCATCGCCAAGAGTTTCGTAATGGTGATGCGGCCACGACACTCAGCGTGATTGATTCATGCCCAAAAAAACAGACGGGTACTACGCTGCAGTTCTGGGCAGATCCGAAATATTTCGATAGCCCTAAATACTCCTTGTCTCGCCTCAGGCATGTGCTCAAGGCTAAGGCCGTGTTGTGCCCCAAGCTCACCATTGTTTTCAATGACCAGAATTCGGGGGAGTCCGAGACATGGTTTTACGAAGACGGTCTCACGGATTATCTGAAAGAGTCGACACGCGAATACATCACGCTTCCAGATGAGCCTTTTGTCGGTAGTCTAGCGTCGACCAAGGAGGCGGTGGACTGGGCGATACAGTGGCTGCCAGAAGGCGGTGAGCTGGTGCAGGAATCGTATGTAAACCTGATTCCGACCGTGCAGGGCGGTACGCATGTGAATGGTCTGCGTACCGGGCTGCTGGATGCATTGCGTGATTTTTGTGAGTACCGCAATTTGCTGCCACGTGGCGTAAAGCTATCGCCAGACGATGTGTGGGACCGCTGTGCTTTTGTATTGTCACTCAAAATGCAGGATCCGCAGTTTGCGGGGCAAACCAAAGAGCGGTTGTCATCGCGTGAGTCTGCTAGCTTTGTGTCCGGTGTAGTAAAAGATGCCTTTGCATTGTATCTGGGTCAGCACACCGATGTGGCAGAACAGTTGGCTGAATTGGCCATCAATAATGCACAAAAGCGTTTGCGTCAGAGCAAGCAGGTGGCGCGTAAGAAAATTACTTCGGGCCCGGCACTACCTGGCAAGCTGGCCGACTGCTCACTTTCGGATATCACTCGCTCAGAGCTTTTTCTGGTGGAAGGGGACTCCGCTGGTGGCTCTGCTAAGCAAGCACGTGACCGCCAGTTTCAGGCGGTGATGCCGCTGCGCGGAAAAATTCTGAATACATGGGAAGTGGACTCCGGCGAAATTNNGATGATTTGGATGGGCTGCGTTACGGCAAGATCTGTATTCTCGCCGATGCTGATTCGGATGGGCTGCATATTGCGACGTTGCTGTGTGCACTGTTCGTTAAGCATTTCCGTCCTTTGGTAGAAAAGGGTCATATTTTTGTGGCCATGCCGCCGCTCTACCGTATCGATCTTGGCAAAGAGGTTTACTACGCGCTGGACGAAGATGAAAAGCGTGGTGTTCTTGATCGCTTGGAAGCAGAGCACAAGCGTGGCAAGCCCAATGTGCAGCGCTTTAAAGGTTTGGGTGAAATGAACCCGCTGCAGTTGCGTGAAACCACCATGGCCCCGGATACACGCCGGCTGGTGAGGCTGGCACTGGATGACCTAGCCGCAACGACCGAGATGATGGATATGTTGCTAGCCAAGAAACGCTCCGGCGATCGCAAAAGCTGGCTTGAGACCAAGGGCAACCTGGTTGCAGTGGAATTATGATTTGTTTCCTGTTGCCGAGAAAAGGTAACGGGATCTAATGCTGGAAAAATGTAATGACTGATTCGTTGAATCTTGATTTTGACAATAATGAAAGCCGACAGATGTCGGACTTCACTGAGCAGGCATACCTGAACTACTCCATGTACGTGATCATGGATCGTGCACTGCCGCATATTGGTGATGGCCTCAAGCCGGTGCAGCGCCGTATCGTCTATGCGATGAGCGAGTTAGGGCTCAAGAATACGGCCAAGTACAAAAAATCGGCGCGTACCGTGGGTGACGTNNTGTCGCCTTACGCCGAGGTGCTGCTCAGTGAGCTCGATCAGGGCACGGTGGATTGGCAGCCTAATTTCGACGGCACCATGGACGAGCCGAAGGTGTTGCCGGCACGCTTGCCAAACCTGTTGCTTAACGGCACCACCGGTATCGCCGTGGGCATGGCAACGGATGTACCGCCGCATAACCTGAAAGAAATTGCACAGGCCTGCATCACGCTTCTTCAAGACCCGGGCATTTCGCTCGATGAGTTATGCGAAATTGTGCAAGGCCCTGATTTGCCGACGCGCGCTGAAATTATTACCCCGCGCAACGAGCTCATCAACATGTATGCCACAGGGCGCGGCGGCTACCGCATGCGTGCTGTGTACGAAATAGAAGATGGCGATATTGTGGTGACGGCACTGCCGCATCAAGTGTCTGGTGCCAAGATATTGGCGCAGATTGCTGATCAAATGCAGGCCAAAAAGCTGCCGTTAGTGGCCGATCTACGCGATGAGTCCGATCATGAGAACCCGACGCGCCTGATTATTGTGCCACGTTCAAATCGAGTCGATATTGAGCAGTTGATGAATCATCTGTTTGCAACGACCGATCTGGAGTCCACTTATCGCGTCAATATGAACGTGATCGGTCTTGATGGTCGTCCTCAGGTAAAGAACCTGATGGACTTCCTTACGGAGTGGCTGGAATTTCGTTTGCTCACCGTACGGCGGCGCTTGCAGCATCGTCTCGACAAGGTGATTGATCGCCTGCATATTCTTGATGCGTTGCTGATCGCCTTCCTGAATATTGACGAAGTAATTCGCATCATCCGTGAGGAAGATAAACCCAAGCCAGTGTTGATGGATCGCTTTGGTATTTCTGAGATTCAGGCAGAAGCCATTCTTGATCTAAAGCTACGCCATCTCGCTAAACTGGAAGAGATGAAGATTCGTGGCGAGCAGGATGAGCTGGCACTTGAACGGAAGGGCCTGGAAAAAATACTGGGCTCGTACGCAGAAATGAAGAAGTTGCTGGTGAAGGAATTCACTGAAGACATGAACAAGTATGGCGATGAGCGCCGTTCTCCGATTGTCACGCGCAAAGAAGCACAGGCACTTTCCGATACTGAGCTTATGCCAAGTGAGCCGGTAACAGTCGTTCTCTCTGAGAAGGGTTGGGCACGGCAGGCCAAGGGTCACGAAGTCGATGCAACGGCACTGTCCTATAAGGCAGGTGATAGTTTCTTCGCCAAAGCGGAGGGCCGTAGTAATCAACTGGCACACTTTATTGATTCGACTGGGCGCACGTATTCGCTGCTGGCGAGTACGCTGCCCTCAGCACGCGGACAGGGCGAGCCGCTGACCGGCAAACTTAACCCGCCTCCGGGTGCTCAGTTCCGCGGTCTGCTGATGGGCGAAAACCGGCAGGCAGTGGTGCTGACCAGCAGTGCGGGCTATGGCTTTGTGACCACGCTGGGCGATATGGAAGCGGGCAATAAAAATGGCAAGGCCGTACTTACCGTGCCTGAAGGTGGTGCCGTGTTGGCACCTGCCGTGGTGAATGCTCCAGAGACAGATATGCTGGCAGTGCTTAGCACTGAGGGCCGTTTGTTAGTGTTCCCGGTAAAGGATCTGCCACAGCTAACCAAGGGCAAGGGCAACAAGCTGATGAATATTGCGCCAGATGAGGGTGAGACAGTGTTGGCCGTTGTGGTGCTGGTCGATGGCCAAAAGCTCACCGTACTAGCGGGCTCGCGTCATATCACACTGAAGGCGTCAGATCTGGAGGTGTATCGTGGTGAGCGCGGCCGTCGAGGCGCCAAGTTGCCACGTGGCTTCCAAAAAGTGGATGGCATGCACACTGAAGATTAAACATCGGGTGGGGGCAGATAGTCTAAGCTTGGGTCGGTAGATAAAGGAGGATACACCGGTGACTGTAACGGCGGCATACAAGACCATTCTGACGCTGGATGATCTGGCCAAGCTTAATGCGGCTGAGTTGGGTGAGCTGTATGTGGCCGGCGCGGTACCGGCCAATCTGGCGGTGTTGAACGGATCTGCACGCGGGCGATTACTGGCGGTGAATATGCTTGAAGGGACACCGTTTGAGCGCGTTACACGCTTTATTGCCGCCTCACGGTTTTTTCCTTGGGAAGGCAAAAGCTTTGACACGCGTGCCCGAAAAACCGGACATGGCGACAATCGTGTGCGTCTGCCTTTTTACAGCGGACGCTGGTTCGGCTTTCGTACCCGAATCGGCCGGTCACTGTTTGATGGTGAAGATTGTGTTTTGTTGGACTACGACAGCGCAAGTAATCCGCGACCACTTCGGCACTTGCGTGATGAGCTGAGGGAGGTGGCGCCAGGACTTTATA
>DDBN01000065.1 GCA_002333145.1 Moraxellaceae bacterium UBA2031
GAATGACCGCCTTCACGGGTGAGGTGAGGCTGGGCGGCTGCATCCAGGGTAAAGCTGACACCCTGATCAATCAGCCAGCGGATCGCATCTGGCCCGTTTTCAACGGTGAACTTCACTGCATCTTCGTGGCACAAGCCTGCTCCAGCCACCAGCGTATCGGCGATGTGAGAGTCGGTAGAGTCGGTTTCGTCCAGTACGGCGGCAACGCCTCCCTGTGCCCAGTAAGTGCTGGCATCGGTGAGCTCAGCCTTGGACAGGACCGCGATACGCAGGGAAGGATCTAGGCGGAGGGCCAGAGTCAATCCGGCAGCACCGCTACCGATGATGAGAACGTCGTACAGATGGTCAGACATGGAAAGCGCCAGATGGACGACCGGAGTGTCGCTGATTCTGAAAGTATACGATGGATGTCCGGTCACTAAAATCCGGCAAAACGAGAATCTCTTTGGTGCGAGCTTACAATTCCACACTGTTCAGCACGGCGGAGCATCGTTAATTTTTGGGCCATCCGCGGAGCTGCTTATATTGCTCAGTGCAAAGCCCTACTTTCAAGGAGGTTCCCATGCGTTTGGCTCGTCAGGTAGTTAGGTCTGCTGCCATCCTGTGTCTGGCCGTAGTAGTGCCCTTAGCTCAGGCGGCTCTGCCTGACTTCACACCGCTGGCCGAGAATCAGAGTAAGGCAGTTGTGAATATCAGTGCCTCAGCCAAGAGCAAGGGACGCACCATGCCTAATCAGCAGGAGGTGCCAGAGATTTTCCGGCGTTTCTTTGGCGAGGAGTTTGGTTCACAAGCCCCTCGTGATCGGCAGTCTTTTGGCTCTGGCTTCATTATTTCCAATGACGGCTATGTGTTAACTAATAACCATGTGGTGCAAGGGGCGGACAAGGTACTGGTACGCCTGGCGGATCGACGCGAGCTTGAGGCCAAGGTGATCGGTACGGACGAACGTTCGGATGTGGCCTTGCTCAAAATTGAAGCAACAGACTTGCCCGCCGCCATGACGATGGGTAACCCGGATCTGCTCAAGGTGGGTGAGTGGGTGATGGCGATCGGCTCCCCTTTTGGCTTTGACTATTCTGTAACAGCCGGCATTGTCAGCGCCAAGTCTCGCGCTTTACCCAATGAGTCCTATGTGCCCTTTATCCAGACGGATGTGGCCATCAACCCCGGCAATTCGGGTGGGCCATTACTGAACATGAATGGTGAGGTTATTGGCATCAACTCGCAGATCTATAGCCGTTCTGGGGGATTCATGGGTCTGTCCTTTGCCATTCCCATTGATGTGGCCATGGAAGTAGTAGAGCAATTGAAGACGGATGGCCATGTGGCCCGTGGCTATTTGGGTGTGGTCACTCAAGACATAACCCGTGATTTGGCCGAGGCCTATGGCTTGCCCAAACCAGCGGGTGCGCTGGTGTCCAAGGTATTGCCGGGAACCCCCGCCGAAAAGGCAGGGCTGAAGGACGGTGACGTCATCACCCGATTTAATGACAAAGATATTGGTCTGTCTTCCGAGTTGCCACAGCTCATCGGGCGCGCGAAGGTGGGTGACAAGCTGCCGCTGGAAGTGGTGCGTGATGGCAAAATCAAGGTGCTGGCGTTTGAGGTAGCTCCCCTGCCAGAAGATGAGGATGTAGCCGCCGCTAAGGTGAAATCAGACAAGCCCGACATCAATCGCCTCGGTATTTCTATCCGTGATCTGAATCCACAGGAAAAAGCACAGCTCAAGCTAGAAGGCGGGGTAGTGGTGCTTCAGGTTGTTGAGGGTGCTGGTGCTGATGCCGGTTTGCGTCCAGGAGATGTGATCGTGGCGCTCAACCGCAAGCCATTGGCCACTGTTCAGCAGTTTGTAGAGACGGCCAAGGCATTGCCCGCAGGCAAGGCTGTGCCGATGTCTGTTAGCCGCCGGGGTCAACCGTTGATCTTACCTTTGCGTCTGGAGGCGGCCGAGCCCGCTGCAAAAGACAAAAAGTGAGGAGATCATAAGAAAAACGGGGCTAAGGCCCCGTTTTCATTGGGGCCAGCCGCCGACTCGGGTAGAATCCCCCTCCTTTGCGACACTCTCTTTGTGGTAGCCCTCTGTGACCGACATCAAGCATATCCGTAACTTCTCCATCATCGCCCATATCGACCATGGTAAATCCACCTTGGCTGACCGCTTCATTCAGCTTTGCGGAGGGCTTGAAGCGCGCGAAATGCAGGCTCAGGTTCTGGACTCCATGGACCTAGAGCGTGAACGCGGTATCACCATCAAAGCGCACTCGGTCACCCTTTATCACACATCCAAAAAGGATGGTCAGCGCTATCAGCTGAACTTTATTGATACGCCTGGCCACGTCGATTTTTCTTACGAAGTATCGCGCTCACTGGCGGCCTGTGAAGGTGCCTTGCTGGTAGTGGATGCGGCACAGGGTGTAGAAGCGCAGTCGGTAGCCAATTGCTACACCGCACTTGAGCAGGGCCTGGAAGTAATGCCAGTCCTGAATAAGATCGATCTACCACAGGCCGATCCGGAAACTGTGTGCAAGGAAATTGAAGAGGTGATTGGCGTGGAGGCGACAGATGCTTGTCGTGTATCCGCGAAGACGGGTCTGGGTGTGCCAGAGTTACTGGATGCTTTGGTGGATCGTATTCCTGCGCCAGTCGGTGATCGTGAGGCACCACTGCAGGCGTTGATTATCGACTCCTGGTTCGATAACTATTTGGGCGTGGTGTCGCTGGTGCGCATCAAGAACGGTCGCGTGAAGAAGGGCGACAAGATTCTGGTAAAGAGCACCGGCCAGACGCATCTCGTCACCAGTGTTGGCGTATTTAATCCCAAACATCAGGAAACGGGTTTGCTGGAAGCCGGCGAAGTGGGTTTTGTGATTTCCGGTATCAAGGAGATTAACGGAGCGCCAGTGGGCGATACCCTGACACTATCGACAACGCCGAATGTTGATATCCTGCCCGGCTTCAAGAAGGTAAAGCCGCAGGTATATGCTGGTCTGTTTCCGATTTCTTCTGATGACTATGAGCCTTTCCGAGATGCGCTTGCCAAGCTCAAGCTGAACGACTCTGCCCTGTTCTATGAGCCAGAATCTTCTGATGCACTGGGCTTTGGTTTTCGTTGTGGCTTCCTCGGCATGCTACACATGGAAATTGTGCAGGAGCGTCTGGAGCGCGAGTACAACCTTGATTTGCTGACGACGGCTCCCACTGTTATCTACGAAATCGTCAAGAAAAATGGCGATGTAGTCTCCGTGGACAACCCATCAAAGCTGCCGGATATCGGCTCTGTGGAAGAGTTCCGTGAACCGATTGCAGAATGTCATATTTTGGTGCCACCCGAGTTTGTCGGCGACGTGATTAAGTTGGCGCAAGAGCGTCGTGGCGTGCAAAAAAACATGCTGTTCCATGGCAAGCAAGTCGCTCTGACATACGACATCCCCTTGGGCGAAGTCGTGCTCGATTTCTTTGATCGCCTGAAGTCGGTATCACGCGGTTATGCTTCGTTGGACTATTCCTTTAGCCGTTTTGAGACATCGCGTTTGGTGCGGGTGGATATTCTTATCAATGGCGAGCGCGTGGATGCGTTGGCCCTCATTTGTCACGTGGATAATGCCCGTTATCGTGGCAATGCCATCACCGACAAAATGAAGGAACTGATTCCTCGGCAGATGTTTGATGTCGCNNAAGAGAAAGCTTCTGGATAAGCAGAAAGAAGGTAAGAAGCGCATGAAGCAGGTAGGGCGTGTGGAAATTCCGCAGGAAGCCTTTCTGGCAATACTCAAGGTCGACAAGTAATGCTGGGTCAGCATTGCCATGAACTGATGTAGAGGGTGGTATGGATCTGGATTTCGCACTGATTTTGACAGTAGCAGTATTGGTCGCTGGGGCGCTATGGGCGCTGGATGCAGCGGTGCTTAAACGCTTTCGTACAGAAAGTGCCAAAGACCCCATTGTGATTGAGTACGCCAAGTCGTTCTTTCCAGTACTTTTTGTGGTGTGGGCGTTGCGTTCATTTCTGGTCGAGCCCTTTACGATCCCTTCAGGCTC
>DDBN01000010.1 GCA_002333145.1 Moraxellaceae bacterium UBA2031
CCCATATTATCGACGCGCCCCAGAACAAAGTAGTCGGCACCCAGTAATTGAGCAATTTTTGGGGCCTCTTCCGGAGAGGCGTAGTCGCTGCTCTGAAACTCTTTTTCACGCACCAGATCATCCACGCGCTGGCGTTCTAGTACATCAAACTTGCGCGTGGCCACCAATTGATGAATTAACTCGTCGGTCAGTAGCGAGGTCTGCCCCTCTATTGTTCCGGTCAGAATGGCATTGGAGGTTACCAGTACTACCTGCTTATCCACGGTAAAGGGGAGCACGGCCAGTGTAGGACGGGCAGCCAGAGCCAGTTGGCTAGAAAGGGCAAGGACAGGGACGAGCAGTAGACGAGCAAGGCGCATGGTGTCTCCGGAGAGCAGGGGCAAAATGTGAACACTACTGAGTCTAGAGGGGGATGCGGGCGGTGGGAAGGCGGCAGGTGATTGTTCCATGGTAGTTACGTACTGGTTAATTGTGCATTTTTGTTCTAAAAGTTGCTCAAGGTCCTATTTTGGGCATTAAAAAAACAAGGATGATCATGATGAAAGCATACGGCGCGGAGTTTATCGGCACCTTCTGGCTGGTATTGGGTGGTTGTGGCAGCGCAGTCTTGGCGGCCGCNNATTGGCTTCTATGGTGTTGCGCTGGCCTTCGGCTTGACCGTACTGACCATGGCGTTTGCCATCGGCCATATTTCCGGCTGTCACCTCAATCCGGCGGTATCGGTGGGGCTTTGGGCTGGTGGCCGTTTTCCGGCCAACCAATTGCTGCCGTATGTCGCAGCGCAAGTCCTAGGGGCGATAGTGGCAGGGGGTGTGCTTTTTGTGATTGCCAGTGGCAAGGTAGGATTTGATGTGTCTGCAGGTTTTGCGTCCAATGGGTATGGGGCACATTCACCAGGGGGATACAACATGACCTCTGCGTTGGTAACGGAAGTGGTGATGACCATGATGTTTCTGATCATCATCATGGGCGCTACGGACAAGCGCGCACCGAAAGGATTTGCGCCCATTGCGATTGGTTTGGGCCTTACCCTTATTCACCTCATTTCCATTCCCGTCACCAATACCTCGGTGAATCCGGCGCGCAGTACGGGTGTCGCGGTTTTTGTTGGTGACTGGGCAACGGCACAGCTCTGGCTGTTCTGGCTGGCCCCGATTGCAGGTGCCGTGATCGGGGCTGGTGTTTACCGGTTTATCGGTTGCGAAGAAAAAGCGTAGGCAATTTCTGGCGCCATTCCTGCGTGCGTTAGCGCACGCAGGAAGTCTGGTTTGTCATATAAGGCATGGCCTTTTAAGTTTATTTGAAGCGATTCTGGCGGGTTGACTGGATATGTCTTGCAGGCAGCATTGATAGGGCCTATTGCAAGTAGCATGGCTGCTTTAGTGAGTCAGCCGTTTGATTGTCTGGGCGTCAAACGGATATCCAGTTGAATGAAGGTAAATCGCCATGAAACGCTTATTGGGAGTGGTCACGCTTGCCGTGGCAATTACTCCAGCCTTCGCACCGATGTCGGTGTCTCGGTGACTGTCGGGCAGCCGGGCTTTTACGGCACCATTGATATCGGTAACACACTCCGGCCGCGGCTGATTTATGCAGAGCCGAAGTATGTGCAGCGCGTACACGTGGGGCAGGTGATGCAGCCGGTTTACATGCGGGTGCCGCCGGGACATGCAAAAAACTGGAGCAAGCATTGCGGTGCCTATAATGCCTGCAACCGTCCTGTCTATTTTGTGCAGGATAGCTGGTACAACACGGTTTATGTGCCGCAGTACCGCGAGGGTAATCATGGCGGCGACGGCAATCAGGGGCATCATGAAAACGGCAACAACGGGCACAAGGGCAAGGGCCACAAGTAATGCGGCTGCGGGTTTTTTATTTGCATTAAAGGCGAAATAAAAAAGCCGGCTTTTTTACGGGTTCAACTTTATCAGATCAATTGCCTGATCAGTACAGCACGCGGGTACGGATGGTGCCGTCGATATGCTGCAGCTTTTCCAGGGCCCCAGAAACGTACATTACGGATCGGCTTATGGCGGCCGTTATGAGTCGCCTGTTATTAGTGTACTGCTTGCGGAAAGGCTTCTTCTTGATAACTTGCTTTGTCATGGAGCGCTTCTGTTGCGTATGATATTCGCTTAATAGGGTGTCCGGCAGGGGCGGGCAAGATCAGGGGAGGTCTTTTTATACTCATTCCAGGGCCGGCCCAGTGTCAGGCAGGCCCGCCACCGGCCGCCCTGAATTCCAACGTTATGTTTTAGGAGAAAGCATGAGAATAGTACTAGTAATATTAACCTTAACCACTGTTTCAGCATGTACGAGCATTAAAGTTAATGCATTAAATCCAGATAAGCACAAAGTGCATCACGTATGTATAGAGAAAAACCCTAAAGTTATTGTCGGTGAGTTTCCTGGAGTAATAGAAAGAGGTTTGCATAGGCACGGCATAACATCAGAAGTGTATGAAGAAGAAAAGCCAAAACACTGTAATTACTACTTGACCTATACCGCCTTAAAGACTTGGGATTTAGGGATGTACTTGCACCACGCTGAACTACATCTCCACAAGGATAGAACGAAAATTGCGTATGCTGAGTATCATCTGAACGGAAAAGGTGGGCTTGCATTAAACAAGTGGGCAAGCGTTGACTCCAAGATGGACCCTGTAATCAATCAGTTATTGGCAGGCTATTCACCTAAAATGGTTGATGCCTATAGAAAATCAATACCCGATTCTAGTTCTTCTATTGATATGACTGAGGAATTAAAGAGACTGAAGATGTGGCATGAAGAAGGGCTAATATCAGATCAAGAATATATGATGAAAAAGAGGGAGTTTCTGGAGAAATAAACATAACAAGTCCGTAAGAGACCTCCCGTCGACTCTGTATGATTGAGTTATTGGCTCGGCAACGCCGGGCCTTGTATTTCTTCGCAATATCAGCGTGTTGTCAGCAGTGGCAGGCCGTCCTTCAGGACGGCAAGGCCTGCTGCAGTTCGGAGTTACTTTTTGCTATTTCAACACCGTGCCAGTTACAACGATTACCAGACTGCATTTCCGTAATCGGTCTTGTTAAGTGCAATTCATTCCGCACCCGGACACATCGTATAAACCACACCCGGAGGCCTCTTGATCTTGCCCAGCCACACCGGACGCGCGATAGTGGATTTGGTTGCGATTTCCCCGGGGATCTTTGCGGTGGCTGGAAATGGAGCACAAAGTATGAGCAGTCCAGCTCTGATCGATATCAGTCTCATGGCTTTACCTTGTAATAAGGTTTCAGTCACAGTTATCATTAGTGGTTTTTTTTAAAAAAGGGTAAAGATAATGGGGTTTTATATTCGCACCATGATGGCGGTGCTATTTGCGGCAGGGAGTGCTCATGTCTGGGCCGGTGACAAGGGTGTTGGCCAGACGTTCTATACCCAGCACTCATTCTATTATGAGAAGGGGCGTTATATCACCACTAATTACGCACGTGGTGGTGTGGTGCCCATTAATTCCATGGTGAAGATTGTTGATATTGGTCGAAAATCTATTGAGCTGGAATTGAAGGGTGGGACGCCTGTTGATGTCGTTAATGTCGTTAATGTCAAAAAATACACTCAGAAAGATATTAAAGACATACAGGCGCTATTATTGGGAGAAAGGCCAGTATCACTGGATGGATATAATGAGGAAATACAGAAAGCGATCAAGGATGGTGTGCTGAAAGTGGGAATGAAAAAGTCAGCGGTTCTGTTTGCGCGTGGTTATCCGCCAGCACATGCCACTCCGTCACTGGATTCAGATAAGTGGATTTATTGGCAGAGCCGTTATAATCGCGTTGAACTGATTTTTGACAATGACAGAATTATTCAGATCAGAGAGTAGTGATCGGCCATTCTGTGCCTAATGCCCGCCACGTAATGGCGGGCATTTTGTTGGTGCTGGCAGGCCATGCTAGCGCCAGATAGTGCTGGCCAAGCAGGTAGTGTGGGCAAGTAATTCTTGTTCCGGCAACTATCGCCTCATTGGCATGAATGGAAACGGACCATCCCATGGCCAGTCCTGTGCCAGAGGCTTTAACCGCCGCTTCGCGTTGTACCCAGTGCCTGAGCAAAAAATCCGATCGTGCTGTTGTTGCGATCTGCAGCCACTGTTGCAGCATGTCAGGATCAAGGCAGGCTTCGGCAAAGGCAGCTGGGTTGCGAAGCCGGCGTGCGCTATTTTCAATATCAATACCTACCGCAGGCAGATCATGTGAAACCGCCAGTGCAAATACCTTGTCGGTGTGCGCCAGATTGAAGCTGATGGCGTGCTCAACAAGAGCGGGTTTGCCATTCTCGCCATACGTAAACTCAAGATCGTGCGCAGAAACACATAGCTCGAGTGCCAGTAGTTTGCGCAGCCATAGGCTGGTTTGTTGTGATGCAGATATTTCAGCGGGTGAGCATGGGTGCGCATTGGTTATCTGCTCAGGCAGAGGGGGTAACTCAGTCAGGTCACCATAGTAAACACGAATACTCTTCATGGGCTCAGGCATAGCTTTGATGCGTGACCTTCATGCTGCGTAGCGTTTAAAAATGAGTGAGGTATTAATACCACCAAAAGCAAAATTATTATTCATCACGTATTCGTGTTGCATGCGACGGGGTTCGCCTTGCAGGTAGTCGAGATCGCCGCAGCGGTCATCTACTGTGGTCAGGTTGAGCGTAGGAATGTACCAGTCGCGGTTCATCATTTCGATGCTGAGCCAAGACTCCACCGCTCCACAAGCACCCAGAGTGTGGCCGAAATAGCTTTTCAGCGAACTGATGGGCGTGTGGCCCAGTATATGACGAGTGGCCTGGGTCTCGGCGACATCGCCTTGGTCGGTGGCGGTGCCATGACCATTCACATAGCCGATGGCTGTGGGAGGCAGGCCGGCATCTTCCAGCGCCAGCTGCATGGCGATGCCCATGGTGTCTGCTTCCGGCCGCGTCACATGGGCGCCATCGGAATTGGTGCCGTAGCCGACCAGCTCGGCATGGATGTGTGCGCCACGAGCGCGCGCATGTTCCAGTTCTTCTAGGATGATGCAGCCGGCGCCTTCACCAATTACGAGGCCGTCGCGGTCCTTGTCATAGGGGCGTGGCGAGAGATGGGGCGTATCGTTGCGCGTGCTGGTGGCAAACATGGTGTCGAAGACAGCGGCTTCGCTGGCGCAGAGTTCTTCGGCGCCGCCGGCCAGCATGACGGCCTGCTTGCCGTACTTGATGGCTTCATAGGCCTGACCGATGGCCATGGAGCCGGAGGTGCAAGCACTGGATGTAGGCAGAGTGCGACCGCGCAGGCCGAAATAGAGCGCCACGTTCACCGCGGCGGTATGGCTCATCATGCGGATATAGGAGGTGGCATTGATGCCGCGGGCATCGTGATTGATGAGCATGGAGCCGAAATCGCGAATGGCATCAGTACTACCGGTAGAAGAGCCAAATGCGATGCCAGTGTGGCCGCTTTTCAGCACGGGATGCTCGAGAAGACCAGCATCGCGCAGTGATTTCTCTGCCGCGACGGTCGACATAAGTGCAACACGGCCCATGCTGCGGGTTTTCTTGCGGGTGAAATGTGCAGGAACGGTGAAATCGTGTACCGGTGCCCCGAGACGAGTGTTGAGATCGGCATAAATATCCCACTCGTCCATGCGGCAGATGCCATTACGTTTTTCGATAACGGCGTTGGCGATGCTGTCCCAGTCATGGCCTAGCGAGGTGATACCGGCCATGCCGGTGACGACGACGCGTTTCATCAGAGCATGCCTCCGTTGACAGAAATAACCTGGCGCGTGATATAGGCGGCCGTATCGGAGCACAGGAAGGCAACAAGTCCTGCGACTTCTTCGGGGGTGCCGAGTCGTTGGGCTGGAATGATTTTCAGGGCTTCCTCGCGAACATGGGCGTTCACCATATCAGTGTCGATGAGGCCGGGGGCGACGCAATTCACGGTGATTTTGCGTTTTGCCAGTTCTACGGCTAGCGCTTTGGTGGCGCCGATGATGCCGGCCTTGGCGGCGCTGTAATTCACCTGGCCACGATTACCCATGATGCCGGATACGGAAGACAGAGTGACGATGCGACCACTCTTGCGTGCGCTGATCATTGGCATCATGAGCGGATTCAGCACATTGTAGAAGCTGTCGAGATTGGTGTGGATGACAGTATCCCAATCAACGCCTGAAATGGCCGGAAAGGCGTTGTCACGGCTGATGCCGGCGTTGAGCACAACACCGTAATAGCAACCGTGTTTTTCGATGTCGGTGGAGATGGTCTGTAGGCAGGCATCGCGGTCGCCGACATCGAAAAAAAGAGCGCGGCTTTGCTGGCCACGCGTCTCGATCTCGGCAACCACGGCAGCGGCGGCGTCACGGTTGTTGATGCCGTGCACCACAATATCGAAGCCGGCATCGGCCAGCGCCAGTGCGATGGCACGGCCGATGCCTCGTGTGGACCCGGTGACGAGGATGCTGCGCGAGGTGGTCTGGTTCATGGTGTTGCTCATGGTTGTCCCTGTTGCAGATAGGTGTCCGGATCGAGTGGCTGATAAATGTTCAGGTTGGCGCTGATGGCACCGGCTTCACTGTCGATGCGGCATTCGAAGACACCCAGTCCTTGTTCATCAATCAGCAACTTATGTACGCTGATGGTGAGTTCGGTGCCGGGGGGGAAATGGGCGCATTCGCTTTCATAGCGGCGCGTGCCAAGCAGGAAACCGACCTGCACCGGCAGGCCTTGCGCACGTGCCTGGAAGCCGCCATAGGCAGCAATGGTTTGCGCCATCAACTCAATGCCGGCCCAAGCGGGAAAGTTGCCGGCGACGTCAACGAACATCTTGTCGTTACTGACGCGCATGCGCGCACGCATATGTTCAGGACCCTGTTCGAGGATTTCGTCCAGCAGCACCATGGGCGGACGGTGCGGGATCAGATCCAGAATGGAGTGTGATTGCATCTCAGTCTCTTCCCAGAATCAGGGCGATATTGCTGCCGCCAAAGGCAAATGAATTGCTCATGATGTGCGCGGCTCCAGCAGGGAGGCGATGCAAGGCAGTGGTGGTTTGCAACGGTGGTAACTCAGGGTCTGCAATGAAGTCGGCGTGCAGCGGCAACTGCGTATTGCTATTGGCCAGTAAAAGATAGGCAATGCCACCCTCCACGGCACCAGCTGCTCCCAGGCAGTGGCCGGTCAGATGCTTGGTGCCGCTCACTGGCAGCGTATCACCGAAGAGACGGTGCACGGCACGCGCTTCCATGGCATCGTTTTGCGGTGTGCCGGTGGCATGCAGATTCAGATAGTGCAGCGATTCTTTGTCGATGCCGGCATGGTGCAACGCTCTTTGCATGGCGGCCTCAGCGCCGCGCCCTTCGGGATGCGGTGCAGAAATGTGCCAGGCATCGGAGGATTCGCCGGCGCCGAGAAGGTTTACTTCCGCATCATCCAGCGTAAGTAGGAAGAGTGCCGCACCTTCACCGATATTGATGCCGTCACGATCTCTGGAAAGTGGCCGGCAGCGCGTGGCAGACAACGACGCCAGCGCATCGAAACCGTTCAGCGTGAGACGGCAGAGGCTGTCGATCCCGCCGACCAGTACTGCATCGCAGAGCCCGGACTGCAGCAGGCGCTGGCCGCTGGCCATGGCTTTGGCACTGGCAGAACAGGCAGTGGAAATGCAGTAAGCCGGGCCCTGCCAGCCGAGATAATATTGCAGGGCAGGTGCCAGTGCACCCATTTCCTGTTGCGCGTAATGATAGTGTGCCGGCAGTGTCTGCGTATTGAACCATTGTGCCATGGCGGCCTCACCCGCACTGATGCCCGAGGTGCTGGTGCCCAGCACGATGCCGAGGCGATCAAGCGGAAAACGCGCCGCTACGGCGGCAAGTTGATCCTGAATGGGCATCAGTGCGGCGAGTGCCAGTTGCAGATTACGTGAGGCAAAGCGCGACAAGGCATCTGGCACAACAGGCAATGCAGTCTGAACTGCGCCAACGTGTACGGTCTTGCCGGGGATAAGGTCGTCGTGTGCTGTCAGTGTGGTGACACCGGGCGTGAACAAATGCCGGAGTATGTCGGTGTGGTTACTGCCGAGTGCCGACAGCATGCTGAAGGCATGAATGCCGCTGCGCCGTGCCATCATGGCTTTTCTCCGGTGTTCGCCGGACTCAGATCGAGGACATAACCGAAACGCGGATTTTCGATATGAAAAATCCCCTGGCCCCGCCGCTGAATGCTGAGCACAACTCTACCGCCCTTGTCGGCGCGTGCATGGATTGTGCGTGTTGCGTCGCTGTCGTCCAGCACCAGTCCAGCTCTTTCCAGCGCCGGGCGAAGGCTGGTGGCGGGCCACAGTCCCCAGAGCAGATCGCGCAGTAGATAGTCGGCGCGAAAGTGGCGCGGCAGTGTATCGCTATGGCTGAGCAATATCGGCGTCACGCCGTTGTAATGCAGATGAAAGACCTCCTGGCCCAGCAGCGTAGTGGCGAGAAAATCAAGCTCGCCGTTTTCTACCTGCAGGATGGTGAGCAGGCTGCCAGAAGAATCCTTCCAGCGTGCCTCAATCTGCTGGGTGAGTGTCCGCGGTTCCTCTAATGCCTCTTTGCCAGGCAGGCCTTCTGCCGGTTGCAGGGCGCAGCCCGTCAGCAGAAGAGTGCCGAGCAGAAAAGGCACTACGGAGCGCAGGACAGAACCCATCACGGCGTAGTGCCCTCCATGGTCAGTAGGGCATCGGTTTCTATGGATGTATCACGGCAAATCTCGGTGATGGTGCTGAGGCGGCGTTTGGCATCGCGGTTGAAGGGATTTTTTTCATCCCAGGCATAACCGGCCAGCAGTGAGCAGATCATCGCCTTGATTTCAGGTGACTGCTTGGGTGAAAAGATTATGTCCTGAAAGGAGCCGTCATACCATGCTTCGACATAAGCGCGGAAAACAGTGATGCCCCGGCGCAATGTTTTCTCGTAATCGTTTTCCCAGTCGATCGTTTCGCCCTGCAGTTGACGATCCAGCAGCGGCACGCAAAGGCTGGCGGATTTCATGGCGATGGTAACCCCGGAGGAGAATACCGGATCTAGAAATTCACCGGCATTGCCGAGTAGGGCGAAGTGGCGCCCATAAAGGGATTTTACATCGGCGGAGTAGCCGCCCAGCTCACGAACTTCTTGGCAGACAGTTGATTGCGCCAGTAAGGTAGAGAGGCCTTCATCCTCCGCTAGGATGGCGCGCCAACGCTCTTCGCTTGTGCCCTGGTACTTGGCAAAGAATTCCTCGCACGCCACCACGCCAACTGAGGCACGGCCGTCGGAAAAGGGGATCAGCCACCACCAGACATGATTTTCTTCTGGATGAACGGTTACGCGTATTTTTTCGCGGTCGAAGACGGGGTCGCTGATGTGGTCCATGACGTGCGTGAATATGGCACGACGCACTGGGAAGTTGCTCGGCACCTCGAGATTCAGCAGGCGTGGCAGGATGCGGCCGAAGCCGCTCGCGTCGAGCACAAAGCTGGGGGTTTCCGTATAGGAGGTGCCGTCTTCGCCGCGAATAGTCACCACAGGTGTATCGCCACTGATATCCACTGTCAGGATTTCATGGCCGTAACGAATTTCCGTGCCTTGGGCGGCGGCACTGTCTGCCAGCAACTTATCGAAGTCGCCGCGGCGCACCTGCCATGTCCAGCCCAAGCCCGGGGTGAATTTCTCGCCGAAATTGAAATCGGTATAACGCTCACCCTGTTTGAAAGCTGCGCCGTTTTTGAACTGGAAGCTAAGGCGGTCCGCATTGGCCTTGACCGTTTCCAGCATGCCGGCTTCTTCCAGAATCTCCATGCATTGGGGCAACAGGGATTCACCGATGGAAAAGCGAGGAAAGTGCTGTTTTTCTATCACAATAACGCGGTATCCGCGTTGACGCAGTAGTGCAGAGGCAGTTGCACCAGCGGGGCCGGCACCGATGACAAGAATGGTCTGGTTCATGATTTTTTTTCCATGGCGGGATCTTTGCGGCTGCGTGTCAGTAACGTTGCAAAAATAAATGAAGTGATGACGCCGAAGAGTACGGTCAGTCCGAAGGCGCGGATAACAGGGGTCTGGCTCAAGCCGAGGAGGCCGAAACTGAGTGCGGTGCTGAGCATGCACAAGCAGACCGCGACAGCGACAGCACCATCGTCAGCATAGGATTCACGGTAGAAGATGGCGTAATCCACCCCGATGCCGAGAATCAGGAACAGTGCCATGACGTTGAAGAGATTGATCATGATGCCACACAGTTGCAGAAGAAGCAGTGTACTGGCTAGGGATAGAAGCACCGGCCCCATCATGCCTGGTAGTGCGCGCCAGCCATAGCGCCAGGCCAGTACACCAGCCAGCAGCAGGGTGGCGGCAAGTGCCAGCCATTGCGCCTGCTCGCGATAGTCGCCGAAGACCGCAGAAAGGTCGTGTACCGGATCAACAAATTGAACCCCAGGCAGATCTTGGATGCTGGCGAGCGCGGCGTAATCATTGATGCCATTCAGCATCACGATATGGGCTGTTTTGTTCAAGACTTGTTGTTGCAAGGGATGGTCGGGCAGGTCGGCGGCTGTCAGGGGCTGACTGGTGGCGAGCCCGGTCTGCCAGCGCTGTAGCGCGGCAACGTCCAGTCCGGTGGCTTCAGCATAATTCAGCAGATCAGTGGCGGGAATGTTTTGCTGTAGTGCCAAATTTTCCTGTTGCCGCGACGGTGATGGCAGCCATTGGCTCATGGCCTGGTAATTCTGCAGGCCGCCCGTCACCACAAGTGTTTGCAAGCGCGCCACCAGCGTTTCCTCGCGCTCTGCCACTTCGGTACTGTTGCGGCCGAACACCACGAAATACTGGCTGCTCTGGCGTTCGCTGAAGCGTGTGCGGATTTCCTGCTCATCCTGCAACAGCTGCGCATTCATGGTTTGCAGTGATTTGATGTTGTCGTTGGGGGCCCACTGCCGGAACACGATGAGGGCGACAACGATGAAAAACACATACAGCAGGAATTGCCAGCGGGAACAGGAGGGGATTTTTTCACGCAAGTGCTGCAAAGGCTTGAGAGCGGCACGCGCATGGCGCGTATCCAGTGCGGGCAGGCGCGGCAGCAACAGCATGCCGGTCATCCAGGCTGCCGTGAGGCCGATGGCGGAGAAAACGGCAATCTGGCGCAGCCCCGGAAATGGGGTAAGTGCCAGGCAGACATAGGCGGCAATCGTGGTGAGCAACCCCATGAGCAAGCCGGGCAGCAGCTTCCGCACGAGATCCAACGGTGCTCGCTGTGGCGCTTCGGCTTGGGCACAGAGGAAATGCATCGAGTAGTCGACGCTGACGCCGATCAGGCTGGCGCCGAAGACCAGCGTCACCATATGCACTTCGCCAAACATGAAGTGGGTGACGACAAACGCCATCAAGCTACCCGAGCCCACCGCTGCCAGTTCGGTTGCCAGCGGGCGCGGCGAGCGGAAGGCGAGCAACACCAGCAGGATAAGACCCAAGGTCGAACCCACGCCGATGGTGGAGATTTCATTTTGTGCTTCCTGGCTGCCGGCGGCGGCAAAAAGTACGGTGCCCGTCGCATGGAGTTTGAGCGAGGGCTGTTGCAGCGCCCGCTTTTCCAATCCCAGCCAGGCCATCAGCTTTTCCTGGTACTGAATGCTGAAGGCGCTGCCCCTCAGCTCAAGAATAAGCAGACGCATGGATTCGCCGCTTTCATGGCGGGTTGGCCAGCCTGCTTCCAGAGTAGTGTTGCCAGCATGATTGCCCTTTGCCAGCAGAAAGCGCGGAAAAAAGAGCAGCGGGTCGGCCTGCAGCAGCGCAGTAGACACCGGACTCACAGGGCTGGCCAGTTGTGCCAGCGCATTATCGGTGAGGCCCGTGTAATCGCCTTGCTGCAAAAGCAGGCGATCGGTTTCACTCAGCAAGACGCTGTGGCGCGCAAACAAGGCCTGGCCCAGGGCCGCGCTGTCCGTCATGGGTGCGGGCGTGAGCAAGCCTGATTTTGTTGCCGAGGCCAGCAATTGCTGTGTGGCCTTGTCGATGGTGTCGGCCCGTGGGGAAACTAGCAGCACGAACAGCTTCTTGTTGACGGTATCGCTAACGCGCTGGTTGGCTGCGCTGACCGCTGGCAGGTAATCACCGGCGGGCAACAGCGCGTATATATCCGTCTGCACATGCAAACGCTGGCCCAGCCAGAGCACGCCCAGCAGCAATCCGGAAACCAGCAGCAGGCTGAGCCAGGCCAGTCCAAGGCCGCGGAAGCGGCGTTCAGTGAGCCAGTTTGAGAAGTTCACGTTCATTATCGGTCAGACTGGCAGGAAGAGAGCTGTGCTCGGTGAGTCGCATCAGGGTTTCGCCGCCACTGGTGTCGCTGATGTGCAACTCGCGCAGATAGGCATCGCCGCTTATACGCAGTTTCCGAAAGAGCTTCTGCAAGCGATTGTCGCGTGGACGCAGGTGCAGGGTCCAGGTAATGCCATTCTTTTCGAGGGCTTCCACATGGAAACTGCTTTGCAATTTTTTCGCATCACCGCTCATGAGTTGGCTGAAGATGCCGGCGGCAGCGCCGTAGGGCGACTGGTCAAGACGCAGGCGGGTTTGTGTGCGTGCAGTTTTCTGCAGCAGCACGTTCGGAGTGATTGCCAGCTGGGCGGCTACGGGTTTGCGAATGAACATCAACACACCTTCCTTGCCGGCAAAGACCAGTTGGCCTTCCGAGTGCAGCGGCTTTTTCAGTGCCGGCAGGGTTTTTTCCTGGCTGAACTCGGCCCGTACCAGCGGCCTGGCGGCGAGCATCTGCAGAATGCTCTGTAGCTCATCGGCACGAACGCTGAGACTGGCGCACAAGGTGAGGAGGACGAGTAGCAGGTGCTTCATTCAGCCACTCCGAGTCTCTCGAGTAGCACGGAAGGCGAGGCAAACAGCATTTCACGTGTGTTGATATTGACGGCGACCTGAATGGTGTAGCCGGTGGTGAGGCGCTTGCCGCTTGCCGCATCGGTCACCAGGTATTCGATGCGCAGGCGATTTTCCCATTCAGTGAGCGTGGCCTTCACGCGTATGGTCTGGCCGAAAAGTGCAGAGCCGGGATAGCGCAGATGTGCTTCGATGATGGGCCAAGCATAACCAGAGGCCATCATGTCCATGTAGTTGTAGGAAAAGGTATCCAGCAGTGCACAGCGGGCGATCTCGAAATACTTGAGGTAGTGGCCGTGCCATGCGACATACATCATGTCGGCGTCGTGGAAGGGAACCTCGATATCCACTTCCTTACTGAATATCTTCTGGCTCATGTCAACAGCTCCTGCACTTGACCTGTCTGCAGACGGGACAGTAAGGCGCGTAATTCATTTTCCAGCGGACGGTCCTCTTCTATCAGCGCGAAGTCACGGGCCATGGCAGCAAGCGTAGACTGCAGTGTGTCGCTCAATTTCGCTATCACCAGTTCGCCCTGGCGCTCACGCAACCACAGCGCCTGTGTGGTTGCAAAGAGCAGAGCGGCAATACACTGCTCGGTAAGCGTTAGCACGCGGATGGCATCGCGGGCCGCGATGGTGCCCATGCTGACCTTGTCCTGGTTGTGGCATTCGGTAGATCGCGAGAACACCGATGCCGGCATGGTCAGCTTGAGTGCTTCCGCAGTCCACGCCGATACGGCAATCTGCACGGCCTTGAAGCCGTGATTCAGCGGTAGTCGCGCGTGGGACGCGCCGCTCAGATTGCGCGGCAGGCCTTTGCTGAGTTTCTCATCGACGAGCTGGGCCAGTTGGCGGTCCAGCAGGTCGGCCAGATTCGCCACCAGGGTTTTCAGTGCATCCATGGCCTGGGCAATATGGCCACCATAGAAATGACCACCGTGCAGCACGCGCTGGCCGCGCACATCAATTAGTGGATTGTCGTTGCTGCTATTGATTTCATTTTCGATGAACTGGCGCATCCATGGCAGGCTGTCTTCCAAGACACCGATAACATGCGGCGCGCAACGCAGTGAGTAACGGTCCTGCAGTCGCTCAGACTGGCGCGGTGCCGCTTCGGCGGCGAGATCGGCACGGATGCGTGACGCGACGGTCTGTTGGCCGGTGTGCGGCTTCAGTTCAAAAAGCACTTCGTCAAAGTGATAGGCATTGCCGTTGAGGGCGAGCACGCTCATGGCAGTGATGCGGCTGCTGAGCGTTGCCGCCTGTTCGGCACGGACATAGGCGATACAGGCTAACGCGGTCATCACGGCGGTGCCATTCATGAGGGCCAGCCCTTCCTTGGGGCGCAGTTGTAGTGGCGTTACGCCCAGGTGCGCATGCACGGCGGCGGAGGTCGTTCGTTCGCCGCGGTAAAGCACGTCGCGTTCACCGGCGAGTACAGCGGCCACATAGGACAACGGTGTGAGATCACCGCTTGCACCCACCGAGCCTTCCTCCGGGATCACTGGAGTGATGTTTTCGTTGAGTAGCCATGCCAAGCGTTCCAGCAGTGGTAGTGACACGCCGGAGTAGCCACGAGCCAGCGAAGCGAGGCGCACGGCGAGTACAGCGCGGGCAGCGCGTACATCAAGCGCTGCACCCATGCCGCAGCCATGAAAGCGGAAAAGCTGACGCGGCAGTTCGGCCACTTGCGCGGCTGGAATGGCCACCGTACAGGAGTCGCCATAACCGGTGGTGACGCCGTAAATGACGCCATCCTCTTCCAGCAGGCGGTCAAGGAAGTCAGCACCGGCCTGGATGTGGGCCTGCCAGGTCGCATCTGGATTCAACACGACTTTCATTCGTCCGTCTGCAATGGCGAGGACGTCAGTGATGGCAAGCGGGCCGGCCCCGAAAATTACCGTCGGTTGCACAGATTGGGCAATCGCATTCATGGCGCGTCCATCCAGAAATCATAAAAGTTAAACCACTGCTCCGGCGCGTGCAGGCAGCGCGCCTCCAGTGCATTGGCGTAATCCTTGGTTGCGCACGCCAGCGCTTCCTGGCGTGCGCCCCGTGGCAGTTGCATGCATGTTCGGAAAGGCTGAATATGCACTTCATGGCGGCCGTTGACGCGATAGCAGAAGATCAGTAATACCGGGCATTTCAACAGCGCAGCCAGACGCCATGGGCCTTCCGGAAATGCTGCCGAGGTGCCGAGAAAGTCTGTTCGCTGCATGCGGTTGGATTGCACCGGTGTGCGGTCGGCGGCAATGACCAGCCATTCGCCGGCCTGGATGCGTTCCTGCAGGAGGATGGCGCCATCCATGCCGATATCAGTGACCTGGATCAGTCGCACGGCTGCCTTCGGATTCAAGGTGGTCAGGAAGCGATTGAAGCTTTCGGCATGTCGGGTATGTACAAGAACATTCACGGCCTGAGGTACTTCCGACATGGCGGCCCGCAACAGTTCCAGATTGCCGAAATGGGAGCCCACCAGTAGCGCCCCTTTTCCGTACAGTGCTTGAAGGTGTTCACGACCATGAATCACCAGTTCGCCGGCGGGGACATCGCCCATCCAGCCGGCAATCTTGTCGAGTGCGCTGTTACCAAATGCCAAGAAATGGCGATAGCTGGCTGCGCCACCGGGGCGCTGCGCAAAAGGCGATTCAGCACCTGCCCAGTCATGAAGCTTCTGCAGATACTGTAAAGAGGCTTGCCGGGCATGGCGTGAAAATAACCAGTACCAGGCAATCACGAAGACTAATACGGCACGAAACAGATAACGACCACCGCAGCGGTAGAGAAATAGCATCAGGCCCAGCCAAAAGCTGCCGCCCTTTTCCTGAATTCCAGCCCAGTGGCCCGTCTGCGGTTTCATGATGCACGTTGCCAGTTTTGCCAGAGCAGCATGGGTATGCGCAGCAACATGCCGAAGAAGAGGCGGGCATGCATGCCGGACAAGCGCAGATTGTCTTCCAGTAGACGGAAATGCGAGACGCCATCCGCCAGATATTTGACTGGTGTCGGAATGCTGATGATCGTACCGCCCAGCCAGAAATAGCGTACCAAAATCTCGGTGTCGAAGCTCATGCGCGGGCCCATGTCGTAGCGCTTGATGAGATCGCAGCACTCTGCCACGGGATAGATGCGGAAGCCGCACATGCTGTCGCGAATACGCAAGGAGAGTGTGTTGATCCATACCCATACATGCGTGATATAGCGACTGTAGAGGCGAGATTTTGGGACTTGGGCATCAAATATCGGCTGGCCGGTAATGATGGCCTGCGGCCGTGTGCGCGCGGCCGCCAGCAATTTAGGGATGTCGTCGAGGTGATGCTGGCCGTCCGCATCTACCTGCAAGGCATGCGTGAAACCAAGTGTCCTCGCTTTTTCCAGACCACTCATGATGGCGGCACCCTTGCCCTGGTTTTCGGCATGTCGCATGGCGTGTACATCTTGCTGCTGTGCCAGCTCGGCGATCAGGTCGGGGCAGTTGTCGGTGCTGCCGTCATCCACCAGGATGACGGGAAGGGCGTTGTTGCGTAGCACATGTACCAGCGTTGATAGGAAGGCGGGATGATTGAAGACGGGTACCACGGCGCAGGGGCGAAACGTGTTCATACGGCCTCCATATGGTAGACCAAACGGCCGGACGAGTAGGAGTGTTCGGCATCACTGATGCGGAAGACGATGCGTGACTTGTCACGCTCGTATTCGATACTAAGGCTGAACGCGGCGGCTGGACGTAGCAGCTGCTGGAATTTCAGTTGTTCAATCTTGCAGAAGCGGCCCGAAAGGCCTAGATGCAAGCGCGCAAAATGCTCCACCCATGCAATTTGCGCCACACCGGCCACCACGGGCGCCTGCGGAAAATGGCCTTCGAAATAGCGCAGTGAGGGCGGCACGCGGGCATCGATCAGCAGCGCGTCGCCCGTGGTCTCCAAATGCAGCACATCAGGTAGCATGGGCGATGGAACAAACAGCGATTCCATGGAATTCCTGTCGAGTTTGCCCTGCGCATTCATCGGCAAGGTATCGAGAAAGCGCCAGCGGCGCGGCCGTGCCAGTGGCTCCAGCTGCGTACGCAAGGCTGTGCGCAGCTGGCGACTGAATGTGGCTTTCCCTTCGCAAGTAAGCTGCGCACGGCCGCTTGCGCTCGGGACAATCACGGCGGCGATTTCCTGGCGAGTGTCCCGAGTGGTGAGCAGTACGTGGGCATCCTGCACGGCGGCCAAGCTGCGTAACGCCGCTTCCACGGCATCGAGACTGATGCGTTTTTCTTCCAGTTTAATCAGACGGTCCTGGCGAGCGCCGAGGCTGAATCCGCCTGCGGCGGTTGCGTGTGCCGTGTCGCCTGTCGTTATCCATTCAGGACGGCTGGCATGGTCCGAGCGTATTTCCAGCGCATCGCTGGCCACAATACGGAATTCCACATCTGGCATGGGCTGCCAGTGTGCATTATCGGCGCTGCGCCAGGCGATGCCGCCAGTTTCTGAGGAGCCTAGAACTTCAATCAGCTCGGCGCTGCGCTGCGGCAGGAGCTTGCTTCGGGTATCGGCAGGTAACAGACCGCCAGAAGAAAATATGTAGTCTGCAATAAAGCGCATGTCGGTGGGCCAGCGCGTGAGCATCGCTGGACTGCTCACGACTACCGCATGTTCATGTTGTACCAGTGCCTGTACCACCTGTTCCGGATATTCACATTGTCGGCTCAGGAAGGCGCGGCCAGTGGCCAGCGGCCAGAGCAATTTGAACAGCAAGCCGTAAATGTGCTGGTGCGAAACGGTGGCCAGTACTGTGCGGCCCTGGATGCGATCACCGAAGAGATGTTGCAGCGTCTGCACTTCGTGCAGTAGCTGCGCAAGCTGGTACTCGATACGTTTGGGTGTGCCGGTAGAGCCGGAGGTGAAGAGCACGATGGGCACTTGCGTGGACAGGTGTAGTGACGCTGCGGCACTGTGCTCTCGTGGCACAGTCATGATGTCATCGAGTGGCCAGGCGCCGGCTTCGCGCAGGGCTTGTAGCGTGGATTGAGTCGTATTGGGCGGGAGCAACAGGGTTTTGCCGGCGGCCATCACGGCCAGTGCGCCCGTCAGGAAACGGTAGCTGTCCACCTCCCACCATATCCATTCCCGTGCCGGGTGTGCTTGCAGTGCTGGCAACAGGGCAGCGACATCTGCGCGCAGGTCTTCACGTGTCTTGATGCCAGCATTAGTGTAGGCAACGACAGTGGTGCCCGTCGTTCCTGTATGCAGCCAGTCCAGGCTCGGTGTGGTGCTGCTCATGTCGCATGTCGCCTGCGTTGGCGCAGCAGGTATTCGCCGCCCAGCAGCATTCCCATGAGCAGATATGCAATGAGACCGTTATATAGAGTCCAGGTTTCCAGGCTGGCATAGCGGGCGGTGTAAAAGGCAATGCAGCCGTTGATGACAAAGAACAGGCACCATACCTGTGTGACTCCGCGCGTCCAGACCACTCCGCTGGCAGGCAGGTTGGGCTCATGTAATCGGGCCAGGCGTTCGATCAGGCTGGGCGGATAAAAAAGCGACCAGCCGAATACAGCCAGCGAAGCCAGGTTCATCAACACCGGATAGTAGCGCAGCCATTCGCTATTGTGCGTCAGCGCACTGGCGAGCCCGAGCAGCAGGGCGAGCGCGGCCACCGGCCACAGCATGCGCTCATTGCGCGCTAGCGCCAGTCGCAACAGGGCGAGCCCGGCCAGCAGCCATGCCAAGGGAGCAACGCCGAAACGCGCCAGGCCAAAATAGATGGCCAGCGGATATGTCAGGAAGAGCAGTGCGATAACTGCTTTCAGGGCCAGTTTCATGAGGCGAGCATTTTTTCCACGGCATCGATCACGTCATTGATCGTGCGCACTTCCTTGAAATCTTCCGGCTTTACCTTCTTGCCGGTGATTTCACGAATACGGACCACCATGTCCACGGCATCGATGCTGTCGATGTCGAGATCGGTGAAGAGGTGTGACCCCGGTGTTATACGCTCGGGCTCGATTTCGAAAAGCTCGGTCATTACCGACTTCAGGGTGGCGAAGATTTCGTCGCGACTTTGCATTGCAGTTACAGGCATCTCAGTTCTCCCGTGTGGACGCAATCAGTGCGGCAAGGCTTTGCACGGAATAAAAATGTTTCTTGGTTTCGGCGGATTCTGCATTCAGGCGCACGTTGTATTTTTTCTTTATAGCTAGTCCTAGCTCAAGGGCGTCAATCGAGTCCAGGCCTAGGCCTTCACCAAACAGGGCTGCAGCGCTGTCGATGTCAGCTGGCTGGATGTCCTCCAGTTCCAGGATCGAGATGATCAGCTCCTTCAGCTCCCGTTCCAGCGTGCTCATGTTTCTGTAGCTCCTTATCAAAAAAACCGTGCAGCATGGTGTTGATATGGCGTGCGGCGACGCTGGGATTGCCGGCATTCGCTATGATGTCGTTTACGGGCAGTACATCAAGCACGTCCAGAGTGATGAGGAAGCGACGTGACGGGATCTGGTACCACTTCTCGTTCTTCGTCAGCGTACTCGGCGTGCAGCGGATAATAACAGGTCGGAAGGGCGCGCCGGAGCGGGCAGCGATGTTGGCGGCGCCGCGCTGAAAGTCGTTCAGGTGTGAGCCTTTGGATGTGCGTGTCCCTTCCGGGAAGATGATGAGCGAGGCGTCACTCTGCAGGCGTTCCACGCAGCGGCTGACCAGTGTCGGCGAGCCATCATTGAGTATATAGCCGGCAGATTGCACGGGACCGCGGGTGAAGGGATTATTCCAGAGCGCAGTTTTCACTATGCAGTCGGCGCGTGGCAGGCGCGAAATCAGGAAGACCACGTCAATCAGCGTGGGATGGTTGGCCACAATGAGTTCGCCATGGCTGCCCTGCAGTTTTTCCAGTCCGCGGATTTCATAATCGAGTACGCCCAGAACATGCATCATGTCCATGAAAAAAGCGAAGGTCTTGTGGATTAGCCATTGCGCGGCGCGCTGGCGCCGGTCGTAATTGCGGTGTACCAGACGGATCAGCGGGAAGGCGATCAGTCCGATCAGGAGTCCGCCTAGTCCGAACAGTGCGAAGCTCAGACCGGTGCCGACGAGGCGGCGCAGGAAGTCCAAACGTTGCATTAGACACGCTCCCATACATGGTGACCATGCACGAACGTGGGCTCATGCTGAAGCCAGAAGCGCCAGAAGGCGGTGGTCTCGGGCTCAGAAAAGTCGGCATGGGTGCGGCGCCGGCTCAGTCGCACTTGGGAGTTGCCGGTCCGCCCGAAGAGCAGGCCGAGAGCGAATACGCCCTCGCTTTCCTCAACATAGCGGGAATAGGGTTTGCGTGCTGGTTCGTCGTAACATACCACGAGTACTCGTTCGGCCTGGCCGGAGCCCAGCAAGGCGGCGGCTTCCCAGCAGGCTTGGCTCAGGCTTTCTGTGCCTGCGCTCAAGCTGGATGAGGGGATGTCGCTGCTGAAGAGTATGGAGTAGAGGCCGGCCGGGGCATTGTGTACAGAGGTGGAGAAGGCCGTCGGGGAAAGAGGTTCGTCCTTGGCTAGGTCATGCAGGATGTCCAGCGTCTTGCCGCTGTCGCCGTGGCGGGAACTCCAGACAATGTGGTCGGCACGTTCTCCTGCCATGCAGTCGTGGGCGACCTGCAGGGCCAGACGGGCTGGACGGCTCAGGCGACGTCGCTGTAGCGCAGGCAGGAACTCCAGTGCCGGAGCATCAGCGGCTCCGATGGGAATCTGAATGCGCTCATGAGGGGAGGCTTGGACCCAGGTCAGCCAGTCCCGATTTTCCATGCCGGGCGCCCAAGCTGCTGCGTGTAGGAGCCCCAGCGTTGTCGTTGTCATCCCTTCCTGCCCGGCCTCTGCCAGCCTGTAGTGGTCAAAAAAATCAAGAAAGCAAATAAGTACGCAGTGCAGTCTGCGTCAAGCTGCCGCCGCGCCCCACCTTTTCCGCACTATGCTGGGGATGAGTAACATCACCCAGGTTCATTGGGTTATCAATACAGCACGCGTGTACGAATCGTGCCGTCGATGTGCTGCAGTTTTTCCAGGGCGACGGTGGAGTATTCCTTGTCCACGTCCATCACCAGATAACCGATGGATTCGTTGGTCATCAGGCTCTGGGCACTGATGTTGATGTTGTTTTCGGCGAACACGCGGTTGATGTTCATCAGCACGCCGGGCACGTTCTTGTGGATGTGCAGCAGACGGTGCTTGCCCGGCTGCAGGGGCACGGCCACTTCCGGGAAGTTCACGGCAGACAGGGTGCTGCCGCTGTCGGAGTAGCGTGCAAATTTCTCGGCCACTTCCAGACCGATGTTGGCCTGCGCTTCCAGCGTGGAGCCGCCGATGTGCGGGGTGAGGATGACATTGTCGAGGCCGCGCAGGGGCGATTCGAAAATCTCGTCGTTGGCCTTGGGTTCTTTCGGGAACACGTCGATGGCGGCGCCACCAATGTGCTTGCTCTTGATGGCATCGGCCAGCGCATCAATGTCCACGCAGGTGCCGCGCGCGGCGTTGATGAAAATGGCGCCCTTCTTCATCTTGGCGAACTGTTCGGCCTTCATCATGTTCTTGGTGGAGGCCAATTCGGGGACGTGCAGGGTGACAACGTCAGCCGTGCCGAGCAGCTCGTCCATGGTGCCGACCTGACGGGCATTGCCCAGCGGCAGCTTGGTAACGGTGTCGTAATAGATCACGGTCATGCCGAGCGATTCGGCAATCACGGACAGCTGCGAGCCGATGCTGCCGTAGCCGACAATGCCGAGTGTCTTGCCACGGGTTTCCCAGGAGCCTTCGGCCGACTTGCTCCAGCCGCCGCGGTGCACGAGGAAGTTCTTCTCGGGGATGCCGCGCAGCAGCAGGATGAGCTGGCCCAGCACCAGTTCGGCCACGGAGCGGGTATTGGAGTAGGGCGCGTTGAAGACGGGAACGCCCTTCTCCATGGCGGCCTTGAGCTTGACCTGGTTGGTGCCGATGCAGAAGCAGCCGATGGCGATGAGCTTGTTGGCGGCTTCGAGCACCTTTTCGGTGATCTGGGTGCGCGAGCGGATGCCGACAAAGTGGGCGTCCTTGATCTTCTCGATCAGGGCGTCTTCGTCCAGGGCCGTCTTCAGGTACTCGATATTCGTGTAGCCGTTGGACTTGAGCACGTTCAGGGCGTTCTCGTGCACTCCTTCCAGAAGTAGGAAACGGATCTTGGACTTATCGAGAGAGAGCTGGCTCATGGGCATCCTCGGGGCTACAGGGCCTGGCGGGGGTGCCAAGCCGGAAAAATAAGCTGCATATGCTACCATGCAGTGCCTTGCGAGACACAGCGCTGGTCAGACAGAAATGGTCTGAAGATATGCCTGTTGGTTCGTTGAGTTTGCCCTGTCTGACCTCTGCCCTGTATGGAGTTGCCCGTCATGTCGCTTGCCCCTGAA
>DDBN01000096.1 GCA_002333145.1 Moraxellaceae bacterium UBA2031
TCGCACTTATGTCTGCGGCCCGGCCGGACTGATTACTGCAGTGGAGCAGCACTGGAGTAATGCCGGTCAGCATTCGCGGCTCACGCTAGAGCGCTTCCAGGCCATTGAGCTACCAGTTGCCGTGGACGGCGAAGGGCAGGCCGTGCGCTTTTCTGACAGCGCCATCACCACTACGGCCCCAGCCAATCGCACCATCCTCGATGCAGCGGAGGCAGCTGGCCTTAATCCCGTTAGCGGCTGCCGTCAGGGCATCTGCCGTACTTGCACCTGCCGCAAGCTGGCCGGTCAGGTTCGCGACATCCGCACCGGTCAGATTTCTGGTGACGGCCCTGAAGACATCGCCATCTGCGTCAGTGTGCCCGTGACGCCAATCACTATTGAGCTATAAGGAGTACTCAACATGACTAGCATGACTATCAATACCCGCATCCAAGGCGTGATCGGCAGCAAGCTTACCCGTGCACAAGTAGATGCCTTCGGTGCTGAAATCGATGCCTTGCGCGCACGCGTCACTGCCGATCTTGGTCAAAAAGATCTCGACTACATTAAGAGTATTATCCGCCTGCAACGTCGCCTCGAAATAGGTGGACGTGCCGCTATTTATGCCGGCATCTTCAATCCACTGGCCTGGGTTGCCGGAGTGGGTGCGCTAGGCACCGCCAAGATTCTTGAGAACATGGAAATTGGCCACAACATCATGCATGGCCAGTTCGACTGGACCAACGATCCAGAGTTACGCGGCCGGAAATATGACTGGGACAATGTTTGCCCCGGCGACCAATGGCGCCACTCGCACAACTATATGCATCACCACTACACCAACATCGTCGGCAAAGACCGCGATGTCGGCTACGGCATTCTGCGCATGGCCGATGAGCAGCCGTGGCACCCCGGCTACATCTTTCAGCCTGTTTATGCTCTTGCACTCGCCCTCTTTTTTGAATGGGGTGTAGGTGTGCATGATCTGGAGCTGTCCGAGCTTCCCAAAGGTAAGTGGAAGTGGAGTGAAAAGAAGGACATGGTGAAGGCCTTCCTCAAGAAGACCCGCAAGCAGGTTTTGAAAGACTATGTCGCCTTCCCTCTGCTGGCAGGCCCTTTCTTCCTGCCTGTGCTCGCCGGTAATGTTATCGCCAACATCATCCGCAACATCTGGGCCTTCATGATTATTTTTTGCGGCCACTTCACCGAAGATGCTGAAATGTTCACCGAAGCTGAATGCGAAAACGAGAGCAAGGCAGATTGGTATTTGCGTCAGCTGATGGGCTCCAGCAATATTGAAGGCGGCAAGTGGATGCACATCATGTCGGGCAACCTCAGCCATCAGATTGAGCACCACATGTTCCCGGATATCCCTGCCAACCGTTATGCAGAACTGGCGGTGGAAGTGAAGGCGCTGTGTGAGAAGTATGACTTACCTTACAACACCGGCACGCTCAGCAAGCAGTTTGGTACGGTGGTAAAGCGCATTTTCAGGCTCTCCCTGCCTAGCACCAATCAGAACGGCACTCCTGCCGTCGCATGATCCTGTTGCGGGTCGGCATGTCTTAGGCCAGTAGATGGTTAGATATTCCGACCCGCTTCTTTATGCAGAGCCCAGCCCATCCTCACTAACAAATATCCCCATATATAAGTTCTCGTCTCCTTGTTCAGGGAGAGTAATTTTGTTTTCATTCCCGGCATCACTAACAGGAATGAACCATGGACCCGATTACTCTCGGTTTTTTTATTTTTGGCTTGGTTCTTCTTACGGTCGGCGCAGATGTACTGGTCAAAGGAGCCGCTCACCTCGCCGGGTCCTTGGGCATCTCTCCCTTGGTTGTCGGCCTGACGGTAGTCGCCTTTGGCACCAGCGCTCCTGAACTGGCGGTTAGCACTGCCTCCGCCTGGAAAGGACAGGCCGACATTGCCATCGGTAACGTCGTCGGTAGCAATATCTTCAATGTCCTGTTCATTCTGGGCATATCCGCCCTCATCATCCCCTTGGCAGTACAACAGCAACTCATCAGGCTCGATGTGCCACTGATGATTGCCGCATCTGTTCTTCTGCTTCTGATGGGCCTCGACAGTGTTATCGGCCGCATGGATGGTGTAATTCTCTTCAGTGGCCTAATCATCTACACCATTTTTCTTATCCATCATTCCCGCAAGGAGTCAGCCGCGATTAAGGCTGAGTATTGCGAGGGGGTGGACGTAAACGAAGATGATGACCAGCCGCACTGGGGCAAGAATATCGGCTATCTGCTGCTGGGAATGGTTATGCTGATACTTGGCTCAAAATGGCTGGTTGAGGGCGCTGTCATGTTCGCGCGCGGCTTAGGGGTGAGCGAGCTAATGATTGGCCTAACCATTGTGGCTGCCGGCACCTCACTGCCTGAAGTCGCCACCAGCATCATGGCCGCCCTTCGCGGAGAGCGCGACATCGCCGTAGGTAATGTCGTGGGCAGCAATATCTTTAACATTCTCTGCGTTTTGGGATTGTCCTCAATCATCTCGCCTGCAGGCATTCGTGTGGCCGATACCGCCTTGCAGTTCGACATTCCCGTCATGATTGCTGTGGCGGCCGCTTGTCTGCCCATCTTTTTCACTGGCCGAATCATTTCCCGTGGCAATGGCGCCATGTTGTTCGGCTATTACATTGCCTATACCCTGTACTTGGTTTTCACGGCCCAGCGTATCCCTGCCACAGAGACCTTAAATACGGCCATGCTGTGGTTTGTGATTCCTCTCACCATGCTCACGCTGGCCATCGGCGTTGTTCGCGAGCTGCGCAAAAAGGCAGCCGCCTGAGCGAACTGATTTTTACTGAGGAGTAAGGCATATGGCCGAGAAGAAACTGAAGCGCTCACGCAAGAACAAGATGATTGCTGGCGTCGTCGGCGGTATTGCTGAGCGTTACGAAATGGATGCCACCGTACTGCGCATCATCTTTGTGCTGGTGTCGCTATTTAGCGCTGCCTTTCCAGGCATCCTGGTCTACCTGATCCTCTGGGCCATTATCCCGCTCGACGAAGCCTGAGCCGCTGGAGTGGCACCACACTAACCTGTTGTGCCACTCCACTTTCACTCCTCTCACCAGACCTGCGTTATGGTCTGCCGCTCACACTGCCTTCCCGCTATACTCGCCGCTTTGATTTGCAAGCAGGGGAGCCCCCGTGGCCAACGCGATTGCTGCAGGCCTGACCTTTCAGGACCTGATCCTAAAGCTCCAGAACTTCTGGGCCAGCCAAGGCTGTGTCGTCATCCAGCCTTATGACATGGAAATGGGTGCCGGTACGTTTCATACCGCCACCTTTCTGCGCGCCATCGGCCCGGAGACTTGGAATGCAGCCTATGTGCAGCCCTCTCGTCGGCCTGCCGATGGTCGCTACGGTGAGAACCCCAACCGCTTGCAGCACTACTACCAGTTTCAGGTGGTACTTAAGCCATCCCCGGCCAATATTCAGGAGTTGTATCTGGAGTCATTGCGGCTACTCGGCATCGACACCAAAGTGCACGACGTCCGCTTTGTCGAAGACAACTGGGAGTCCCCCACACTGGGGGCCTGGGGTCTGGGTTGGGAAGTCTGGCTGAACGGCATGGAAGTCACGCAGTTCACTTACTTCCAGCAGGTGGGTGGTATTGAGTGCTATCCGGTAACCGGTGAAATCACTTACGGTCTTGAACGTTTGTGCATGTACCTGCAAGGCGCAGATTCGGTCTATGACCTGATCTGGGCNNTCCACCTTCAATTTTGAGCACGCCAATGTGCCCAAGCTGTTTGAACTGTTTGATTACTACGAAAGCGAATCAAACTCCCTGATGGAAAAAAAGTTGCCACTTCCCGCTTATGAAATGGTGGTAAAGGCCTCGCACACATTCAATTTACTCGATGCCCGTCGCGCTATTTCCGTGACAGAACGCCAGCGCTACATCCTGCGCGTGCGTGCACTGGCTCGCAACATTGCCCAGAGCTATCTGCAAGCGCGTGCGCGTCTTGGCTTTCCCATGGCCCCTGCAACACTGCGTGATGAAGTGCTGGCCCGACTTGCACAAGACACGGCGTCGGAGAGTGCAACATGAGTCACAAAGATTTCTTGGTCGAACTTGGCACTGAAGAGTTGCCACCCAAAGCACTTAAGACGCTTGCCGAAAGTTTTCGTGACGGCATTATCAGCGGCATCAAAGCAGCCGGCCTTGCCCATGGCGAGGTAAAATATTTTGCCGCGCCTCGCCGACTTGCCGTACAAATTATTGGCCTTTCCACACAACAGCCGGACCGTACTATTTCCGTGGATGGCCCGCCCGTGAAAGCGGCGTTTGATGCCAATGGTAATCCGACGCAAGCGGCACTGGGCTTTGCCAGAAAAAACGGCGTTGATATTTCCGCCATCGACAAGAGCGGTGAAAAACTGCGTTTTGTTAAAGAACAAAAAGGTGATTCTGCTACCGCGCTGCTGCCCGGCATTGTTACGCAATCATTAAATGACCTGCCGATTCCCAAGCGCATGCGCTGGGGCGCTTCACGCGTTGAATTTGTTCGTCCAACACAGTGGCTAGTAATACTCTTTGGTGACGATGTACTGGACTGCGAGATTCTGGCACAAAAAGCCGGACGCGAATCCCGTGGCCATCGCTTTCATGCCAATATCCCTGTACGAATTTCTTCACCTTCTTCTTATCTGGAAGACTTACGTGGCGCTTGGGTGCAGGCTGACTTTGCCGAGCGTCGCGCTATTATTTTAGAAAAAGTTCAGGCACTGGCGGCAAAAGAAAATGGCAAAGCCATTATTCCCGATTCGTTGCTTAATGAAGTCACCGGGCTAGTAGAGTGGCCTGTGCCGTTGGTATGTTCTTTCGAAGAACGCTTTCTTGCCGTGCCGCAAGAGGCGCTGATATCCACCATGCAGGACAACCAGAAGTATTTCTGCCTGTTGGATAGCAACGGTAAGCTGCTTCCGCGCTTTATTACCGTCGCCAATATCGAAAGTACAAACCCCGAATATATTATTGCTGGCAATGAGAAAGTGGTTCGTCCTCGCCTCACCGATGCTGAGTTTTTCTTTAAACAGGATAAAAAAAATCCGCTGGAAACACGCAATGAGCGCTTGAAGACTGTTGTGTTCCAGGCGCAGCTTGGCTCTGTGTATGAAAAGGCCGTACGCGTATCCAAACTTGCCGGCACAATTGCTGCTGCTATCGGCGCAGACCGTGCATTGGGGGAGCGGGCCGGCCTATTGTCCAAGTGCGACTTGGCCACAGAAATGGTTGGGGAGTTTCCTGAGCTACAAGGTATAGCCGGGTATTACTACGCCACACACGATGGCGAGCATGAGGATGTTGCGCGCGCGCTGGACGAACAGTATCAACCACGCTTTGCCGGCGATGCACTACCCACCGGCAAGATAGGTGCCGCTGTTGCCATTGCCGATAAGATCGATACCTTGGTCGGCATCTTTGGTATCAACCAACCGCCGTCCGGTTCCAAAGATCCGTTTGCACTGCGTCGTTCTGCTATTGGCTTGTTGCGCATCATCATCGAAAAAGAACTGATACTCGATGTGCAGGCGCTGGTGAACGGAGCAACAAAGCTCTATGGCGACAAGCTGGCCAACGCCAACACCGCCAATGACGTCTTTGAATTTCTGCTCGGCCGTTATCGCGCCATGTATGAAGAGCAAGGTATCAAGCCAGAAGTCATTCTTGCCGTGCAGGCACTTAAGCCAGCACAGCCATTTGATTTTGATCGTCGCGTGAAAGCCGTTGCACTGTTTGCAGCACTGCCAGAGGCCGAGGCACTGGCTGCCGGCAATAAACGTGTGGCCAATATTCTGGCAAAGGAAACTGTCGCCGCAGATGCAGCAGTGAATCCTTCGCTGTTGTCCGAGGCGGCGGAGAAGGCGCTAAGTGAGGCTGTTGAGAAATTGACTGTCGAACTAGCGCCCTTATTCGAGCAGCGTGAATACACCACCGCCCTAAACCGCTTGGCCGCATTGCGCCCTCAAGTCGATGATTTTTTTACCAACGTCATGGTGATGGCCGACGATCCTGCCGTAAAAGCAAATCGCATTGCCTTATTGGCCAGACTGCGCGGCTTGTTTTTGCAAATTGCAGATATTTCGCTGTTGCAAGCCTGATTACATGCCAGCATAAACGGCCGGCATGTAATCCCTTTCTTCACAGAACGATGCTAATTCATGCGACTGGCAGATTGCGTTACAGGACGAGACAACAACTTTAATCTAGTCCGGATTATTGCAGCGTTCGGTGTGATGGTATCGCACTGCTGGCCACTCACGCGCGGTCATGGCGTTATTGAGCCTCCAGGAATCTTGATTGGTATGTCATTCGGCTCCATCGCTGTTGACTTGTTCTTTGTGACCAGTGGATTTCTGGTGACAGGCAGCCTGCTCTCACGGCAAGATACCCTTGCATTTGTCTGGGCAAGAGCCTTGCGAATCTTTCCAGCAATGTTCGTCATGCTGCTAGTGACAGTAAGTATTCTTGGCCTATTTTTTTCAACCGTCAGCCCTTCGGCATTTTTTACCGACTCCATCACCCTCAAATACTTCTGGCGTTGTTTGACGCTAATCAATGGCCTTGAGTACGAACTGCCCGGCGTCTTTGCTGCAAATCCTTACGAAAACATTGTGAATGGCTCACTGTGGAGCATGCGCTATGAGGTACGGCTATACCTTGTCTTAGCACTAGTCTGGTTTATATTACATTTTGTCTCCTCGAATCGGTTGTTACTTTTTCGGATCATGGTCGTAGCTGGCGCCATCGGGTATGGCCTGCTCACCATGGCAGACCGGTTCAGCATTTATGAGTCTTCTAGCTTCTTTCCCCAATTAGCATTTATGTTCCTGATGGGTGGTAGCTTTTTTATCCTGCGCGAGCACATCATCCTGTCTGGCCGGCTCGCTATTGCACTATGTGCGCTGCTGGCTTTAGCAGCGGCCATCAGCTTTGATGTTTTTTTTGTGGTCTACTGCTTGTCGCTTGCCTATTTGCTGCTTTATGTCAGCTACATCCCAAAAGGGGTTATTCGTCGCTACAATGCACTTGGTGATTATTCTTACGGGGCTTACATTTACGCGTTTCCGGTGCAGCAAGCCATCGTCTCACTTGTGCCGGGCATTACTGTTATGCCAATGCTAGTGCTATCTAGTGTGTTTACGTTGACACTGGCTATGCTTTCTTGGCATCTCGTAGAAGAGCCTGCCCTCAAGCTGAAAGATTATTTCGGTCGCCGAAACAAGCTGCAGTCCCGTGTGTAACCGGACATATCCAACTTGATATTCATCATTGTTCCAGCGCAAGACTTAGGTATTCTGCGTCGGCACCCAGCCGCGATAAGCCATCGCTATTACCGAGGGATTGCGTAAATGAAAGTATGGCTGGTTCTACGCTCGCTGCTGTTCTACGTTGGCTATTCTCTGTCCATGATCTTTCAGAGCACGTCTGCCACAATCATTGGCTTATTTTCTCGCCAAGCAGCATACGCGTTCTGCCTTGCTTGGTGCCGCTTTGGGGTCTGGTGGGCTCGTGTCTGCTGCGGTATCCGTTTCGATGTTACCGGCATCGAGAATATCCCTCCCGGTGCCTGTGTTGTGCTGGCCAAGCATGAAAGTGCGTGGGAAACCCTGTTTCTGCAATCCCTGTTTTCTCCCTCTACCACCGTGCTCAAACGCGAACTGCTGTCGATTCCTTTTTTTGGCTGGGCACTGCGTCTGCTCAACCCTATTGCCATCAATCGCGGTGAGCCCGCTCAGGCGCTAAAAACTGTTTTACGCCAAGGCGGGCTCCGCTTGGCCGATGGCCGCCGTATTATCATTTTTCCAGAAGGCACTCGCTCACGGCCTGGTGAACAGCTGCCTTATAACGTTGGCGGCGCCATGCTCGCCTGTCGTACGGGCGTACCCGTCATTCCGGTTTGCCTCAATTCTGGCGATTGCTGGCCTCGCGGCACGCTAATTAAGCAACCCGGCACTATTCATGTTGTTATCGGTGCACCGATGGACAGCACGGGCACCTCAGCCAAAGTGCTAAATACCCTAGCTCAGGGCTGGATTGAAGCAGAACGTACTCGACTCCGTTCTACAACATGATGGGTCGCATTTATATTTGATCCGCCAACATACCAGCACTGGCGAATTGGACAAGGCCCAGCGAGAATGGCTGCTTACTGAGCCCCCCGGACTTACCATGAACCCCCTGCATCCTGATAACAGCCGTCGCCTTTTGCTAGGCCTTTTTCTGGCCGGCCTTCTCGTGCTGGGCTGGCAGGTTCTGAGTCCGTTCGTCATTCCCGTTGCTTGGGCCGGCATTCTGGTTTATGTCACTTGGCCACTGTACGCGCGCCTACGCAAAGCTGTTAGCGGCCGGCATACCTTAGCTGCATTGGTCATGACGGTCTTACTGGCGCTCACGCTTATCCTCCCCATCTTGTGGGTGGTGTTCCTCCTGCAAAACGAGGTCGCCGGCTTCTACCAGATCATCGCCGTCCAACTCACGCAAGGTCATCTTGCTGCCCCTTCCGTCATTCAGGACATTCCCTGGCTGGGCAAGGAAATCCAGGGCTTCTTGGATCGCCTGAACGCCAGCCCTGAGGCCCTTAAAGCCCAACTCAAGGAATGGACTGACTATGCCCTGACCCATGCAGTCGGCTTTGTGGGTGGGGTAGGGCGCAATATGGGTAAGCTTGGCTTTGCCTTGCTAACCGCATTCTTCCTCTACCGCGATGGCGAAGAAGTGGTGTTGCAGATCCGTCGGGTACTGAGTCAGGTGCTGGACGAGCGGCTCGACGACTATCTAAAAGCCATGGGCGACATGTCCCGTGCAGTGGTTTACGGGATCGTGCTGACGGCTATGGCACAAGGCCTGCTCGCCGGGATCGGCTACGCAGTAGCCGGCATGGGTAATCCCGTCTTTCTCGGAGTATTGACCGTACTCATTGCCTTCATCCCTTTCGGCACCCCCTTTGCGTGGGGCACGGTCTGTATCTGGCTATTCCTCAGCGGTCAGACGTGGGCCGCCTTTGGTCTGTTCCTGTGGGGTACTTTTGTGGTGAGCTGGATAGACAACATCATTCGCCCATTAGTCATCTCCAGCGCCACCCGCATGCCTTTCCTATTGGTCATGTTCGGTGTACTGGGCGGGCTGGCTGCTTTCGGGATGGTGGGGCTGTTTATGGGTCCTGTTATTCTGGCCGTGATGGTGGCGGTCTGGCGCGAGTGGCTGGAAAATAATACCGTTACTACGCACCATGATGATGCAAATCTGCTCTAAGTCTCTCTGTTGCGCCACCACTCATCCATTGTTAGACTTTCTTCATTGTCGCTAGCGACAACTCAAACTCCTACCCCTTAAAGGCAGGATGTTATGCTGCCAACGGTGCATGTATAACTGCCGCCTTAACGATCTGATTAACGTGCGTAGAAGGGAAGAACACAAGGAAAGTTATCCGCCTTCCCATACTAAAAGTGAATTAGCTTATGTGTGGCGCCATCCAGTTACAGGACAACAAGATTTTTTTTCCTCATCCCAGTGCCAAGCTGCCCATTCGCAAGCGTGACGGTGCGATCGATTGGATCACCTGGGGAAAGCGTCGTGAAGAGATGTGTATTTTCCCCGAAGGCGGTTGGGCTCGTCTGTCGTCCGTTAAAGACGGCCGCTGGACTCGGATGAGCCCAAAGCCGGTGCAGATTATAGCTGACCGTTTTATGCAGAAAGATGCTGATGGTCAGCGTTACTGGTTCGATCTAGAGGAAGGTGAGTTCATCCAAGGCCTGATGGCGTTCATCAACGGCGAACCTCGTGTCTACGTTGTTACCGAAGAAGCACCCGCAGAAACCGAAACAGCCATGATTCATCCACGATGGCCGCGCATCCTGAAACGCAATGACATCATCGTCGCCGACAATCCCTACGGCGCCTAAATAAAAAAGCCCGCATCTTGTGCGGGCTTTTTTATTTGCGGCAGCTCATTATTGATAGCGCAGTGCCTCGATTGGCTTGAGCTTGGCCGCTTTATTGGCGGGGTAAAACCCGAAAAAGATACCGATACCCGATGCCACTGCAAAGGCCAGGAGCATCGACGATAACGTCACCAATACCAACAGCTTGCCGGTACTTGCCACCGCAAAAGCGCCCGCTACACCAATCAACACACCGATCAAACAGCCCGCTACGGAAATAATCACGGCCTCCAACAAGAATTGCAGACGGATGTCCGCCGGACGCGCACCAATCGCCATGCGAATACCAATTTCGCGGGTACGTTCCGTCACCGACACCAGCATGATGTTCATGATACCAATACCACCCACCACCAATGAAATTGAGGCAATTGCTCCTAGCATCAGCTTCATCACGGCCGTTGTTTCAGCCGCCGTGTTGGCCAGCGCCGTCAGATTCTGAACCGTAAAGTCATCCTCCTGATCCTCTATCAGACGATGCCGCTCGCGTAATATTTGGCGCATGCCAGCCTCGACACGCGGCATGGCCGCTTCATTTTCTGCCTGTACCATAATCATGCGCAGCATGTCGCGGAAGCGAGAGCCTTGTAGCCGGCGCTGTGACGTAGTCAATGGCACAATAATGGTATCGTCTTGATCACGGCCATCTAAACTCTGGCCCTTGCTCGTCAACACGCCGATGACTTGGAAAGGTTGATTACGAATACGGATGGTTTCGCCCAGCGGACTCTCACCACCAAAAAGATTTTCAACAATTTGCTGCCCGACTAATGCTACCTGCGCGCCTGACCGCATTTCTGCATCATCAAAAACATAACCTTCCGTTAGCGCCCAATCCCGCAAGCCTAGATAGTCCGCATTAGTACCAATGACCTGCGTACTCCAGTTATTGGTGCCATAAATAACTTGTGAATTCATCTGTACTAATGGAGCCATGTATTTAACGCCGGACAGTTCTTTTATGGCATTGGCATCGCCTAGCGTAAGATTAACCGCACCACCATAGCCGGTACGCACGCCATTAGCCGATGTCGCTCCTGGCATAACGATGAACAAATTAGAGCCCATGCTCGCAATCGCATTGTTCACTTGCTGCTGCACACCAGCACCAATCGCCAGCATTAAAATAACCGCCGCCACACCAATAATCATCCCCAGCATGGTGAGAAAACTGCGCAGGCGATTGGCGAACATGGCAGAAATAGCTTCTCGCAACATGAATCCAAACATCAGTGCCCCTCCAGATGCTGCCGTATACCCTCGGCAACTGGGCCATCGAATGACTTGCGCCCATCCACCAAGCGCACCATGCGGTGTGCGTGTGCAGCAATATCCGTTTCATGAGTCACCAAAACAACCGTGATGCCATCCTCTCGATTAAGAGACTCGAATAGCGTCATGATCTCTGCGCTTGTTTTGGTATCCAGATTGCCAGTCGGTTCATCCGCCAGCAGAAGTGTTGGGCGATTAACTAGCGCGCGAGCAATCGCCACTCGCTGCTGTTGGCCGCCAGAAATCTGTGCAGGGTATGCATTCAGTCGATTACCCAATCCGACTCGTGCCAGCATGTCAGCTGCACGCGCCTGCCGTTCAGCGGATGGAATCCCCGCATAAATAAGTGGCAATGCAACATTATCGGCCAGTGTGCTGCGCGGGAGTAGGTTGAACCCCTGAAACACAAAGCCGATTGCCTTATTGCGGATGATGGCCAGCTGATCGGCTTCACGATAAGCCACTGACTCACCATTGAGCAGGTATTCACCCGCAGTCGGGCTATCAAGACAACCTAGAATATTCATGAGCGTCGACTTGCCGGAGCCAGATGGCCCCATCAGCGCTACAAATTCTCCCGCATTCACCTCAAGATCAATGTCGTGCAGGATGCGCACGGGGCCCGTTCCGGAGGGAAACTCCTTGATGATACCTTTGGTAAAGATTATCGGTGTTGTCATGTCCGGCTCCTACATGCCGAACCGCATACCGCGGGGACTTCCACCGGCCGCCGCTGCCGTACCACTCCCTTCATCCACGACAATCTCATCCGCTTCCGTGAGCGCATTGTTTTTTAGCTCGGTGTAACGACGATCGGTAATGCCGGTGACTACCTTTACTTCATGCAACTTGCCGGCGCGCAATACATAAACTCGACCGCTACCACCGCCCGTGCGTATTCCGGAACTACGCTGGGCATTATCTGCCGTCGCCTCCCCATTTCCACTTTTCTTCACCGTAGTAAGCGTCTCTTCTGTTCCAGCAATTTTGGTGTCATCTTGCTTGATCACATCCGTCTCCTTGCTCGGCTTAAACCGCAAGGCCGTATTCGGAATGCGTAATACATTTTTTTGCTCACGCACCTTAATATCCACATACGCGGTCATGCCTGGAAGTAGTTTTCCTTCTGGATTATCCACCGCCACCACCACGTTATAACTCACCACATTAGAGTCGGTTCTAGGATTCAGGCGAATTTGCTTTACCTCTCCTTTAAATCGCTGCCCAGTGAATGCATCAACGCGAAATGTCACGGGCATTCCTACCGTAATGTTGCCAATATCTGCTTCAGCAAAATAGGCATCAATCTGCATCTCACGCAAATCCTGTGCAATCTTGAATAGCTCCGGCGTGTTAAAGCTCGCTGCCACTGTCTGGCCCTTATCTACTGCGCGCAACACCACTACGCCTGAAACAGGCGAACGAATCACTGCATACTCAAGATTAGTGCTGTCTTTTGTTACTTGCGCGCGCGTTTGTGCAACACGTGCCTGAGCATCCTTGTAGGCTTGGCGCGTTTGATCCAACTCCTGCTGCGATGCAAACCCCTCTTTTGCTAATGGATCAAGGCGTTCCACATTACTTTTTGCTAACTGCAATGCTGATAACGCTGAGACATAATTTGCTTCGCTCTGCTGCAGAGCTGCACGCAGCAAAGCATCATCCAGTTTCATCAATACCTGACCAGCCTGTACCTGATCATTGAAGTCAACATAAAGCTCCGTGATGGTGCCAGATACTTGCGTGCCCACACTCACCAGCGTCACCGGATTAAGCGTGCCGTTCGCTGATACTGTTTGAGCGATTGTCCCATGATCCATTTTTTCTGTTTTATAGCTGATGGCATTGCCCTTGCCTCGACACGACACAAAACCAATCCCAACAAGGATCATCAAAGTAACAACTACAAACGTGCGCGGACGCAGAAAAGATTTCACATTCATGGAGCCAACTCCCGTGCCGGCACAGCATTACGATTTTCTTCTGCTGGCAATTCCAGCGATGACAGTCCCAGCGAGCCCGTGAGACGCGCTAAACGAATACGGCTGCGTGCCCAATCAAACCGTGCTTTCACAAATTGCTGACGGGCTTCCGCCAACGTGCTCTGTGCATTCAGGACATTAATAAGAGTGCCAAGCCCAGCGGTATATCGAGCCATGGCCGCGCGCAACGATTCTTCCGCCGCATTAACCAGATCACGCGTCGCTGAAAATGAAGCAGTGGTAGTGCGCAAACTTTGCCAGCTTTCCCAAATTTCCTGTGATGCAAGTTGTTGCTGCTGCTCGAATGCCGTGCGCACCAGCGCCAATTGCGCCTCAGCAAGTCGAATATCAGCCGCACGCTGCCCCCCGGTGTACAAAGGAATATTCAGGCGCAGACCAACATTGCCACCATCACTGTCACGAACGTCATCATGGCTCCAGCTTTGGCTGGCTGAGAGCCGCACGTCAGGGCGGTAACGGGCTCGTGCCTGATCCAGAGCTGACTCACTGGCAGAGATTCGCAGACGTTCCGCCATAATATCCGCCCGCTGTTCCACCATCGCCAGCAATGGCTCCAGTGCGGGCAGAGTAGGGTCTTCAGGAATGGGCGCAGCGGGTGCAAGCATCAACACCGTGCCTGCTGGCAACCCCAACATCACCGCCATCCGCCCTCGCGCCACCTGCTGATCGCCCTCACGGTTTAATGCCGACAACTTGGCCTGCGACAATGCCGTTTGCGACTGCAATACATCCCCTCGTGTGGCCACTCCCACGCGCTGACGCTCACTGGCGGCTCGCAAGGTTTCTGCAGCGGCTTTTTCTGAGTCATGCGCGGCCATCAGTGCTGCATCGGCTGCCAGCCACTGGTAATAAGCATCCACGGCCTGCTGTAACACTAACTGCAGCGTAGCGTCTTGGGTGGATTTCAACGCCTCTAGCGTGCGCTCTGCCTGTGCCTTACTCGCCGCACGGGCACCAAAATCATAAAGTAACCAGCCCAGCGACAAATCTGCACTGGTTCGGTCTTCGCGGCCAGGTGTCGCTGAGTCGCCCATGCTGTGCGTCTGGCCCAGCGCTGCACTTATCGTTGGCCGGTACGCAACCACCGCACTATCCACTCTTGCTGCCTGAGCCTCGGCATTCAACCAGGCTATCCGAGTATCGGGATGGCGACACAACGCCAGCCGCACAACCGTCGCCAGATCCAGTGCTGCTGCCGGTACCGCACAAGCAGCAATATCCGATGCAGTGCGTGGCAGCGCCTCGCCGGCAATGGCGGACAAAGAAGTGCTCGCCAAGAGCACTCCCAGAAAGTGTTGTTTACGCATGATTTCAACCAAAACAGGCAGATGCCCGATGACTCAGTGCTCCGTGCCACGCTTAGCGTCGAAGCTGATTAAAAGAGGTTAGCATCCATCGATACCAATAGCGTATCTCCTGAGTAACGCGTTCCGCTGTCATTCGTTGACGCCTATTCGCTGTAGAGTGTTTGTTCATTTACCTAAAAAACTGGCAAAAGTGGCATTGTTGTCAATGCAGACTTGCTCTCGCTCGCGTATAACGCCTTTCGTCAACGGTTCTTTGGGATCAGGGATACTGTCCTGAGCAATGCCCGCCAACCGTCCAACCCCCAATGAGGTGTACACCATGCCGACGTATAAGGCCCCGCTGCGCGACATGCGCTTCTTGATGAATGAAGTGTTTGATTATCCAAAGCACTACAGCACGCTCAGCAACGGCGCTGATGCTACCCCGGACATGGTCGAAGCCATTCTCGGTGAAGCCGCTAAGCTTTGTGAAGAAGTGCTGGCCCCCCTGAATCAATCAGGCGACTTGGAAGGCTGCCACTTTGATAACGGCAAAGTCACCACGCCAAAGGGTTTCAAGGACGCATACGATCAGTATGTTGCTGGCGGCTGGCAGGGTTTGTCACATCCGGTCGAATACGGTGGTCAGGGCCTGCCCATGACCTTGGGCCTGTTTAAATCGGAAATGATGGGCACGGCAAACTGGTCTTTCACCATGTACCCCGGCCTCTCACTTGGCGCCATGAATACCATCATGCAACACGCCACTCCTGAGCAAAATGCCATCTACATGCCCCCTCTGACTGAAGGTCGCTGGACCGGCACCATGTGCCTTACTGAGCCACAGTGCGGTACTGACTTAGGCCAGGTAAAAACCAAAGCCGAACCTAATGCTGATGGCAGCTACCGCATCACTGGCACCAAGATTTTCATCTCGGCCGGCGACCATGATCTCGCCGAAAATATCATCCATATCGTGCTCGCGCGTCTACCTGATGCGCCGGCCGGCACACGCGGCATTTCGCTCTTTATCGTGCCCAAGTTCAAGGCGCAAGCTGACGGCAGCATCGGTGCTTTCAATAACGTGAACTGCGGCTCCATCGAGCACAAAATGGGTATCCGTGCCTCCGCTACTTGCGTTATCAACTTTGATGAGGCCGAAGGCTACCTCATCGCCGAGCCCAATAAAGGCCTCGAAGCCATGTTCACTTTTATGAACACCGCCCGTATCGGCACGGCCATCCAAGGTGTTTGCCATGCAGAGCTGGCCTATCAAGGTGCACTCGCCTACGCCAAAGAGCGTCGCTCCATGCGCTCCGTATCGGGCAAGAAAGAGCCAGAAAAAGTTGCTGATGCCTTGATCTACCACGGCGATGTGCGCCGTATGCTGCTCACCCAAAAAGCCATCGCCGAAGGCGGTCGTGCCATGGTTTATTTCGCCGGTCAGTATGCTGACCATATGACGAATGCCGTTACCGAAGGTGATCAGAAAAAATATCAGCACTGGGATGACAAGCTGGGCTTTCTCACACCAATCCTGAAGGGCTTCCTCACCGAACTGGGCCTTGAAGCCGCTAACCACGGCATGCAGGTCTTTGGTGGCCATGGCTACATCAAAGAGCACGGCATGGAGCAAATTGTCCGTGATGCCCGTATTTCTACCCTTTACGAAGGCACCACCGGCATTCAGGCACTCGACCTGCTCGGCCGCAAGACCCTGATTATGACCCGTGGCAAAGCCGTGCGTGACTTCACTGGTATTATGCTGAACTTCTGTAAGGATCACGCATTGAACAGCAAGATGCGTCCCTTTGTGTGGCAGCTCTCCAAGCTCGCCGCCCAGTGGAACATGCTGACTGTGCGCACCATGCTCACCGCCCGCAAGGACCGTGAAATTGTTGCCGCTGCGGCCTATGACTTCATGATGTATTCCGGCTACGCCACCATGGCCTACTTTTGGGCAGTGCAGGCTGCTGTCGCTTTTGAAAAGCTGGAAAAGGGTGGCGCTGAAACACCAGAGTTCTACACGGCCAAGATCCAGACGGCGGAATTCTATTTCGACCGTCTGCTGCCTCGCGCCAAGGGCCACGTTGCTGGCGTCGTCGCTTCACCAAAGTCACTGATGCAAATGAGCAACGACGACTTTGCCATGATGTAATTTTTGCACCCTGTAAGATTTTTTCGCGCAAGGATAGCGCGAAGCTCTGGCCGGACCTTGTGTCCGGCCTTTTTTATGCACGCCTGATTACTAACTGCGCACGCTATCACTCTTTGTATCTAGCACCATCTCGACTTACCAACACAACAAGTCGGCCCCATCTGACAGCTCTTTGGTATGGGCTGATCTTATGGCACTGCCTATACTCGCAGGCACCTCAAGGAGATCCGTCATGTCGCAGCCCGTCGCACCCCAAACTGCCATCATTGTTGGTGCCTCACGCGGCATTGGTGCCGCACTTGCAAGAGAACTGGCCGGCCGTGGTTACACCCTCGGCCTGCTCTCACGTAATCAAGAGCAGCTCCACCAGCTGGCGGACGAACTGCGCAGCTCCTACTCAACTCATGTTGAAACCGGTTCGCTGGATGTCTGCGACCAAGCCAGCGTGGCACCTACTCTGCAACACCTGTTCCAAACCTTCGGTCAGGTTGATTTGGTTATCGTTAATTCCGGTGTCGCCGGCGCCCGCAAAGCCGGTGACGGCA
>DDBN01000134.1 GCA_002333145.1 Moraxellaceae bacterium UBA2031
CGGAAAGGTGAACAACCACACCAAAATCATGATGCGCTTGAGATCAATCGAATCACGTACGTGAGAGCCAGCCGTCGTTACCGATGGTGGGCTATACATGAAGGTGTCCACTGCTTCATACAGTGCAAACCACTTCTCATGCTTACCGCCCTTGGTAAAGTGCGGTTCCATGTTGTCGAGCTGCTTTCGCATCCACTTGATCATGTCAGCCCTCAACTTCAATGCGGGTCAACACATCACGCAGGATGGGACCATATTCATACTTGCCTGGGCACACATACGTGCACAGACCCAGATCTTCTTCATCCAACTCCAGCACACCCAATGCCTGCGCTGTATCGGTGTCATTCACCAAAATGGCGCGCAACAACTGCGTCGGCAGGATATCCAGCGGCATCACTGCTTCGTAGGTGCCCACCGGAACCATGGCACGCGGGCTGCCATTGCTGCTGGTGGTCATCGGGAATACCTTGCGGAAAAACTTGCCGGCATAAATAGCAAAGACGGAATGACGATTCATGCCCGGACGCACGTAATGGATAAACTCACGCTCACGCCCTTCCGCCAGTACCGACACCTGCAGGTGATAGCGGCCCAAATACGCTTCTGGGCCTACACCGGCGCGGCCAGACAGAACCGAACCGGAAATGACGCGATTGTCGTCACCGTTTACTTCCGTATCGATGATATTGGCCAGTGACGCACCCAAACGAGTACGTACCAGACGCGGCTTCTTGACCTGTGGACCGGCCAAGGAAATAACCCGATTGCAATCGAGCTGGCCTGTACTAAACAGCGTACCGATGGCAATCACGTCTTGGTAATTCAAATGCCAGACGGTACGTGTGGCTGAGGCGGGATCCAGAAAATGGATGTGAGTCCCTACAAGGCCGGCCGGATGTGGCCCGGCAAACTCGTTAGCCGTCAGCGTACCTGTTTGGAAGTTTGCACCGGGCGCCTTGCAAACAAATACCGTGGGGGCCAGCTTCTGCAGCACGGTCAAGCCATCATTAAAGGCTTGCTGCGAAGACTGAATCACCAGTGAAGGATCGGCCGCCAATGGGTTGGTATCCATCGCCGTAACAAAGATGGAGCGTGGGTCAGTACCCGGCACTGGCACCTTGCTGTAAGGGCGAGTCCGGAACGACGTCCAGAGACCGGACACGAGCAGTTGCTTTTGAACCTGCTCTCGCGTCAGATCGTTCAGATTGGCCCACGCAGTAAATGTCACCGCTTCAGCACTGCCCGGCTCGACATCGATGACCAGCGACTGGAACACACGACGAGCGCCGCGGTTCACTGCTCGCACATTGCCAGTGGCAGGTGCGGTATACACAACATCTGGATTTTTCTTGTCCGTGAAGAGCGGCTGTCCCAGCACCACACGATCGCCCTCGGCCACTTTCATGGTCGGTTGCATACCGGGGTAGTCAGCTGCCACTAAGGCAACAGACCTGATCGCTGGGCCCTCGCTAATGGCCTGGGATGGCTGCCCCGAAATGGGCAGATCCAGACCGCGCTTGAGCTTGATCATGGTTTTTTCCAGCTATAGTCAACGAAAACAAACAGTCACGGCAGCAGGGGGTACCAAGTACGACAGGGTATCTGGATGAAGATCCCCTCTGGCCAACAAACTGACAACAGGGGCGGATTCTAGGGGAATCAGCCGGGCATTAACACCCTGTAACAGGCTGAACAGTGAGTTAAGGCAGGGAAAAAGAAGCAACATTGATATAAAGCAAGAATGCCAAGAGGGACTGACCCTAAAACGACAACGGGCCGGCAAAAGCCGACCCGTTGTTCTTGATCACGACACTGAACAAAGTACCGATCAGTGCTCTGCAGCCTCTGGCGGAAAGCTCTGGTAGTTGATACCGGCCATCTGCTGAGCAATACGCACCACCTGGCAGCTGTAGCCCATTTCATTGTCGTACCACACGTACAAAGTAGCGTGATTACCATTGACGATGGTGGCTTGGGCATCAAAAACACCGGCCGAGCGTGAGCCCACAAAGTCAGTCGAGACCACTTCCGTAGAGCTGGTGTAGTCAATCTGACGCTGAAGCTGAGAGTTCAGGGAAACGTCGCGCATGAACTCATTGATCTCGTCACGGCTGACNNTAGTTATCAATCAGGTTCTGGTCGTTAGTGAATGAATGCACCGTTTCGACGTGACCACTGATAATGCCGTAACTGTCGTTCAACACCTTCAGTATGGGGGTGATGGCGTTAGTGGTGCAGGAAGCAGCGGAGACGATCTTGTCTTCGTCAAGAATGGAGCTGCTGTTCACGCCAAATACAATGTTCTTAACGCTACCCTTGGCGGGTGCTGTCAAAATCACGCGCTTGATGCCTTTGCAGGCCAAGTGACGGCCTAGGCCCACGTCATCCTTCAGCTTGCCTGTATTGTCGATCAGGATAGCGTCATGGATGCCGTAAGCGGAGTAATCCACCTCTTCCGGCTGGCTGGCATAGATCAACTTGATGAAGTTGCCGTTAGCAATAATGGCGTCGTTCTCTTCATCGACCGAAATAGTGCCCTCGAACGGACCATGCACCGAATCACGACGCAACAATGAAGCTCGCTTCTGCAGATCACCTTCAGAGGACTTTCGAACCACGATGGCACGCAGACGCAGGCTGTCGCCGTTACAGGCCTTCTCAACCATCAAACGGGCCAGCATGCGGCCAATACGGCCAAAGCCGAAGAGCACCACATCCGTGGGCATGCCCTCATCCTTCATACCGATGGCTGGGGTGACGGCATTCTTCACGAATTCGGCAAGATCACCGCCGACAATCTTGTACTTTGTAGCGAGTTTGCCGACATCCACGCTGCAAGGGCCCAGATCCAGTTTGGCCATTTCTTGCATGATCGGCCAAGTGTCCACCACAGACAGTTCACCAGCAATCATGCGCACACGGCGATGGTTCTTAAGCAACTGAGTAACGGAGCGATTGATCAAGGTACGGCCATAAACCGTGGTGACCACGTTGCGCTCACGATACAGCTTGCCGATCGTCGGGATCATGTTCTCGGCAATAGCTTCGCGGTTCTTCCAGCGACCAAAGTGGTCTTCCTGCAGTGCTTTGATGGTCTCGACGCTCACGGGACTACCTCAATCAAGAGAAAAAATAAGAAATTTAGGGCGCAGATTCTAGCCCGTTTCAGGCTGGATGTCAGGCAAGGAAGAGTTCGCTAGCTAATTATGCCTAATACCACGGCCGCCGATGGACAGAAAAGGACATGGCTGCCCTCAAACAACCCATTAGCAACACTCTGGGTAGACTTTAGCGCTGAAAACGCTCTTTCCACTCATCATAAGGCATGCCATAAATGCTTTGGCGTGCCTCCAGATTAGACAGTGGAATACCCTGCTCTTCTGCTGCGGCTTGATACCACTTAGCCAAGCAATTACGGCAAAAGCCTGCCATGTTCATCAAGTCAATATTCTGCACATCATTGCGCTCAGACAAATGCGCCAATAACTTGCGAAACGCGGCTGCTTCAAGAACAGTCTGTTGCTCTACGGAGGGTTGGGGCATAGAAAAATACCAAAAGTAAAAGCGGCTAGCGCCGCAAACAAGGGCTACATTAAGACACAGGCCTTATTAGCCATCAATCTCTCAAGAGCATGTCTGAGAGCACTTCTGATGGATTTAACTGAAGCATCTAGCGATGCTGCTACGACTACCCTACAGTGCTCACTGTCTACTGTGATTACCTGGAGATTTTGCTGTGCCTGAATTTGACCTGGTTTACAGCGTTGTATTGAGATCTGATATTCCGATCATGGAGCGCGAGCTGCTACGGCGTTATTGCCACGAGATTCATGGCGATGATGGAACTACTCTGATGCACTTTCTCTGCACCCGTATCGACCTTTCTCACTTGATCTATATTGAAATGGATACTTTTTCGCCAAAAAGTGAAACCACCAAAACTCTCCGCATCCCACACACCTTCGTATTAATGATTGATGGTGGCGTGAAGAATCCAAGCATCGGCTTCATGAATTATATATCTCCGTAATCACACTTAATGCTTTGGCGTAACTATCGGGAATACCAAATCAGGCTTGTCGAGTAGCGAAAAGAATTTTATTAGACTTAATGTACTACCTTTTATACTAATATCAGGAGATGCCAGTACGTCCTTAATGCCTACTTGCTTGGTTACTAGCTTAACCAACATTGGCCGTGTCAGCGTCAATGTAGCATCTGCACCCTTGCTCGCTGGCGCCTTTCTAAAGCTCAACACAGCATTATCAATGATTACTGCATATTGCTCATTCATATCACTAAAATTGAAATTTATAAGGAGATTTACACCCTCCGCATCGGGGCCATTGAGTGCTACCTGGAACATCTGCATAAACATTTCAGGCGCAGTCTGATTAAGCAACTCAGTAGCACTGGCAATATCAACCCCTTGGTCTGGCACACCGTGACGCAACTCGTAAGCTCCTGTCAAATAAGCATTACGCCAAGCCGTAGACTCCGATCTATAACCAAGCTGATCGTACGTTTTTGCCAACAATGATCTAGCCTCAATGTTTTTTGGCTCAACAGCCACCAAATGACTCAAAACCTCAGATACCCAGCGATAATCACCACTGTCAAAAGAAGCCTGAGACTGCTTGAGAACATTTGCCGCCCCTCCCATGAACTCAACATAACGCTTGCCCTGCTCGATGCGTGGCAAAGGGTCTAGTGAGGCTGGATTAGCGTCATACCAGCCAAAATACATCTGATATACCGCTTTGGAGTCGTGCTTTACCGTGCCGTAATAATCTCGGTTCCACCAGCGCCTCATTAGTGACTTGGGAAGCTTTATCTGCTCTGCAATTTCGCGCGGACCATAGCCCTGATTAGCCAGTCGCAATGTTTGGTCATGTATATAGCGAAAAGTATCATGCTGGTCTTTTATCAGCTCAGCGATACGCTTCTTGCCAAACACTGGCCAATGATGACTAAAAAACATTACCTCACTTTCTGGAAAACGGTCGGCTGCTTCAGTTATATATCCCGCCCATCGATTTGCATCCCGGACTTTTGCACCACGTAATGTGTAAAGATTGTGCAGGGTACGACTCATGACTTCAGCACCACAAAAAGCTTTGTATGCTGGCAGATAGAACGTCATTTCAGCTGGGGCTTCAGAACCAGGGGTATATTGGAAAATGAAATCGATACCATCCACATTTACCGGCTGAGGCGTGTGACCAATCAACTCCGTTGGGCGTAGAATACCAACAGTCCCCATGGCTGGCTCTTTACCCAGTCCATTGTCTACCTTGCCTCTTGGACTTCGTGGCAAGTCTCTGCCATACATATAGATGGCACGTCGCCCCATCGCAGGACCAGCAAGAATATTTTCACTGGTAGCCTCCTCTATAAACCCCGCCGGTGCAATCACTCGGACCTTGCCACTGGACACATCTTCCGGTGAGGCAATCGCCAGTGCACCACCAAAATGGTCAATATGACTGTGTGTAAAAATGATGGCTACCACTGGCTTATTGCCAATGTGTTTGCGTGCAAAAGCAATCGCGCGAGCGGCTGTTTCACGGGACGTGAGTGGATCAACTATAATCCAGCCATTACGCCCCTCAATAATCGTCATGACGGCAAGATCGTACCCCCGCACCTGGTAGATGCCATCCGTGACTTTATACAAACCATGCAAATTATTGAGTTTTGCCTGACGCCAGAGACCTGGATTTACACTGTCCGGATAATTACCCTGCATGAAATCATAGCCCGTAGCACTATAAATCTCAGCACCTGCAGCATTCTTGACTGTGAGAACATCCTCACGTGCAATAAAACCGCGCTCCGCTTCCTGTAGATCGATCCCATCCTCAACCGGCAGTGTTTTGGCAAGTTGTGCCTGTGCCGCGATTGTGGCGAGTGTCGGCGCGGAAAAACCAGCTGCATCACTGCCCTCCTCTCTAGGGACATCACGAGAGCAGGCTGCTAAAGAAAAAACCAAAGGGATACATATTATGTGCTTCAGCAGCATAGCCCTTACTCAATCTGAGAGTTTGAAAGGACAGCATGCTTTAAGGCATATATTATGTCAATTGAAACTAAAGTATGTTGTATTGCACCTTATAGAAGATGCTAAATAGCAAGTAGCGCTTTATCGTCTCTATAGGCAAATAACTTGAAAAGTTGTATTGCCGCGAAGGCAATCGGTCAATCACTTAGGCTGCGCACGGGTGAACACCCAAGTATCGCCTTGTGACAACTTGCTGTTGTAAGCATAGCCCTCGGCATCAAAATTCTTTAACTGCTCAGGATCGGTGAGGCGATGACGAATCACATGACTGGTCATCAGTCCGCGCGCTTTCTTGGCATAGAAACTCACCATCTTGAANNGTGTCACCCCAATACGCATAAAGTGTTTTACCTTTGGGATTCTTCAGTGAGGTGCCCATTTCTAGGCGATAGGGCTGCAGGCGATCCAAGGGTCGCAGCAGGCCATAAAGCCCCGAAAGAATACGCAGATGCTGCTGTGCAAAAGTATGATCATCCGCCGTAAATTTCCATGCCTCCATACCTTCGTAGACATCACCCTTGAACGCCAGTACAGCAGCACGCGAATTGGCTTCAGTAAATGTCGGACGCCATTCGGCAAAGCGCGCCACATTAAGAGCGGCCAGCTTGTCACTGATATGCATAAGCGCCGCAACATCCTGCACGGAAAGCTCGCGCAGAATAGCAATCAATGCTTTGGACTCTTTCACGAAATCAGGCGTGGTTAGCGGCAGTGCTGGCACTGTGCTTTCGTAATCCAGAGTTTTGGCGGGCGACAAAATCATCAGCATGAGAAAACCTTCGAAAACAGCAGGAAAATCGTAAGTCCTGATGCTATCACAGGTACATCGGGCGACTGCCTGAACAACGTCCTCTAGCAGTCACTTTGCAGCAAAGGGGCTTGGCGTTGTAAAATCCCTCACCCTTTTCATGGGTTTTAGTGCAAAACAGGGGTCATCACCTCGCGTCAGAGTCGCACGAGCAGCACTGCCTGCCCCTTCCCTGCCCCCCGGTTTCCCTGTTTTTTATTACGTTTTCATTCCACAGGTGAGTCATGAGCAATTTGCCCGCATGCCCAAAATGCAATTCCGAATTCACATACGAAGATGGCGACATGTTTGTTTGTCCTGAATGTGCTCACGAATGGAGCCAAAAGACAGCATCAGCCGAAAGCACAGAACAGCAGCGTGTCATAAAAGATGCCAACGGCAACGTACTCGCTGATGGTGATACCGTCACCGTTATCAAGGATTTAAAGGTTAAGGGCTCGTCGCTAGTGGTAAAGGTGGGCACCAAGGTCAAAAATATCCGTCTGGTGGACGGCGATCACGATATCGACTGTAAGATCGATGGTGTTGGCCAGATGGGCCTGAAGTCCGAATTCGTGAAAAAGGCCTGAGGCCGCTGTGGCCGGGCCTCAACCCGGCCCTCCATTTACGCTAGACTTGCCGGCATTCCAAAGGGGCCTCACATGACATTTATGCAACTCGAAAAAAAGGGCACAGTGTATGTACTGACCCTGACCAACGGAGACAAGGACAACACTTTTAACCCGGATGTACTGGCGGAGTATCACGCCTGTCTGGATCAGATCGAGGCCGATCGCAGCAATGCTGCCCTGTTGATTGTTAGCGACCACCCCAAGACCTTCTGTAATGGCATTGACCTTCCGTGGCTGCAAACCCAAGATGGCAAAGGCTTTAAGGACTTTGTCGATCTGCTGGAGAACTTCCTGCTGCGCATGGCAGTGATGGATTTGCCGGTGATTGGGGCCATCAATGGCAACTGCTATGCCGGCGGCGCCATCATGGCATCTGCTTTTGACTTCCGCTTTATGCGCGCGGATCGCGGTCGTTTCTGCTTTTCTGAAGTGAACATCAAAATCCCGTTCACACCGGTGATGACAGAGATCATTCGTCTTTTGCCTGACCAACAAGCCCTGCGTGATCTGGCGCTGACCGGCAAGGCTGTGGGGGGCGAAGAAGCGCTCCGCATGAAGGTCGCTGACAGTATCCATGCTGAAAGCGAACTACTGCCAACTGCCATGGCTTTTGCCGAAATGATGGCGGAAAAAGACCGTAGCACCTTCGGCAACATCAAGCGTGGCCTGCGTCTGGGCCTTAGCCAAACAGCACGCGAACGAGGCTTTATCCGTGTCTGACATGATTGCCGGGAAAGCAGTGGTACTGAGTGCACGGGTTACCCGTGTGCTGGCCCCTAATCCCGGCTTTATGACCGGCCCGGGCACCAACAGCTACCTGATTGGTACGCAGGATATTGCGGTGCTTGATCCTGGCCCCGCCAGTGAGGCACATGTTGATGCGTTGATGAAGGCAGCCGCCGAACTGGGGGGCCGTATTCGCTGGATTGTGCTCACGCACACGCATGAGGATCATGCTCCCGCCGCCCTGCTGCTGCGTGAAAAAACTGGTGCCGAGATTCTTGGGCAATCGCCATTGGAGGGAGACCCTGCCCAAGCCACACTGATGGTGGATAAAGAACTGGAAGATGGTGATGAACTGGCGACCGCAGAGTTTACCCTGCAAGCCATTCACACTCCCGGTCATGTTGGTAATCACCTGTGCTACCGACTGGAAGAGGAAGCCCTGCTATTCAGCGGCGATCACCTCATCAACGGCTCTACCGTTGTCATCGTCCCGCCATCAGGCAACATGAAAGATTACCTCGCCTCTCTGGAAAAGCTTTCGCATCAGGCGATCTCGCGTATTGCACCAGGGCATGGCACCCTTATCGATAATGCTCAGGCGCTGATCCAGTACACCATTCATCATCGGTTAGCGCGGGAGGCGAAAGTGCTGTCGAAGATGTCGCCGAATGCCATAACGCTCGATCAGCTGGTGCCGCTGGTGTATGACGACGTGAATCCGGCTTTGCATCCGGTGGCGTGCTTTTCTTTGCTGGCCCACCTGATCAAGTTACGTCTCGAAAGTCACGTGGAAGAAATTGCTACAGGCTGGCGACTAACGAACTAAGTACAGACCAAGTACATTCAAAATCCACAGCGTGATCACCGCTACTATCTTGGTACTTTTGTGCTGAATATGGGCTGAATNNAGTCTGTGTCCTTTGACCGAATTACTTTCAATTCGTCGATTTGCTGGTAGATAGCCGCTGCCACCTGTTTGCGCACGGCCCATTGAGAATCAGTATTGCCGTAATCCGCTTGCAGGTGTGCCGTAGGAATGCGTTTACCAAACATAAAGTACAGCTTTTCCGGATGAGGAATCGTGGTGCCTGCTACGCCCTTCACCAGCGGGCCCAATGTGTCTCCGCCACGAAACAACGTATCCATCATGCCGGTCTTCTCTGCCACTTTACCCAGCATGCTTTCCCTAAATCGTTGGCTGTCATAGCGGATGG
>DDBN01000094.1:0-5067 GCA_002333145.1 Moraxellaceae bacterium UBA2031
AGGTGGCGGTCTGAAGTAGGGCGCGAGGCGTGCGGCATCACTGATCCTGTTTCAATAAAAAGGACCAGATAAACTGGCCCTTTTTATTATTGGTATGACAGGTTTTGCTTAGTTGGGGCTAGCCGAGCCACCACCACCGCCGCCTGCACTTGGAGTGGCGAAGGGTGACACGGTGATATTACTTTGGCGAGCCTGACTGTTCATATAAGTCGAATCACCCTGTTGTAGGCCTGCAACTTCAACCTTGGCTGAAGAGGCTGCGCCAGCAATAACTGGAGTAGGTACACCCTTTTCCTTGGCAATGGCCGCAATCTGGTCGGCTTGACGGGGGGCACCTTTGAATGCACCTGCTAACACATCGGCAGCAGGTGCTTTGGCGTCTAAGGCAACACGTACATACTGGGTAGCTTTGTCTGGCTGATCAGCAATCACGGACTTCATGATAGCTTCTGTTTGCTGTGGAGCAGAGCGCAGGGCTTGGGCCAGAATGCTATCGCCTTGGCGAGGAGCAGTCCGAATTGCCTGAGGCAAAAACTTTGAGCCATCCACTCCGTCGGCTAGGGCACGCTGAACGATAGGAACAGTGTAATAACTTGGTGATTTAACAATTGCAGTTGGCACAATAATGCCTGCTTTCTCAGGGGCTCCCTGCAGGGCAGCGGCAACCACTTGAGGTGGATTCAGATTGTACTCACGTGCCAAAGCAATGGAGACAATAGTAGCGGCTTGATCTGGGCTCAGCTGCAAGGCTGCCGTGATGGCGGCATAGGCCTGTTCAGGAGAGGCTGCAATCACCTCACGCAGAGCGCTTTCGATGGAGCTTTTTTCTTTCAGGGCATTCATGAGCACGGTCTGCAGTGGCAGACCTGCCTTGATGTCGCCCGCAACGTCTGCGTGGGCTACGCTAAGTGGCAGCAAGAGACCTACAGCAAGACTAATGATGGTACGACGCATGAAATACTCCTTTACTTTGGCAAGACCTAAAACAGTCGGTAATTATAGGCCGCTATGGGGTGAATACAATGCCAATAGAGGTTTTGGTGGTTTCGTATTGGTAATTTTTTGATGAGTGGTTGCTTGAGCGGATGAACTGATTCTTCGATGCTAGCTCTTATAACTTAAGCAAGGAGGTTCACCTGATTCCATTCCTGCTTTTCTAGCATCAGGTCCAATGCCTCGGCTAATCGCGCAGTCTCACCTAATACCTTCCTCCAGTTGGCCTTGCGCTGTTGGTCATCCATGGTCACAAAGTCATGCCTACCTGGAATACGACCCCCCGGCAAGGAGGCAATAAACTCATTCGATGGGGTAATCAGCAGCATGTTATCCAGACTGGCGGCTTGTGGCTTGCGCCAGGGCAGCATCTTGTCAAACCACCCCGGGACCAGCCGTGGGCTGAAATGCAGTTGCAGTACGATGCCGTGTTCATAGGGTAGCGGAGTGTCGAAGTGGTAGTCGATGATGCCACCGTCCACGCAGGCACCCCCTGTACTTCCCGGTATGTCGTGGACGGCTTGCATGATGAGTGGGATGGATGCTGTTGCCATAAGGGCCTGATGCAAGTTGTCGGTGGCCAGTTGAACATTTTCCTGACGAAATATGGCGGGATGGAACGGGAGTTGACTACTTGGAGGTGCAAACAGAATGCGTTCAAAAAAGTGCCGGAGCTGGTGTCGTCCCATAACGTTCATTAGTGCAGCGGCACCAAGCGGCACTTTGCTGGGCTCACCGTTGCGGTCCAACATGACAGGGCGGCAGCGATTAGCGATGGTGTGCAGTCTGCGTTGAGAATTGCTGACAATGGCACGGTGCTGACCCTCTAACAGTGATTCCAGGATGCGGCTACACACTTGACTGATTTCTACAGGGCTGGGTTTGCGGCTGTAGGCCTGTTCGAAATAAGCCTCTTCAAAGCGGTCTATCGCGGCCAGCGGGTCAGGCTGGGTATAGCAAGCAAAACGCCAGCTACCAATCGAAGTGCCAAGCAAATCCATGTTAACCAAAGGATCTGCCGCAAGTCGTGGAGCCAGAAGCCGGTCAAGTTGGTTTAGCACCAGCCATTTTGGGCCTCCTGAGGCCCCGAGCATGGCGCGGATATCCGCCAGCTGTAGGCCATTCTCCTGTAGGTGCCGGAGTGCTTTGGGCCCAGCAGCGATATAGAGCGGTGACTTCATTTGGCGAGCTTTTCCTGCCATGCAACAGGATCAAATCCACACAACATAACCGAGTTGGTATCGACTACAGGTCGCTTAATTAGCGACGGTTGATCCTGCATCAAGCGCAAGGCTGTATCGGGACTAATGGCTGCTTGAGTGGCGGTATCGAGTTTACGCCATGTTGTGCCACGACGATTGAGCAGTACTTCCCAGCCTAGAATATTGCTCCATCGTGACAGCGTATTGGCATCAATCCCGGACTTTTTATAGTCGTGGAAGGTGTACGTCACATCATGTTCATCCAGCCAAGCAAAGGCCTTCTTCATGGTGTCGCAGTTCTTGATGCCGTAAATCGTAAGCATGACGCTCTCCTTCGTTTCGAAGTGAGTATTCCACAAGGAAAAGACAGCCTAAAAGTCGCTTTTTCAAGTACAGGACGACATGCCTTAGTCCGTCAGGCGTAGCAGATCGTTGACCGAGGTTTTGCTGCGAGTCTGGGCATCGACTTGCTTCACGATTACGGCACAGTTCAGGCTGTAGCGGCCATTATCGCGAGGCAGAGAGCCAGCGACTACAACAGAGCCGGCAGGGACTTGGCCATAGGAAATTTCGCCAGTTTCGCGGTGGTAAATCGGGGTGGACTGGCCAATAAATACGCCCATGGATAGCACAGAGCCTTCACCGATGATTACGCCTTCTACGACTTCAGAACGGGCGCCGATGAAGCAATTGTCCTCAATGATGGTGGGATTAGCCTGAAGAGGTTCCAGTACGCCACCAATACCAACGCCACCAGAGAGATGCACGTTCTTGCCGATCTGTGCGCAGGAGCCGACGGTAGCCCATGTGTCGACCATGGTGCCTTCATCTACATACGCGCCGATATTAACGTAGGAGGGCATCAACACGGTGTTGCGGGCAATGAAAGAGCCTCTGCGGGCAACAGCCGGCGGTACAACACGAATGCCAGATTTTTGAAACTGCTCTGCTGTCCAATTGGCAAACTTCGTTTCCACCTTGTCGTAAAACTGCATGCCACCGGCGACGATCGGGACATTGTCGTTCATGCGAAAAGACAGAAGAACGGCTTTTTTCAGCCACTGATTCACGATCCAGTTACCATCAATTTTTTCAGCAACGCGCAGAGCGCCGGTATCAAGGGCTGCCAGAGCGTCATTAACGGCAGCGCGCACATCCGAGGGTGTGTTTGCTGGAGAAAATTCTGTACGACGCTCAAAGGCATCTTCAATCAGTTGTTGCAGGCTCATGGAGAACTCCTAAGGGTAAAATAAGGGCAAGTTGAATATTGGGTGCAATCGCTTTTGCCAAGCATTAAAGGGATTGCATGAAATCGCGTAGTCGATGAGCCGCTTCGGCACATTCGTCTGGCGGCGCTACCAATGCCAAGCGGATATGGCTAGCGCCGGGATTACAACCATTAATGTCTCGGCCAAGAAAGCGACCGGGGAGTACGGTGACATTTTTCTCTTCATATAAGCGTCGTGCAAAGACATCATCATCAATGTGAACATGCATCCAGAAATAGAAACCAGCATCCGGCATGGTGAGCGAATATACCGGTTCCATGATGGACTTGAACTCATTAAATTTTTGTCGGTACAGNNTTAGATAAGGAGTGAAAAACAATACAGCGTGAATAATCGTGGCGGCCGATTTCAGCGCACACCTGTAATAGGCCTACCGGTGGATGGGCTTCGTTGAAATAAATCTCCGAATAGCACTCATCTGAAACGATGATGAAGTTGTACTGATCAGCAAGGGCAATCAGTTTTCTCAACGTTTCACGACTGGTGACGGCGCCAGTCGGGTTGCCGGGAGAGCAGACAAACAGTAACTGCGTGTCCGCCCAGATCGCGTCAGGCACTGCATCATAGTCAGGGATAAAGCCGTTTTCTGCGGAGCAGGGAAGGTAATAGGGTTCAGCCCCTGCTAAATAGGCAGCTCCCTCATAGATTTGGTAGAAGGGCGCCGGCATCAATACCAAGGATTTTTGGGAGCGATCTATTGCGGCCTGAGTAAATGAGAACAGAGCCTCGCGAGTGCCCATCACTGGCAGTATTTCTGAATCAGCATCGATGCTCTGTAGCTTGAAACGATTTTTTAACCAGCAAGCAATGGCCTCACGCAGCGCAGGCAACCCTTTAGTTGTTGGATAGACGGCTAGCTGAGCAATGCTGTCGATTAGTGCTTTTTTAACAAACTCGGGGGAAGGATGCTTGGGCTCTCCGATCGACAGGGAGATAGGCGAAAAGCGACTGGCTGGAGTAACGCCTTTAAACAGCAGGGCAAGGCGTTCGAAGGGGTAGGCTTGAAGTCGGGCAAGTTCGGGATTCATAGTAGATTACCTTGCCGCTCAGTTTAGCTGATCCAGTTGTTCGCGCAGGCGATCGGCCAGTTGCTTACAAACGATGGGGTCAGAGATGGGTTGTTGGTGCTTGTCAGTGATGAAAAAAATGTCTTCAGCTCGCTCGCCAAGCGTAGCGATACGCGCATTGTGAAGTATGACCCCTGCTTCCATAAAAATACGACCGATACGAGCCAATAAGCCAGGGCGATCGAGAGTCATAACATCAAGTATGGTGTGTTGATTAACAATATCATTACTGATGGTGACAGTTGTCTTGATGTCAAAATGCTTCAGCTGGCGTGGCATGCGGCGCTGTACTACTTCGGGAAAATTATCTGGGTTCGCCAGCGTTTGCTCAAGGGTTTCACGAATAAATCTGAGTCGCTCTTCGTCGTGTATAGGTTGGTTGTTTACGTCCAGAACGATATAGGTATCCAGAGAAAAGTGTGAGCTTGCAGTGATAATGCGAGCATCCAGTACGGTCAAATGGAGCTGGTCCATAGCGGCCACGCTTGCGGCAAACAAGTTGGGCATATCCCGTGT
>DDBN01000094.1:5083-7420 GCA_002333145.1 Moraxellaceae bacterium UBA2031
AAATAAAGCTGGCGCAGCAGGCTGGCGCGCCATGAGCTCCACAGTGTCGGGTTGGTGGCGCAGATGTCGGCAACGGTCAGTGCATACAGGTAATCCAAATGCTCAATATCACCCATTTTCTGGGCAAACTCATTGATGACATCAGGATCAGAAACATCTTTTTTCTGTGCGGTCATCGACATAATTAGGTGGCTTTGCGTTAGCCAAGCCACCAGGTTGGCATCCCGATTACTAATGCCGTGATGCAAGCAGAAGGCATGGGCATCAACGGCGCCAAGCTTGGAGTGATCTCCACCACGCCCTTTGGCAATGTCATGAAATAGACCAGCCAGGTAAAGAAGCTCTATTTTTGGCAGTTGTTGCGCTACGCTGGCAGCAACAGGGAACATTTTTTCGACTTCTGGATATCGAAATCGGCGCATGTTTTTGATGACCAGTAGGGTGTGCGCATCAACCGTGTAAATATGAAAGAGGTCGTATTGCATCTGGCCGATAATATTCCCGAAGGCGGGGATGTAACGGCCCAGTACCCCATAGTGTTTCATGCGGCGTAGTGATGAAAATAACGCGTGCTTGCAACGTAACAACTCCATAAACAGCGATGTATTACGGATGTCGTTGCGGAAATCATCATCAATCAGGTCGGCGCTTTCCATGATGAGGCGGATAGTGCTCGCACGTACGCCAAGAATGTCGGCGTCATTTCCGAGGAGCACAAAAATCTCCATCAGTGCGGCAGGAGTGCGATGAAATACATCGTTTCCAGTCGCCTCAATGTAGCCGTCACGCAACTGAAAGCGTGAGTTTATGGGGGAAATAACAGCACTGTCTGCGGCACGCAAGATCGTTTCGTCAAAGTATTGCAATAGCATTTCGTTAAGCATCGAAATCGCCATTGCAGCCCGATAATAGGACTTCATCAGTTGTTCAACAGCGCGGTTGGCATTTGTATCCGTATAACCAAACAATTGAGCGACCTGGCGCTGGTAGTCGAATAACAAACGGTTTTCGTTGCGGCCAGTGATCATGTGCAATGCAAAGCGGATGCGCCAAAGTAGCGTCAAGCCTTCATTCAGTTGGTGAAATTCGCTTTCAGTGATAAAGCCGTGGCCAATCAAATCTTCTAAGGATTCGGCGCCAAAGTGGCGCTTTGCAACCCAGCCCACGGTTTGAATATCGCGTAATCCTCCGGGGGCATTCTTGATGTCAGGCTCAAGATTGTATTCGGTGTTGTTATGCTTGAAGTGGCGAGCGATTTGCTCATCCCATTTGGCCTTGAAGAAGGCCTTGCCGGGCCATAGATGTTCGGGGCCCGTTTGGGCAATCATGATCTCGCGCAAAGATTCGCGACCAAAAATGACACGAGACTCCATGAGATTGGTGGCAATCGTGATGTCTTCGCGGGCCGCATCAATGCATTCGCTCTGTGAGCGAACGCTGGAGCCGACTTCCAGTCCAAGGTCCCATAGCAAGGTAATAAAGGAGCCAATAGCCTGCTCGGCATCTTTATGAAGTGGTTGCTGGTCATGCAGAATCAGAACGTCTATATCGGAGTCCGGGTGCAGTTCGCCGCGCCCATAGCCCCCAACAGCCAGTAATGCGATACCGAGAAAAGCATCAAGGCCAATAGCCCGCCATGCATGAGCGAGTATCTGGTCGACCACATGGGCGCGCATGCTGACCAGTTGCCGGATGTCCTCGCCCGCCCGAAAGCGCTCAAATATCACTTCCCGAGCATGGCGTAGTGCTTCCCGATAAGCGGCTTGTGGCACAGCCTCTTCGGTATCAAGGCACGCCGGGTCAAACAATACGGTATCAATAGCGGTATTCATTATGAGGGTCCGCTTATGGTGTGCCTGGCATTCAGGCGGTCAGAAAGCTGAGGTCTTCCTCAGTGCGTGCAGTCAGTACCTGCACCCCCGTAGGAGTGACCAGTATTGTGTGCTCCCACTGGGCAGAGAGTTTGTGATCCTTGGTTACGGCCGTCCATCCATCGGGTAGCACTTTGGTATGGTAGCTACCAGCATTGATCATGGGCTCGATGGTGAACGTCATGCCTGCCATTAGCTCCATGCCGGTACCTGGTTGGCCATAATGGAGAACTTGTGGCTCTTCATGAAAAACCTTGCCAATGCCGTGGCCACAAAAGTCGCGAACAACGGAGAATCGGTTGGCCTCAGCGTGCTTCTGGATGGCATTGCCGATATCACCCAGACGGCATCCCGGGCGCACCAGAGCCAATGACTGGTATAGGCATTCTTGGGTGACCCGTATCAAGCGCTCCGCCAGAATCGAGCCTTTGCCTGCCACGTACATCTTGCTGGTATCGCCAAAGTA
>DDBN01000094.1:7553-12357 GCA_002333145.1 Moraxellaceae bacterium UBA2031
AGAGGTGATATCCCATAAACCGCACACATATCGTCACGACTGCCTGGGTGCCTTCTGAGAAAAGAGGGTGGGCTATCGGGATATGTGGAGGCCTAACCCAAACTGGAGTTTTTCATGGCACAAGTTACCATGCGCGAGCTTATGCAAGCCGGCGCACATTTCGGGCATCAGACCCGTTCTTGGAATCCTAAGATGGCTAAGTACATCTTCGGTGCCCGCAACAAAATTCATATCATTAACCTCGAGCACACTGTTCCTGCCCTGAATGACGCGCTGACTTACGTCAACAAGCTGGCATCGAACAAGAGCAAAGTGCTGTTCGTGGGAACTAAGCGTGCGGCTGCTCCTATCATTCGCGAACAGGCCGCCCGCTGTGGCATGCCTTTCGTTGATCATCGCTGGTTGGGCGGCATGCTCACCAACTGGAAGACTATTCGTCAGTCCATCAAGCGTCTGAAAGAGCTGGAAGCACAGGCTCTGGATGGCACTTTCGTTAAGCTGACCAAGCGTGAGGCGCTCGAGCGTACTCGCGAAATGGACAAGCTGGAAAAGTCCCTGGGTGGAATCAAGGACATGGGCGGCCTGCCTGATGCCATTTTTGTGGTCGACGTTGATCACGAAAAAATTGCGATTACCGAAGCTAACAAGCTGGGTATTCCGGTTATCGGCATTGTTGATACTAACTCCAACCCGACGGGTGTGGATTACGTGATCCCAGGTAACGACGATGCGATTCGCGCTGTGAATCTGTACGTCGGTGCTATGGCTAACGCCGTTCTTGAAGGTAAGGAATTCGCTGCTGCCACCGGNNGCCTTAAGAATTTATACCTGCTGCGGGCAGTTGCCCCGGCCCTGATTAAAGAGGATCGCTGACATGGCAGAGATTACCGCCAGCCTCGTGAAAGAACTGCGTGACCGTACCGGCCTTGGCATGATGGAGTGCAAAAAGGCACTTGTTGAAGCTAACGGCGATATCGAAACGGCGATTGATAACCTGCGTAAGTCCGGCCAAGCCAAGGCAGCCAAGAAGGCAGGTAATATTGCCGCTGAAGGCGCCATTATTGTGGCTCAGGATGGCAATGCATCCATTATTCTGGAAGTGAATAGCCAGACTGACTTTGTGGCGCGCGATGAGAATTTCTCGGCGTTTGCCCATAAGGTTGCCAAGATTGCGTTGGCTGCTCGTGAGACCGATGTGGCCAAGATTGCTGGGCTGGATTACGACGGCGTTAGCGTCGAAGAAGCTCGTATTGCTCTGGTACAAAAGATTGGTGAAAACATTCAGGTGCGTCGTGCGCAACTGATTGAAGGCGCTCTGCTGGCTTCCTACATTCATGGCCTGAAGATTGGCGTTGTGGTGGCTCTGGAAGGTGGAAGTGATGAGCTGGCCCGCGATGTTGCAATGCACATTGCAGCGGCAAAGCCAGAAGCCATTAATACAGAAGACGTACCTGCTGCCGCTGTGGCCAAGGAGCGTGAAATTGCTGAAGCCAAGGCGGCCGAGTCAGGCAAGCCAGCCAATATCGTCGAGAAGATGGTAGAAGGCGCCGTCAAGAAGTACTTGGCCGAGGTTTCTCTGGTAGAGCAGGCCTTTGTGAAGGACCCAGAAACTAAGGTGGGTGCTCTGCTCGCTAAGGCTGGCGCTAAGGTTGTTAAGTTTGTTCGCCTGGAAGTGGGTGAAGGCATCGCGAAGAAGGAAGTCGACTTCGCTGCTGAGGTGGCTGAAGCTCAGGCAGCAGCTGCGGCGAGCAAGTAAGATACTGTCGTTAAAGGAAAAAGGCCCCGAAAGGGGCCTTTTTCTTGGGCAAGTCGCCGCATCTTGCGGTAAGATTCCGCCACTTTCGTAATGTCCTGAAACCTACTTTCAGGAAACTGCCCGAGGACGCCATGGCTGACCGTAATCCTGCACACAAGCGTATCCTGCTCAAATTGTCCGGTGAGGCCCTGTCGGGCGATGCCGATATCGGGCTTGATCCCAAAGTGCTATCCCGTCTTGCGCTGGAGATCGGCCAGTTGGTGGGTATCGGTGTGCAGATCGGCATCGTTGTTGGTGGGGGCAACCTCTTTCGTGGTGCTGCCTTGCAGGCTGCCGGCCTGGATCGTGTGGCGGGTGACCACATGGGTATGCTGGCGACCGTGATGAATGGCATCGCCATGCGCGATGCGCTGGAGCGCAACAATATCAAGACCCGTTTGATGTCGGCCATTCCCATGAGTGGAGTGGTAGATCATTACGACCGCCGTGCGGCGTTACGTTATTTGCAGAGCGGTGATGTATTGATTTTTGTTGCGGGTACCGGCAATCCGTTTTTCACAACGGATACTGCCGCGTGCTTACGTGGAATTGAAATTAACGCCGATCTTGTGCTCAAAGCGACTAAGGTAGACGGTGTCTATAATGCGGACCCTGTTAAGGATCCTACGGCCGTCAAGTACGACTTTCTTACGTTTGATATGGTTCTGGACAAAAAGCTAGGTGTGATGGATTTCACGGCTATTTGCCTGTGTCGCGATCACAACATGCCACTGCGGGTGTTCAATATGAATAAGGCAGGGGCGTTACTTAATCTCATGGTCGGCGAGTCGGAAGGCACGCTGATTGAAAACAATCCGCGCTAAAGCGCATTTGATTGCCTGGAGATCAGCATGATCAATGATCTGAAAAAAGACGGCGAAGTCCGCATGAACAAAACACTGGAGTCTCTTGAGCAGGGATTTTCCAAAGTGCGTACCGGTCGTGCCAATCCGGCGATTCTCAAAGATGTGATGGTGCCGTATTACGGTACTGATACGCCGCTGTTGCAGGTAGCCAATGTGGGGGTAGAAGATGCCCGCACACTGATCGTGCAGCCCTACGAGCGCACGATGATTTCTGCGATCGATAAGGCTATTCGTACGGCGAATCTTGGTCTGAACCCGGTAACGAGTGATGTCATTCGTGTGCCACTGCCGTCGCTGACAGAAGAGACTCGCAGGGATATGCAGAAAGTGGCGCGTGCCGAAGCCGAAAGTGCTCGTGTGGCAATTCGTAATATTCGCCGCGACATCCTTGTCGACATCAAGGAGTTGTTGAAGGAGAAGGAGATCTCTGAGGATGAAGATCGCAAGGGTAGCGAAGATGTGCAGAAGCTAACGGACAAATATGTTGGTGAAGTGGATCGTATGCTGGCCTCCAAAGAACAGGACTTGATGCAAGTCTGATGGAGGCACTGGTCGTGATCGAGAGTGCGGCGCCGGATATCGGCTCAGTGGCCGGGGAATGCCCGCGTCATGTGGCCATCATCATGGATGGCAATAATCGCTGGGCAAAACAACGAGGTCTGCCAGGGACGGAGGGCCATCGTGCCGGTGAAGAGGCTGTTCGCCGATTGGTCGAGTATGCCGCGCGCTGCAAGTTGGACGTGCTGACCCTTTTTGCTTTTTCAAGCGAAAACTGGCGTCGCCCTGAGCAGGAAGTGGCTGCTCTTATGTCTCTTTTTCTGGAGGCACTGACGCGCAAAGTGGCCGAGTTGCATGAAAACGGAATTCGCCTGCGGTTTATCGGTGATCTGGCGGGCTTTAGCCCTGCGCTGCAGCAAGGAATGGCGGCTGCCGTTGCGCTAACGGCAGCCAATGCCCGCATGACATTAGTGATTGCGGTGAACTACGGTGGTCAGTGGGACATGGCCAATGCCGCACGAAACATGGCTGAGGCGGTTCAACAGGGTCGGCTGGCGCTAGATGATATTACGCCAGCAGAAATGGGGCAGCATGTGCAGATGGCTGACTTGCCTCCCGTAGATCTGTTGATACGTACCGGCGGTGAAATGCGTATTTCCAATTTCTTGCTCTGGCAGATGGCCTATGCCGAGTTTTATTTTACTGACGTGTTGTGGCCGGATTTTGATGCGGTGGCGCTGGATAATGCGCTGGCAGTTTATGCCAGCCGCCAGCGTCGCTTTGGCCGAACGTCGGAGCAGGTAGTAGAGGCAGCTCGTAATGTCTGAATTGATGCAACGTGCCATTACGGCGTTACTATTATTGCCGGTGGTGATCTGGAGTGTTTTCTTTGCTCCTGACGCAACAGCGTTTGCCTCCTTTGCTGGTGCCATCATCATTGTTGGTGCATGGGAATGGACTCGCATGATGGGATGGCAACCTGTCTGGCAGCGCGTGTCTTATGTGTTGCTGCTGTCGGTTGCCGTGGTGTCATTCAGGTTGGCTGATCTAGCGGCATTCCCCCCCGCACTCTATGCCCTGAGTGTTGGCTTCTGGTTGCTGGCACTCCGGTTGGTGGCGGGATATCCGGGCAATGCAGCATTGTGGGCACGTAGTGTTGTGCTAGCCCCCGTCGGATATTTTTTGCTGTTGCCAGCATGGCTTGGGTTGACCAGCCTTCATGCCGCATCACCTTGGTGGCTAATGTTTCTGTTCTTGTTGGTCTGGGGTGCCGATACAGGTGCCTATTTTGCAGGCCGTGCGTTTGGTAAGCACAAGCTAGCGGTGGCAGTGAGTCCGGGTAAGACGATTGAGGGAATGCTGGGAGGATTAGGCTTGGCCTTGCTAATCGCTTTCGGTGTGGCCTTGTACAACGATCTGGCCGGTTTGCGGTTGATCGCTTTTCTCGGGCTGAGTCTCTTGACGGTGCTGGCCTCTGTGCTGGGTGATCTCTTTGAGTCCATGGTCAAGCGCCATGCCGGCATGAAGGACTCCGGCACCATTTTCCCCGGCCATGGTGGCGCCATGGATCGTATCGATAGCCTGACGGCGGCAGCACCGGTATTTGCTCTTGGCTGGTGGCTGGCAGGCGGATTCTGATGCCAGT
>DDBN01000093.1:0-1148 GCA_002333145.1 Moraxellaceae bacterium UBA2031
CCATAGTCAGTAATCTCACGGGCAATCTCGGCAATCAGGCCGCGCTGATTATCCACTTCAATGCGCAGTTCACTGGGAAATTCGCGATCCACTTTTTCGGCCCAGCGCAGCGTCATGCATTTGTCTGGGTTGTCGCGCAGTTCGGTCATCACGTTATTGCAGTTGTCGCGATGAATGACGATGCCGCGGCCAGCAGAAAGATGACCAACAATGGTATCGCCGGGCAGTGGGCGACAGCAGCGGGCGTAGGTAACCACCAGTCCTTCGGTACCGCGAATGGCGATGCCTCGTGTAGCAGGACTGTTTGCGCTTTTGGCAGCGTCAGATTCGGGGGCGCCCTCTGGTAACAGGCGTGCGGCCACTAACTGCGGAACGCGATTACCAATGCCTATGTCTTCACACAGTGCATCCAGATTAGCGAGCCCCAACTCCTGCAATACGGCTTGTATCTGCTCGGGGGGGAGCTTGGTCAAACTGCTGCCTTGTGTGCTCAGGGTTTTTTCCAGTAAACGTCGGCCCAGATCAACGGCTTCAAATTGTTGCTGATCTTTCAAGAAGTGACGAATGCTGGAGCGTGCTTTGGAGGTAATCGCAAAGCTCAGCCACGCCGGGTTAGGGCGAGTGCCAGGTACGGTCACAATTTCGACAGTCTGACCGGTTTTAAGTGGCAGACTGAGCGGCGAAAGACGGTTATCGATACGGGTGGCCACGCAAGTATTGCCCACATCGGTGTGCACGGCATAAGCAAAATCAACGGCGGTTGCCCCCATTGGTAGCGTGAGAATGCGCCCGTTAGGGGTAAACACATAGACCTCGTCCGGAAACAGGTCGATCTTCACATTCTCGATGAACTCCATCGAGTCACCGGCATTTTGCTGAATTTCCAATAGCGATTTCAGCCATTCGCGTGCACGGGTTTGCGTGGCATTGGCAAAGCCATCGTTTTTATACAGCCAGTGCGCCGCAATGCCGTTATTGGCCATGGCTTCCATGGCTTCGGTGCGGATCTGGATCTCGATGGGTACGCCACGCTGCCCTTTTACGATGGTGTGCAGGGATTGGTAACCGTTGGCCTTGGGGATGGCAATATAGTCTTTGAACTTGCCTGGAATCGGCTTGTACACCGTGTGAACAATGCCGAGGGCGCG
>DDBN01000093.1:1174-6929 GCA_002333145.1 Moraxellaceae bacterium UBA2031
GGGGCGCGCATGGGGAACAAGGCCTCAAAGCCCAGTTCCTCAAATTCGATACGAATTTCGTTCATGCCAAGGCGATTGGCGATAGGGCTGTAGATTTCCAGTGTTTCGTTGGCGATGCGCCGGCGTTTTTCTGGTGTCAGTACATCCAGGGTACGCATGTTGTGCAGACGATCGGCCAGTTTTACCAAGATGACGCGAATGTCCTGAGTCATGGCTAGGATCATCTTACGGAAATTTTCCGCCTGTGCTTCGGCTTTAGTGTTGAACTTAACCTTGGTGAGCTTGGTCACTCCGTCCACCAACTCAGCGACTTCTTCGCCAAATTCGTCGGTAATTTCGACCTTGGTGATGCCGGTGTCTTCAATCACGTCGTGCAGCATGGCGGCCATGATGCTTTGATGATCCATGTGCATATCGCACAGGATATTGGCGACTGCCAGCGGGTGAGTGATGTAAGGATCGCCGTTACGCCGGAACTGGCCGTCGTGGGCTTTTTCGGAATATAAGTAGGCGCGCCGTATATCAGCAATCTGATCAGGCGTGAGATAGTTTTCGAGTCGGGTGCATAAGGCGTTGATGCCGGAGACAAAGCTCATGAGCTGAGTCTCCGTTTAACGCGGGGGATGCGTCAAGGGGATAGTGGAAAAATTGACTACCCCATCGATTGCTTTAGGCGTCGTCTTCAACAATAACGTTGTTGATCGCACCAGATTGAGCGGCATCTAGCTGCAGCAAATCAGCAAATGGCTCATCTTCCTCTTCCGGCTTGGCGGTGAGGATGTCACGCGTAACATGACCGGCAGCGATTTCGCGCAGGGCCATCACGGTTGGCTTGTCGTTTTCCCAGGCCAGAGCAGGCTCTTTGCCACCGGTAGCAAGCTGACGGGCGCGCTTAGCAGCGACGAGGATGAGCTCGAAACGGTTTTCCAGATTGTCCAGGCAGTCTTCAACGGTAACGCGGGCCATTGCGGGAACCTCGGTAGAGCAGGAATTGCGGGAGTGCAAGGGCGGAGATTCTACGCAAGCCGCTGCCCTGCCGCAAGCCGCGAGGGCTGGGCGGCAGCGCGGTCAGCCGTTGATCAGTGCGTTAAGCAGGTCTAGATGACGCGCCGACTGGGTGCGGTGGGTCAGGCGGGCAGAGCGCACGATGGATCGTAGATCAGCCAGAGCGGCATTAAAGTCGTCATTGATCACTAAGTAGTCGAACTCGGCAAAGTGGCTGATATCGCCTTGTGCCTCTTGCAGACGGTGGGCGATGACGTCCTCGGCATCGGTACCACGACCGCGCAGACGATGCTCTAGGACGTCCAGTGACGGTGGCAGAATGAACACGCCAACGGCATCAGGGATAAGGCGCCGTACTTGCTTGGCCCCCTGCCAGTCGATTTCCAGAATCACATCGTGGTCGGTCTTGAGTTGCGCTTCTACCCAACTGCGTGAGGTGCCGTAGAGATTACCGAATACCTCGGCATGCTCGAGGAAGTCGCCCATTTCAACCATGCGCATAAACTCGTCGCGGGGGGTGAAATGGTAGTTCACCCCGTGTTCCTCACCCGGGCGGATGGGGCGGGTGGTGTGCGAGACGGAGACGCCAATGCTGTCGTGCACGTCCAGCAGGGCTTTCACCAGCGAGGTCTTGCCGGTACCGCTGGCGGCAGAGACCACAAATAATGTTCCGGACATGGGATGTTCCGTTATCAGGGTAGAGGGATCGTGAGGCTTATTCGATATTCTGTATCTGCTCGCGCATCTGCTCAATCAGTACCTTGAGCTCAACCGACGACAGGGTACTGTCGGCGTTCACCGATTTAGACCCCAAAGTATTGGCCTCGCGGTTGAGCTCCTGCATTAGGAAGTCGAGGCGGCGCCCGACGGCGCCCTTGTCTTTTAGCACGCGGCGGATCTCAGCAACATGCGAGGTCAGACGGTCCATTTCCTCTGCCACGTCGATCTTCTGGGCAAACAGTACCATTTCCTGTTCCAGACGCTCGATATTCAGGTCTTCTTTAATCTCGGCCAGACGGGCCAGCATGCGTTCGCGGTAGTGCGCCATGATAACGGGCATGCGCTCACGCACTTTGTCGGTCTCGACGACCATAGCGGTCAAGCGCTCTTCAATCAGGCGGGCCAGCTCGGTGCCTTCGCGCTCACGCATGGCCAGAAAGCCAGTCAGCGCTTGCTCAAACGCCTCTTGGGCGGCGCCATGCAGGGCCTCGGTGTCCACATCACGGCTACGGATTACACCGGGCAGACGCAGGATGTCCGTGGCCTGAAGCGGTGCGGCGTGGCGGGTCATTTGGTCAATTTCACTGGCGGCGTCGACCAGTTGACGGGCCAGATCTCGGTCTAGAGAAATTGAATTGCCACTGGCTTCAGCCATGTCTAGGCGAAACTGCACTTCAACTTTGCCGCGGGTAAGGGTGTTGCGCAGGCGCTCGCGTACTGGGAACTCCAGATCACGCAGGGCATCGGGTAGCCGGAAGGAGGGCTCCAGGTAGCGATGGTTCACCGACCGCACTTCGCAGGCCACAGTACCGAACTCTCCCTTGATCTCGGCTCGGGCAAACGCTGTCATGCTGCGAATCATGCAAATCTCCTGCGTACAACTGAATGGAAAACAAAGCAGGGATTGTAGCAGAGCCCGGCGCGGTCGAATCGGGCAAGCTGGTATACTGCCCACCTGAATTTAACGGAGCTACACATGCGACCCTCAGGCCGTAACCCCGACCAGCTGCGCCCGGTCACGATCACCCGCCAGTACACCCGCCACGCTGAAGGCGCCGTCCTCGTTGAGTTTGGCGATACCAAGGTACTGTGTACTGCCAGTGTTGAGCCCGGTGTTCCCCGTTTTCTGAAGGGCAAGGGCGAGGGTTGGATCACTGCCGAATACGGCATGCTTCCTCGCGCCACTCACACGCGCTCTGCCCGCGAAGCATCTCGTGGCAAGCAGGGTGGCCGTACGCTGGAAATCCAACGTTTAATTGGCCGCAGCCTGCGTGCCTGCGTTGATATGAAGAAGCTTGGTGAAAATACTATCACTATCGACTGCGATGTCATTCAGGCTGATGGTGGCACCCGTACCGCCAGCATCACCGGCGGTTGTGTTGCGCTGGTGGATGCGCTGACCTTCATGCTCAACAAAAAACTCATGAAGCAGGACCCGCTGATCGGCCTTATCGCGGCGGTGTCGGTGGGCATGTACAACGGCGTTCCGGTTCTGGATCTTGATTACCCTGAAGATTCTGCCTGCGGCACAGACATGAATGTGGTCATGACGCAGCAGGGTGGATTTGTTGAGGTGCAAGGCACGGCCGAAGGCGCACCATTCACACGTGCTGAAACCGACAGCATGCTGCTGCTTGCTGAGAAGGGCATCAACGACCTTATTGCTCTGCAAAAGCAGGCGTTGAACTGGTAATCGGGACTAATCATCCCGTGCTTAGTGCTTGGTTTTAAGCAGTAAGAACTAAAAAAAACCGGCTAACAATGCCGGTTTTTTATGGGCGAAATTTCTGTCAATTCTCTGCTGTCATCACGTCGGAGGTTGAAAACTTCCAGGTGCGGATAACCTGTAAAATATCGGTGTCCTTACGAATGCTGGCCGGAAACGGCATAAACGGTTCTGCCAAGCGCACACTCTGCCGTGCNNTTCTTGTTGCCTATTTCTTCCACGCGCGAACGAAAGGCGTCGACATACGCGGCATCGCGATCATATTTGGTTGAAATCGTTGCGACTGTTCGTACTTTCGGGCGTTTGGCATAGGCTTGTTTTTTTGCCGCCAGTCGCGCCTCTAGGCTGGAGATTTCACTGGATTGCCAGGCCATCGCCAGCTGCGCATCGCGAACTTCTGTTTCTTCTTGGCGAAGTTCACTGCTATTGCGATTNNGGGCTGGTAATCAAAGCGGCCTTGTCCAAGCTGCCACTGCCCTTCTGGTTGGCTTGGGCGAGGAAGTCGGCGTCTTTATCGGCAGTCGTGCTCCGATGCTGCGCTAGCGTGACTTCCATGACATTGGGCAGTTCGATACGCGGGACGGTGAAGGCGATACCAAAAATCAGAATGGCGTGCAGCACGACGGCCACGAAAATCGTGAAACTGAGACGGTCACCTGAGGAAACAGCAGTAGCAGACATTCTTGTTATTATTCAACGGGCAGCAACGACCGGAGTGCCCGGCCAACCCCGCAAGTCTGCCCGTCACCTGCCGTATTGTCTATGTACGGATTCGCATTACTGAACAGTTCTGTTTGTCAGCTGAGGGTGCGCTGGCCCCGATAGAAACGAACGTGGCGAAACTCGTCGAACTCGTTGAGATCAGGCAAGGTTTCGGCCTCTTCTTCGTGTTCCAGTAGGTATGGCGGTATCTGCAGGTTTTTCACGCGCGAATCAGCGACCAGTACGTCGGGGGCGCGTTGTAGAAAAGCATCGAGAAAGCCGTGATTGGCTTTGTCATAAAGCACATCGGCAGCGAGCACCAGATCAAACTCTTCTTGCAGGGCAAAGAAGTCACTGCCCAAGCGGATCTGAACACCATTTAGCCGGGCATTGGCGGCGCAGGCCTGTAGTGATGCGGGGTCGATATCGCAGGCGACAACCTCGCGGGCACCCGCTAAGGCGGCAGCACAAGCGACAACGCCAGAGCCGGCACCAAAATCCAGCACCTTTTTGCCGCGGACGAGGGCAGGTTCACGCAGGATGCGACGCGCCAGTGCGAGCCCGGATGCCCAGCAGAAAATCCAATAGGCGGGCTCGTGCAGGGCGGCGTACATTTCCTTTGGACTTAATGCGTCTTGGGGAAAGTCGGCGGCTAGCAAATAAAGCTGCAGTCCGCCGCAGTCAGGCAGGGTTTCGGCAACGAGCCGGGCTTGCGACAGCGTTTGGCGGATAAGGCAGGTCAGTGACTCAGCAGAAGACATCAGTAAAGTCGCAGGCTCAAATAGATCGCTTTTGTGCGGCATCGACCAATTCACGGGTGAGGGCCACAAACTGATCACGGAACGCCTCGGCGGCAATACGGTCAAATTGTGCCAGACGATAGCGGAAGGTCAGCGTTAACTCGCCACGCAGGGTGACGGCACCAACGGCCACGCCCATGGGCATATTGGTCGGTGGGGTAAAACGGATGGCGGTAATGCGTCCGGTCTTGCCGGCCGGGTCGGGCAGATCGGGTACGCGCCCCAGATTATTCAGTACCGAGGTATCCACCACAAAATTACCCGTAAGTGGCATCAGGTGCGTAAGCGCCTTGCGCAGCTTGACGGGCAAAATCTGCACCATATTCAGCAAGTCCATTAGTATGCCTGCCGTTTCCTGCGCTTTGAGTTTGCGTGTTTGCTCGGTGACAGAGGCGAGCGTGCGCTCGTAACTAAAGCGCTCAGTCGGCGTAGAAACTACGTTAACCCACATGGAGAGATTGCCAACGCCTTCTTGACGCCAAGTCGTGGGGCGCAGGCTGACGGCATTCATCAGCGTGATACGACTTGAGCGCTCTTGATGGTTATCATTCCAGCGAGAAATTGTGTGGTGCAGCAGTGTCGCCAGCACGTCGTTTAGAGTGGCACTGCCCTTGCGCAATACGGCGAGACCATCTGTCTCGGCAGCGGTAAACGTATGTGAGACAAAGCCGACACCATTCTTGCTTTCGCCAAACAGCGGGGCGATACGGGTAGGCAGCAGCACGGATTCCATTAAGTAGCCGAGCAGAGAGGTGCTACGGCGAATGCGATCTGCCATGCTCTTGGCGCCAAACTCTTGGCT
>DDBN01000062.1 GCA_002333145.1 Moraxellaceae bacterium UBA2031
AGCTGATGCCATTGTTTTCCAGCCGCATAAAAATTGATGCTGTGACGCTGGATGGCGCGAAAGTGCGTTTTATCCAGCATGCTGATGGCCGCACCAGCTGGGATCGCCTGCTGGCTAAGCTGGCCAGTCAGCCAGAAGAAAAATCCGAGAAAGTATCGTTTAACGTTAAGGATCTGGATGTTCGTAATACATCACTGTTTCTGAAAGATGAAGCCGCTGGTGTTGAGCGCGTAGTGGAAAATATCATCGTTAAAGCCAAGGATATCGATCCGGATAAGAGCTTTCCTGTTGAGGCGGCATTTGATTTCCGGCAGCAGGATGCAGATGGTAAAACTGTGCTGGCAAAGAATACATTTGCGGCCACGATTCGTTTGGATCAGGAAAACGAGAAATATGATTTCACCAATCTGGTGGCGGCGAGTGATCTTTCCGGTACGCTGATGCCAGCGCCAGCTACTATCTCGATAAAGGGTGAGATTGCGGCAAACATGAAGGCACAGCAGGTGCTGGTGAATGCGCTGGATTTAGTGGCGGAATACAAAGACCCGACACTTACTGCGCCGGCAACCGTGAGTGTGAAAGGCAATGTGAGTGCTGACTTTAATAAGCAGTTGGTGAAGATGGACGGGCTGGATGTAAAAGCCAGCTACCCCGCTCAGGGATTAAGTGCGCCGGCCAGTGTGAGTTTTACGGCAGGGGTTGTGGCTGATCTGGAAAAAACGATCGCCACGATCAGTTCGTTGCAACTAAAAGCCAGTTGGCCAGATGCCACTCTCCCTTCCCCTGTGAATGCCGCGCTCGCAAGTAATATTACGGCTAACTGGACAACGGGTGAGGTAACCGCGCCACAATTAGCACTAAATGCAGTCGTGCCTGACAAGAGTTTTCCAAAGCCGTTGCAAGTGGCGCTTAACGCACCCATGAGTGCGAATTACCTTAAAGGTGCCGTTAGCATACCTGCATTTACGCTGGATGCAGTGGGTGTGCGCACGCAGGGTAGCCTGGAAGCGCTGCTGCCTTCTCTGCGCGAAGGCACACCACTAGATACCCCGATGATAAAAGGCATGGGCATTAGCGGCGGTATCGCGACATCAGTATTTAATCCGCGCAGCGTGATGGCTGCATTGGGTATAGATGCACCAAAAACGGCTGACCCTTCTGTGCTGAAGAGCGCCAGTCTGCAGGCGGTGATACAAGGGGATGACAGTAAGATTTTGCTGAAGAATATTCGCCTTAAGCTCGATGGCAGCACGCTAACGGGTGATGCGGGGGTCAGTGATTTATCGACGATGCGTTTGTGGTCACGGTTGGTGCTCGACAGCATCGATGCTGATCGTTACTTGCCGCCCACCGATCCGAATGCAAAACCGGAAGCAGTTAGTAGTGCCGCCGCAGGCCTGCTGCCGGTTGATCTGCTTAAGTCGCAGAATTTGGATGTGGCGCTCAGTGTAGGGTCACTCAAGGTCATGACCTATCAGATTAGTGGATTCCGTGTGGCTGCAACCGCCAGTAATGGCATCGTAAATGTCAGTGAGTTGCGCGGCAATATTTACAACGGCGGGTTTAGTGTGCCGATGAGTATCAATGTACAAGGCGCACAGCCGGTACTGAAGCTACAGCCGACACTAAATCAGATGGAAATTGGCCCGTTGGCCAAAAAGCTACTCAAAAAGCAGTTAGTAGAGGGGCGTGCCAGTTATAACGGCGCTCTCTCGCTGACGGGCAATAGTGTTGATGCATGGATGAAGTCTGCTTCTGGCGACAGCAACTTGAAGTTTGAGAATGGCTTGCTGCATGGTGTGGATGTGATGAACGAAATCACTGGGGCACTCGGCCAATACGCCGCCCTGCTGCCTTTGTTGACGGGCAAAGATGCGGCAACGCTGGCCTCAAAGCAAAACGATACAGAGATTGCCGGCTTTGCAGCAAACAACACGCTGAGTAATGGCGTGGTAAACACAAAGACGATGAGTACGGATCTTCGTAAAGCCAAGGTAGACGGTACAGGTAATTTCAATCTGCTTACGCAAGAAGTGGATTACACCTTTAATCTGCAATTGGACAAAAGTGTGCTGGGGGAGAAATACGCTGGATATTCGCTGCCGGTAAAGTGTAAGGGCAGCCTTAACGGTGCGCTTACTTCGCTGTGCAAGCTCGACTCGCACGCCATTGGCAAAATGGTTGCCAAAGCAGTAGCAGCCAAGGAGCTCGAAAAACTAGGCATCAAAGGTGGCGATGTAAAGGGTGCCATTGATGAAAAGAAAAACGAGGCAGAAGCCGCGGTGCAGCAAAAAATAGAAGAAGAAAAAGCAAAGGCGGCTGAAAAACTTAATCAGAAGATCGGTGAAGGCCTGAATAAACTCTTTAAACGCTAATGAAAAAAGACAAGCCGTTTGATTTTGCAGCGGCCGTGTTGTCATGGTTTGACGAGCACGGCCGCAAGCATTTGCCCTGGCAGCAGAACACCACGCCGTATCGTGTCTGGGTGTCAGAAATAATGTTGCAGCAGACGCAGGTAAGTACGGCGATTCCGTATTACGAAGCCTTTATGCAGCGCTTTCAGGATGTGCATGCACTGGCGGCCGCACCGATAGACGATGTGCTGCATTTATGGACAGGGCTAGGGTATTACGCACGGGCACGAAATCTACATAAGGCCGCACAGGCATTGGTTGCCGATCATGAAGGCGAGTTTCCGGCAACAGTCGAGGAAGTGACTGAGTTACCAGGGATTGGCCGCTCAACTGCCGGCGCCATTCTCTCTCTCAGTCGTCAGCAGCATGCCGTTATCCTTGATGGTAACGTGAAGCGCGTATTGTCGCGCTTTCATGCGGTTGCAGAAACTGGTGCGGCACAGGAAAAAATCCTCTGGCCTTTGGCGGCAGCCCATACGCCGGTAAAGCGCGTACACCATTTTAATCAGGCCATGATGGATCTTGGGGCGACGATTTGTACGCGCACCAAGCCTGCGTGTCTGCTTTGCCCTCTGCAAACAAACTGTACCGCGCTGCAGGAAGGTGAACCAACGGCCTACCCTGGCAAGAAGGCGACTAAGGCTCTGCCGGAAAAGTCTGTCAGTTTGCTGATATTCTTGAATGATCACGGTGAAGTACTGCTTGAGCAGCGGCCTGCGTCAGGTATTTGGGGTGGCTTGTGGAGTTTTCCAGAAACAATCGCTGCAGAAACCACAAAAATTAAGCAGGTATTAACAGTGGACTGGGGTATTCGTCGGTCTCGCCCTGAGCTGCTCACTGTTCGAGCTCATACGTTTAGCCACTATCGCTTGCACATGCAGCCGGTATTGGTGCGGCATGAGCCTCTACAGGTTAATAATCGGCTGTCACGCTGGTGTAAACTTCAGTCACTGCCGGCATTGGGATTGCCGGCTCCCATCAAGCAGATGTTGAGCGAGCTGGCAGCTCGCGAACGAGGTGAGTCATGAGTCGTATGGTGATGTGTCGCAAGTTGAAGCAAGAACAGGAAGGCTTGGCCTTCCCGCCTTTCCCCGGCGCAACTGGCCAGCAGATTTTTGAGACGGTTTCAAAAGAAGCGTGGCAGCAGTGGTTGAAAGAACAAACCATGATCATTAATGAGAACCGTCTCAGCGTGATGGACCCGCAGGCTCAGGCATTCCTTGCCGAGCAGCGCGAAAAGTTCCTAAATAACGAAGAATACGAACGTGCCAAAGGCTGGGTGCCAGAAAAGAAATAAATTCAGTCATAAGTATATGACAATTGATTTCTGTCATGTCTTGCGATCATTTGAAAGAATCAAGACAACTGAAACTTTGAAAGGATGTTGATGCGATGAAGATTGAAACCCTTGCTGTCCATGCGGGTTATACGCCCGACCCCACCACAAAGTCGGTATCGGTGCCGATTTACCAAACGGTAGCTTATGCTTTTGACAGTGCACAGCATGGCGCTGATCTGTTTGATCTTAAGGTGGCGGGTAACATCTACACCCGCATTATGAATCCGACCACGGATGTGCTGGAAAAGCGTGTGGCGGCACTTCACGGCGGCATTGGTGCGTTAGTGGTGGCATCTGGCCAGTCAGCTATTACCTATGCCATTCAGACGATTGCCGAAGCCGGTGATAACATCATTGCTTCATCAACGCTGTATGGCGGCACTTATAACCTCTTTGCCCATACCTTTCCCCAGTTTGGTATTGAAACGCGATTTGCTGATTACCGTGATCCTTCATCGTTTGCCAAGCTGATTGATGATAGGACAAAAGCTGTTTACATCGAGACCATTGGTAATCCGTTGGGCAACATTGTCGATATCGAAGCGCTGGCAAAAGTGGCGCACGATCATGGCGTACCACTGATTGTTGATAACACGGTAGCCTCGCCTTACCTTACTCGCCCTATCGAGCACGGCGCTGACATCGTAGTGGAGTCACTCACAAAGTATCTTGGCGGTCATGGCAGCTCTATTGGCGGTGCCATTATCGATTCTGGAAAGTTTGACTGGAAAGCCAACGCCAAGCGTTTTCGTCGCCTGAATGAGCCAGACGTGTCCTATCACGGCGTGGTTTACACCGAGGCTCTCGGTGCGGCAGCGTATATTGGCCGTGCCCGTGTGGTGCCACTGCGCAATATGGGTGCCTGCATAGCGCCGATTAATTCCTGGTTTATTTTGCAGGGTATTGAAACGCTGGCGTTGCGTATGGATCGTATTGTTGAGAATACGCAAAAAGTAGCAGAAGCATTGCAGCAACACCCTGATGTGACTTGGGTGAATTACGCGGGCCTCCCAGACCATCCAGAGCATGCGTTGGCAAAGAAATATGTGCGCGGTAGCGGTTCCGGCTTGCTGACTTTTGGTCTTAAAGGTGGCCGTGTCGCAGGCGAAAAATTCCTTGATGCGCTGCAGCTATTCCTGCGTTTGGTGAATATTGGGGATGTGCGCTCACTGGCAACACACCCGGCCTCTACGACACACCGCCAGCTGACCCCGGAAGAACTGGAGAAAGCCGGCGTGAAAGTAGAGATGGTTCGTCTGTGCGTGGGTATTGAGCATATTGACGACATTATGGCCGATTTGAACCAGGCACTGGCAGCAAGTCAGGCCTGATTTATCGCCGGTACTGGTTGATGTATTGAGAAGGCCCGCCAAATGGCGGGCTTTTTTATGGGGGCAATCGGCAGTTGGTCGCTCTGGGCTAAACCGATAAGGACTGAGTCGCTAGGGTCATCGCGGGCAGCAGAAAATTCTGTGAGAGTAATAGCTCGATAGCTCTCTTTGGGCTATCGCATAACAAGAAAAAAAGGATACTTCATGTCGACTCTCTCCCGCCTAGCTTCATTGCTGCTGCTGACGGCCCTCGTGCCTGTCGGGCATGCGGCCTATCCAGATGATCTGCGTTTGATGACACATAACGTCTATATGCTGTCGACCAATCTTTATCCCAGCTGGGGGCAGAACTATCGTGCGGGCCTGATTGCATCAGCAGACTATATTAAAAATCAGGATGTAGTGATTTTGAATGAGGCGTTCGACAACGCGGCATCCGTCACACTGCTTAACGGCCTTGCTAGCCAGTACCCGTATCAGACGCCGGTACTTGGGCGTTCGCAGTCGGGTTGGGATGCAACACTTGGAAGTTACACCTCTTCCTCGCCAGAAGATGGTGGCGTGGCCATTGTGTCAAAGTGGCCGATTGAGGAAAAAGTACAATTCGTCTATTCCGCTGCCTGTGGTGCAGATGCACTGTCTAATAAGGGCTTTGTATATGTACGGGTAAACCGTAATGGATTGCCCTACCACATCATTGGTACGCATGCTCAAGCGCAGGATTCGGCTTGCACCAATGGTCAAGCAGAGTCAGTGCGCGCTCAGCAGTTTGCTGATATCCGTAACTTTATCGCCGGTAAGGGTATTCCAGCCAATGAGGCAGTTTATATCGGTGGCGACCTCAATGTGATTCGCGACAGCAGTGAATACGCGAGCATGTTGAATAATCTGCAAGTACATGCGCCCACTGCTTATGCGGGTGTGAATTACACATGGGACCCACTTAACAACGGGATTGCCAATTACAACTACCCAGATGCAGGCCGTGAATACCTAGATTACATTTTGGTATCACGCAATCATGCGCAGCCTTCGTTGTGGCACAACCAAGCAATAGATATTCCATCCAGTTCATGGGAAATCACCAGTGGTGGCCGTACCTATCGCTTCAAAGATTACTCGGATCATTATCCAGTGACGGCCTTTGCCCGAGCCAATGCGACGACGCCAGTACAGAGTTACAAGTCACTGGTTAATCGGTATGGCAATGTGACCATTGAGAGCTTGGGCAACGGTAAGACAGTGCGTGCGGGTGGTTCGGCGACGGCGTACATCACGGCAACTGGCAGCACGAATGATGCCGCGGCGGGATGGAATTTGCGGAACAGTTTTTATCCAGTGACCTCGTGCATTAATAACGGCGACTACATAGAAATGGAGTCACGCCAGTTTTCCGGATACTGGTTAAACTGGTATCTGAATGCTTTTAGTGGCGGCAATTATGCGTATTACCCAAAGCAGGGAGATAGCTCAGATCGTTTGCGTTTGCTTAACCTGAGCCGCGGTGTAAATGAGTGTCTGCAGGATGGCGATATTGTGGCATTGCGCGATCGCAATACGGCCAATGGCAAAGACTACTACCTCAAGCGTTGGCCATCAGGCTCGTGGGTTAATCACATATATCTGTGGAGCAGCAG
>DDBN01000064.1 GCA_002333145.1 Moraxellaceae bacterium UBA2031
ATCATCACAAAATGGCTCACTCGTTCGGGCATAGCACCAGCAAGCAATGTGCCGATTCCCGCCCCCATCGAATGCCCCATCAACGCAAACTGAGTCCACCCCAGCTGATTAACGACCGCCAGCACATCATCAACATGATCCAGCGTGTGATACCGCATGCCTTCCGCACGCCAGTCACTAAAACCGTGCCCGGCAAAATCCATGGCGACAATATGATAGTCGCCCAGCAGTGGCGCTAAACGGTCAAAGGTNNAATTTTTCGCCCCTTGCTAAGAAAGACTCTTTCACTAGATACCATCACACACTTACCTGAATTTTTTTCAGTGCAGCAACAATGTGCTCTGCCGTTTGCAAGGGATGCTCCAGCGGGAACATGTGTCCACCCTCAATATATTCGTGATACATGGCATGCCTACGTGCCATACGCTCGGCAAAACCTGTGCTACGAAATTCACTTTTGGCGCCAGAAAGTAATGCACCAGGCACCTTGAGGAGCGAGCGATAATGCCAAGAGTTGTGGGGTGTATTACGAAAAACGGCCACTTCTACTGCAGCAGGAATAGTCAGGCGAACACCTTCTGGACAATCCTTTAAGCCAAAACGGATGTAATCATCGAAACAGTCAGGATCAAAGCTACGAAAAAGCCGCTTCTTGCCCAAGAGCTCATGCGCCTCTTCTCGTGACGACCATACTTCTCGGCGGTTACTGCTTTTGGCCGCGGGGGTCACCCTGTCTATCTGACCAATCGCTTTCATAAAACCAAAGCTCAACGCACCCCAGCCATTAATAATGGGGGGATCCATAATAACAATGCCGCGAAACAACTCAGGATAACGATGTGCTGCCATAAAAGTCACAAGGCCACCAAGGGAGTGGCCCACACCGATCACCGGGCCGTCACATTGAGCCTTGATTGAATCGGCAACCTGCTCGATCAGAGAGGTCCAGTTATCATCAACTGGATATTCAGGTTCCGTGCCTATTGTTGGCACCATCTTGATATCAAAACGGTCACTCAGCCCATCGAACAGCTTTCGATAACATGCTGAAGGAATACCATTGGCATGAGCAAAATGTATTTGCGGTTTTGTCATGGTTTATAACTTCTCAATCGTCAGACCCAGTGCTTCCACTTCGGCTAATTTGGCATTAGGAGCAACTACGGCTGTGCAGGCATTACCCTTGGTAAGCCACGTTTCACCCACACGCAGTAAATCGCTTAGTGACACTTCCAGCAAACGCTCACGCAAACGCTTGCGTTGCTCATGAGTCCGGCCGTAAAGGGCATTGTGGTATGCCTGTCGTGCTTCGCCAGAAGGCGATAGCGGCTTGTCCATGTCGGAAATAATACCCAGCAAGGTTTCTTCCAACTGGCGTTGCTCATGGGGTTCATTTAACAACCAGTCAATACTGGCATCAAAGTCTTTGAGTGTGTCGGTCAGGCGCGGATCGCGATAGGAATAAAAACGGAAGGCGCAGGCATTGCCATCATAGCCAGCCCCACCACCGTAAGCGCCACCCTTCTCTCGAATTGCGTTATGCAAAAACCCATTACGCAAAAAACCGCCCAGCAACATAAGTGCAGGAGCATCTGTATGCTCTACCGGCACTGCTGGAAAAGCACGGGCACAAAACTGAACCTGTGTATTGCAAAGCCAACCGACATTTTGTGCAGCACCGGGAGTCTTAAATGCAAAGCTGTCTGTTTGTGGCTGCCATGGGCGATCCTGCCATGTTAGCTGCAGTGACGATTCCAGTGCTGACAACCGCTCCTCCTCACCAATCAGCAGGAAGCGGCGCTGTGACTGCTGCACCTTACGATGCAAGCCCTGCAAGTCCGACAGCAACCCCTTCAACGCGCTGTCATCCGCCAGTGCCGCATCCAGTGCCTTAATACGGCGAATACCAGGTAACCCAGAGATATGTTGATTGAATGCAGCCACCGCACTAAATGCCGAGCTTGCTGTTTGCATGGCAAGGCCATGCCCCTGTCCTGTCACACTCGCTTCCCAACGCGCGCGCATCTGAGAGATCAGTTCACGCACTCGGCTGCCTTCATCAAAGCGCAAACCATCCAACGTTGCCTGCATCAGCTGACTGAAATCCTGCGCCTTATCTGCCAGTGCCTTACCAGATAACACCAGATGCCCTAGCCCTTTTTTCGCATCATGCAGATCCGTCCGCACCGACAGACTCATTCGCAATCCACCAGAAACTCGCGACTGCCACTGCTGCATGGCCATGTAGTCGTTATCGCCCGCGCCTAGCTCACTTACCATCGAGGTATACAGTGGCAGCAGCTCTTGCTCGGACTCAGTGAATACAGGCAGATCAATGATCATTTGCTCATAGACAAGACCATTGGTGCCTTGGGCATATACCGCCAGCGGCACATTCTTTCCAGAAATCGTGATCGACTTTTCAACGCCTTCTGCCACCAAAAAGTCAGCCGGAATATCTTCACGGCCTACCAGTGGTAGAATTTCAGGGTCATCTTTTTGGGACTGACGGGCATTCAGCGCGGCTGTTTCCTGACGAATTTTATCCGCAGAGGCTTCATCCAACGATGCACGTATTTTTGCCAGATGTGCTGCTTCTGCTGCAATACGGCGCTCACTCAATGCGGGCTCTGGGCGCAGAGTGACACGCACACGATGCTGATTATCCAGCAACCAACGCTGCACCAGCTCCTTCACAAATTTTGGATCACAAATCGCGACACGCAACTCCGCTAACACCGCATTGATATCCCAAAGAGACACGGGATCACCATCATGCAGCACGGCACCCAAACCATTGAGAATCAGCTGCAAGCCATAGGGATAGCTGTCACCGCCAATTTCACGCTGACTTAACTCCAACTGATGCAGAACTGCCTCAACATTCTCTTCTGGCACACCGTGCTCAGCAACCTCGCGCAAGACGGCCAGTACGCCTTCTTCAAACGCAGCGGCACGCTCAGGCTCACTGCCTTCAATGCCACACATAAAGCTCAGCTCACGTCCGGAATCATCCACACCGCACAGAGAAGACGGGGACTGAGCCAGCTCTGTGGTTTCCAGATAATGGCGTAATGGCGATGCCGAATTTTCCAGCAAGATGCCTGATAGAAGTTCTGCCTCAAAGCGCTCACGCAGATTGGCTGTCTG
>DDBN01000108.1:0-226 GCA_002333145.1 Moraxellaceae bacterium UBA2031
ATTGCCATGGTGGGCAAGTACGTTGAGCTGATCGACGCGTACAAGTCCATCAATGAAGCACTGCTGCATGCCGGTATTCAGAACAAGGCGCGTGTGCGTATTAATTACATCGATGCCGAGTTTATTGAGCAGAACGGTACCGGCGTATTGGAAAAAGTAGATGCCATTCTGGTGCCCGGCGGTTTCGGTGATCGCGGTACCGAAGGCAAGATTGCCACGGTAAAGT
>DDBN01000108.1:244-1328 GCA_002333145.1 Moraxellaceae bacterium UBA2031
CCGGTGAAGTGCAGCGTCGTGATGCCAGCTCAGATTTGGGTGGCACCATGCGTCTGGGTGCGCAGGAATGCCGTTTGGTAGAAGGCTCCAAAGCCCGTGAGCTTTATGGCCAAGACGTGATCGTTGAGCGTCACCGCCATCGCTATGAAGTGAACAATAACTACCTGCCACAACTGGAAGGCGCAGGCCTGTCTATTTCCGGGCGCAGCATGGATGGCAGCTTGGTGGAAATGGTCGAGATTGCCGATCATCCGTGGTTTGTGGCCTGCCAGTTTCACCCTGAATTCACCAGCTCGCCCCGCGATGGCCATCCTCTATTTGGCGGCTTCATCAAGGCCGCACTCAAGCACGCAGGCAAGGAGTAAACCGTCATGACACAGAAGGTTATTACCCTCGGCAAGATCGAAATCGGCAACGACAAGCCCTTCGTGCTGTTTGGCGGCATGAATGTGCTGGAGTCCCGTGATCTGGCCATGCGCGTGTGCGAAGAGTACGTGCGCGTCACGGAAAAGCTGGGCATTCCTTATGTGTTCAAGGCTTCTTTCGATAAGGCCAACCGTTCCTCGATTAATTCGTATCGTGGCCCGGGCATGGAAGAAGGCCTGAAGATTTTCCAAGAGATCAAACAGACCTTTGGTGTGCCGATCATTACGGATGTGCACGAGCCGCATCAGGCTGCACCAGTGGCTGAAGTCGCCGATATTATTCAGTTGCCGGCTTTTCTGTCGCGTCAGACAGATCTGGTGGCAGCGATGGCAAAAACCAACGCCATCATCAATATCAAGAAAGCCCAGTTTCTGGCGCCGAAGGAAATGCAGCACATCCTTTCCAAGTGCAAAGAAGCCGGTAACGACCAGCTCATTCTCTGCGAGCGCGGTTCCAGCTTTGGCTATAATAATTTGGTCGTCGACATGCTCGGCTTTGGCATCATGAAAGAATTCGGTTATCCCGTATTCTTTGATGTCACCCATTCGCTGCAAATGCCGGGTGGTTTACCCAGCGCAGCCGGTGGTCGTCGCGCTCAGGTAACCGAACTGGCACTGGCCGGCATGTCGCAAAAGATTGCCGGTCTGTTCCTTGAAGC
>DDBN01000108.1:1338-1468 GCA_002333145.1 Moraxellaceae bacterium UBA2031
GTTTTTGCAGTACGCCAGTAGAAGGCACTCAACCGTTTTTAGGAGCAGGCAACATGTCCCAGATCGCTGATATCCGCGCTCGTGAAATTCTCGATTCCCGCGGCAACCCAACCATCGAAGCTGATGTGAT
>DDBN01000108.1:1546-1740 GCA_002333145.1 Moraxellaceae bacterium UBA2031
ACCGAGTCCAAGTCCAAGCTGGGCGCCAATGCCATTCTTGCTGTTTCGTTGGCCTGTGCCCGTGCCGCTTCCCAAGAAAAGGGCATTCCCCTGTTCCAGTACATCGCCGAACTGCGCGGCCAGACCACGTACACCATGCCAGTGCCAATGATGAACATCATCAACGGCGGTGAGCATGCGGATAACACGGTCGA
>DDBN01000108.1:1767-2279 GCA_002333145.1 Moraxellaceae bacterium UBA2031
AATGAAGATGCGCTCAAGGCCATCATGGAAGCCATCGTCAATGCCGGTTATATGCCAGGCGAAAACGTGATGCTGGCGCTTGATTGTGCCGCCACTGAGTTCTACAAAAACGGCAAGTACGTGTTAGCGGGTGAAGGCAAGTCGTTCACTTCCGCTGAGTTTGTGGATTATCTGGCCGATCTTGCAGACCGTTACCCGATCATCTCCATTGAAGATGGTCTGGATGAATCTGATTGGGCAGGCTGGAAGCTGCTCACTGATAAAATCGGCAAAAAAGTGCAGCTGGTGGGTGACGATTTGTTTGTGACGAACCCTGCCATTCTGAAGCGCGGAATTGATGAGGGCGTGGCCAATGCCATCCTCATTAAATACAACCAGATTGGTACGCTGACCGAAACGCTGGACGCTATCTACATGGCAAAGGAAGCCGGTTACGCCACGGTGATTTCGCATCGCTCCGGCGAAACGGAAGACTCAACCATTGCTGATCTTGCCGTGGCAACCGCCGCCGG
>DDBN01000108.1:2304-8069 GCA_002333145.1 Moraxellaceae bacterium UBA2031
GGCCTTCAGGTGAGTCTGTGGGTGGGCGAGGGCGGGGTTCGTGATGTGCAGCGTCACAAGGCATCCATCGCCACGCTGAAAAGTGAAAATGAGAAGCTGGCCGAACGCAATCGTGTGCTCGAAGCCGAAGTCCGTGATCTCAAGAACGGCATGGAAGCCGTTGAAGAGCATGGCCGTCTTGATCTCGGCATGATCAAAGACAACGAAACGTTTTACTTAGTCACCGGTAATCCTGACGCACGCAAACCGCCACCTCCACCTCCACCGGCGGAAGCACCATGAGCCTCTGGTGCGTAGTTCCCGCTGCAGGCAAGGGCTTGCGCGTCGGCGGCACTATTCCTAAACAGTATCTTCCTCTGAATGGCCGCACTGTCATGCAGTGCACATTGGATCGACTGTGCCGCTTAGCCACTGAAGCGGTCATTGTTCCTATCGCCGCCGACGATACACAGGCCAACACGTTAGATTACCGTGACTCAGCATTGATCCGCTTTGTAGAAGGTGGCGATACCCGTGCGGCTTCGGTGCTGGCGGGCCTTAATGCCATAGCGAATCAGGCGGCAGATGAAGACTGGGTGCTGGTGCATGATGTGGCACGCCCCTGTGTGCGCATCGAAGATATTGATCTGCTGCTAGAGCGTATTGCCGAGCATCCTACCGGTGGTCTTCTTGCCAATCGGGTGCGCGACACCATGAAGCGTGGTGCGGGTGATGCAGTGGCCGAAACGGTGTCACGAGATGATCTCTGGCACGCTCTCACCCCACAGGTCTTCCGTTACGGCGTGCTGCGCGATGCCTTACAGGCAGCACATGATGACGGTGTGATCGTTACCGATGAGGCACAAGCCATTGAGCGTCGCGGTGAAATGCCATTGCTGGTGGACAGTGCTCGCGACAACATCAAGATTACCTGGCCCGAAGATCTGCAAATCGCCGAAGCCATTCTCTCGCTGCAACACAAGGCAGGACTGTGACCACTCCTCTCCAGAAATTTCCCCGCATTGGGCAAGGCATTGATGTTCACCGTTTTGGTGAAGGCGATCATGTCACGATTGCCGGTGTAAAGATTCCGCATGACCAAGGCTTAATTGCGCACTCCGATGGGGATGTCGCACTGCATGCGTTGTGTGATGCTATTTTGGGTGCACTGGCCATGGGCGATATAGGCCACCACTTCCCCGATTCCGACGCCAGCTATAAAGGCGCCGACAGCCGCAATCTTCTTCGTCATGTGATGACCTTGCTGCCTGCTCGCGGTTATCGTTTGGGCAATGCCGATATCACCGTGCTGGCCGAGCAACCCAAGCTAGCACCTCATATCACCTTGATGCGTGAGCGCATTGCGGCGGATATGCAGGTGGATATTGATAGCGTCAGCGTTAAGGCAACCACTACTGAAAAACTAGGCTTTGTCGGTCGTCGCGAGGGCATCGAAGCGCATGCCGTGGTGATGCTGTTGCCCATCGAATAAAAACTAACGACTCGCCTCATGTCAGGCTTGCCATGGCGCAAGTCACTGACAGGCACTATCCCCTTATCAAGCCGGAAAACACCGAATGAACTGGTCTCCCTTCCTGCTGGAAAATCTGCCTTTTGCTCATGGCGCACCACTGGGGCAGGCCACCTTACGTGCCGTTCCTGAAGATTTTCAAGTGGATGAAATCTCCGGATTTGAACCCAGCGGCGAAGGCGAGCACTTGTTTTTGCATATCCGCAAACGCAATCAAAATACCTCGTGGGTGGCTTCGCAAATTGCCCGAGCCATTGGCTTGTCAGAAGACCTTGTCAGTTATGCCGGCATGAAGGATCGTCGTGCGGTCACCACACAATGGTTTAGCGTGCACATTCCTAATCGTCAGATGCCGGATTTATCCGCGGTCTGGACCGATGAAATCGAACTGCTGTCGCACACGTGGAATGCCCGCAAACTTAAACGCGGCGCACATCAAGGCAACCGTTTTATGATCACCTTGCGTGATGTTGACGGCGACCGCGAGGCGATAGAACAACGACTGGCCGTAATCGCCGCACAAGGCGTGCCCAATTACATCGGCCCACAACGGTTTGGTATTAACGGTGGAAATCTGCCTGCCGGAGCCGCCCTGCTGGCGAGTAAGCCAAAGCGCAGGCTCAATCACCGTGAATCACTTGGCGTGTCAGCGGTGCGTTCGGCGCTGTTCAACAAAGTGTTGGCCGAGCGTATTCAGCTTAATGCATGGGCCATACAACTGCCCGGCGATGTATTGCAGTTAGATGGCCGCAACAGTTTTTTTTGCCCCGATGCCGATGATGCCGCATTACCCGAGCGTCTGGCCCGTCAGGAGATTCATCCGACCGGCCCATTTTTTGGTGCGGGCACCTCACCTGTAACGGATGACGTACTGGCATTAGAAAACACCGTTGCGGAGCAGGCCGAGGGGCTCGTCGAGCGCTTGGCACGCTTTGGTCTTGATAATCAGCGTCGTTCTTTGCGGCTGCATGTTCGTGAATTGGTCAGCGAGTGGTTGGAAGAAGGCAGTCTTCGCCTTACATTTGCATTACCATCAGGAGNNGCATTCGCCACCAGCGTGTTGCGTGAGTTAGTGCAACTGAGAGAATCCGCTGATGCGCTTCCTGTTGAGTGAGGGTTGTTGATGCATTTTTTGCTGAGCAACGATGACGGCGTTCAAGCCCCTGGTCTGGCGGCACTGGCCGAGGGCCTCGCGCAACTGGGCAAAGTAACCGTGGTTGCCCCAGATGGCGAGCGCAGTGCGTTCTCCAGCGCCCTTACACTTGATCGGCCACTGCGCCCGGTGCAATTACCTAACGGGTTTTGGTCGGTGAACGGCACGCCTGCCGACTGCATACACTTGGCCTTGAACGGCTTTCTGGATTTCGAGCCCGATCTCGTGGTGTCTGGTATTAATGCCGGTGCCAATCTGGGGGATGACACCTTGTACTCCGGTACCGTCGCCGCCGCACTCGAAGCACGTTTTCTTGGTAAAACCGGCATCGCCGTATCGCTGGTCGGTGCGCATGCGCATGGTTACGGGATTGATGCCTACCGCCCCGCAGCCGCTATGGTGGCACGCCTGATTGAAGGCTGGCATCGTTTACGCTTGCCGCACCGCACCATCCTGAATGTGAACGTTCCGGATATGCCCCTCGCGGATATTCGGGGCTTTCAGGTGTCGCGTTTAGGGCATCGCAATCGCGCCAGGGATGTCCTCAAACTGGAAGACCCGCGTGGTCGTCAGGCCTACTGGATTGGCATTGCCGGTGATCCCGCCGATGCAGGCGAAGGAACAGATTTCAAAGCCATCAATGATGGCTATGTTAGCGTCACCCCGTTATTGACCGACTTGACCCGAAACGATGCGTTGCAAGACGTATCGCGTTGGCTCAAGGATTTGTAATTTATTAAATCAGAACAACATGACATGCCGATAGATTTACAGGGTTCCGGAATGACGTCGTCGCGCACGCGCGATCGCATGGTCAACCGATTGATTGAGCAGGGCATAAACGACATCAATGTGATTGAAGTGATGCGGGCCACGCCACGTCATATTTTCCTCGATGAGGCATTAGCGCACCGTGCCTATGAAGACACAGCACTGCCTATTGGGCATGGCCAGACATTGTCTCAGCCCTATATTGTCGCGCGCATGACCGAGGCACTGCTGGCCGATGGCCCATTGGAGCGCGTGCTGGAAATTGGTACCGGTTCAGGCTTTCAAACGGCCGTGCTGGCGCAGTTGGTGGGGCAGGTATTTTCGGTCGAGCGCATCAAGGCCTTGCAAGATATGGCGCGCACACGCTTGGGGCTACTCAAGCTGCACAATGTTCGTCTGCGCTATACCGATGGTGGTCTGGGTTGGCCGGAGGAAGCTGGCTTTGACGGCATCATCGCCACGGCGGCGCCACTGGGCATCCCCAAAGCACTCATTGCCCAACTCAACGAAGGAGGGCGTCTCGTCATTCCAATCGGAGGAGGCGAAGTGCAGGACTTACTGTTGATCACCCGTCGCGGTGATAGCCACGAGACACGTGTTCTTGAGCAAGTTCGCTTTGTGCCAATGTTGGGTGGGGTACGCTGACGTGCGGCAACTGCTGGTCGGTGTTTTGCTTCTTTTGCTCAGCGCATGTGCGGGCAAGTCACCGATCATTGTGGAGCGCTCATTAACCGGTGCTGGCCCTAACGTGCATGTGGTTGCCGCGGGCGACACCCTGTATTCCATCTCGGTACGTTACGACAAAGACTATCGCGAACTGGCCCTTATCAATGGCCTAGATGCTAACTACCTCATACACCCTGGCCAGCGCCTGCGTTTAATCGGCAGAGCGGTAGCCGTTAAGCCATCACCCGCAAAATCGACGCCTCAAGTTACCTCCAAAACCACCCCTAAAGCGGTTCCTCAAGTAGCCTCTCAAAAAGCCCCGCCAAAACTCAAACCAAGCTCTGCCTCTCCTGAATCTTCTGCAAATGTGACGTCTGTCGCTAAAAAACAACCGCCTGTCGGCTCTTCTCCTGATGTCGTTACTCCTCAGTCATCTGCAAGTGCTTCATTAGCATGGGATTGGCCAGCAAAGGGAGCGCTGCTGTCTCGCTTTGGGGCAACGGGTCTGCCGGGCAAGGGGCTGGACATCGCCGGCAGGCGGGGGGATTCTGTTCTGGCAGCATCCGATGGAACGGTGGTGTATGCCGGCAGTGGTCTGGTGGGCTATGGGAAGCTCCTGATCCTCCGACATAGTGAGAACTACATCAGCGCCTATGCCCACAATGACCGGTTTCTGGTTGCCGAGGGTGAGCGTGTAAAGCTTGGCCAGACTATCGCTCAGGTAGGAGCGAGTGGCACCGATCGCGAAAAACTTCATTTCGAGATCCGTGAAGGCGGCAAGCCAGTGGACCCAATGCGGTTTCTTCCTCCTCGCGAGTAGTTCACGACTACCGCCCTGGTCGATATGGATAACGACGAGGGATTGATCATGGACAGAACACAACAAGGCTACGCCACGCCGTCAGCAAACTCCGCCAGCAAAGTCGCACCTGCCCGAGGCCGAGTTGGCGCTCTTCAGACGACGCTGGATGCCACACAGATTTATCTCACTGAAATTGGGTTTTCCCCATTGCTCACCGCCGATGAAGAAGTCTTCTATGCGCGGCGGGCAAGGCAGGGTATCGAGACCGCTCGCCAACGAATGATCGTCAGTAATCTTCGTTTGGTGGTGAAGATTTCACGGCGTTATCTCAATCGAGGCTTGAGCCTTCTCGACCTGATTGAAGAAGGCAATATGGGCTTGATGCATGCCGTTGAGAAATTTGATCCAGAGCGGGGCTTCCGTTTTTCGACCTATGCCACCTGGTGGATTCGTCAGACCATCGAACGCGGCTTGATGAACCAGACCCGCACGGTGCGCTTGCCTATTCATGTGGTGAAAGAACTGAACCTGTACCTTCGTGCCGCCCGTGAGCTCAGCCAAAAACTGAACCATGAGCCAAGCTGTGACGAGATCGCTCGTCTGCTGGATAGGCCCGTTGAGGATGTTGAGCGTATGCTTCGCCTGAATGAGCGGGTATCGTCCTTAGACGCTCCTATCGGCGGCGATACGGAAACGACGCTGCAGGAAACACTGGCCGACCCCAATATCATTGACCCGGCGTTGCAGGTGCAGAGTGATGATATCAATCACTGCCTGGATGGCTGGATTGATCAGCTACCAGACAAACAGCGTGAAGTACTGTCCCGTCGCTTTGGTCTGCGAGGCTACGAAGTGGCAACGCT
>DDBN01000108.1:8102-11337 GCA_002333145.1 Moraxellaceae bacterium UBA2031
CTGGTGTGGTCTACGCGGGCCTCTCTCCCGCGCAGACAGGGAAGTCCTTCTAGGATGGCGGACTTCCACTCTCAGCTAGCGTGTAACACCAAAAGGCCTGGTTAATCCCGGGCCTTTTGGTGTCTGAAGAGCGCCAGTTATTTATCCTTTCTGCAGGTTTTTAGCAAAACAGACTTGCTCCCCAGCCCCTACCCGGNNCTCAGCCCGTATCTTACGAAACACCAAAATCCGAAAATCAGCCTGCAACGTCAGTGACGGCAAAGACTCCACAACGGTGCGACGGTCGCGTGCCGCGCGCCAGTAATGCGGTGTCATCTGCAGCAGGTTACGCACAGCAGCGTTGTCGGGCAGCGTAAAGCTGAATTGCACGGCTGTTTCAAATTGCAGGGTAAAGGCCGATGCCAGGCTGTCTAGCCACTTATCCGGTTCATGGGCGCGCACCTCTGGGTATAGCGCCTCACGCAACTCCCATAAATGTTTTTCCCCTGGTGCGGCAATCACCAGCGAACCGTATTTTTCCAGCACGCGTGCCGCTTCAGTGACTTGTACCGGGCTGAAAATAGCCGTCATTACATCAATACTGTGATCATACAGAGGGATGTCATTGCTGCTGGCCACCAGCCATATGGCATCATCTATACGTCGTGCGGCCCGTTTTACCGCGTGCTTGCTGATATCCAGAGCGACCAATTCAGACGACACATCCCCCATCATCTCTGTGTACCAGCCTTCACCGCAGCCACTGTCGAGCAGTACACCCGCGTGCAGAGGCATGATCACGCCCTTTAATGTTTCGCGAAACGGCGCGTAGTAGCCAGCCTCCAAAAATGACCGACGGGCCAATACCATGTCGGCATCATCACCAGGGTCAAGACTGTTTTTCTTCTGCACGGGTAGCAGGTTTAGATAGCCTTCGCGGGCACGATCAAAGTTGTGGTTACTCAGGCAGGCCATGCCGTGGCCTTCAGGCACTAACCGTTCTTTGCAAATAGGGCAGCGGAGGCGAATCACGTTAGCAGTTTCACCATGATGCGTTCGTAGATGTCCGTGAGCGTATCCAGATCAGACGCACGTATTTCTTCGTTCACTTTATGGATGGTGGCGTTGATTGGGCCAAGCTCCAGCACTTGTGCGCCCGTTGGTGCAATAAAGCGGCCATCAGAGGTGCCGCCCGTGGTGGAGAGTTCCGACTCAATGCCGCAAATATCACGAATACTTTCTACCGCTGCCGTCACTAATTCGCCCTTCGCCGTGAGGAAGGGGTGGCCAGATAAACTCCAGTCCAGTTTGTACAGCAGGCCATGTTTTTTCAGAATGGCTTCGGTGCGCTCACGCAGTTCGGTTTCAGTGAGTTCCGTCGAAAAACGGAAATTAAATACCACCGTCATGGCGCCAGGAATCACATTATTAGCGCCAGTTCCTGCAGCAATGTTAGAGATCTGAAACGATGTCGCCGGAAAGAATTCATTGCCGTGATCCCACACCTCGGCGGTCAACTCTGCTAGCGCAGGTGCGGCCCGGTGAATGGGATTGTCTGCCTTGTGTGGATAGGCAACATGGCCCTGNNGACGGTTCGCCCACCAAGGCCCAGGTGATTTTTTCCTGACGGGATTCCAGCAGCTCGATGACTTTTACGGTGCCATTAATAGCCACGCCTTCTTCATCACTGGTGATAAGAAAAGCAATTGAACCTTGGTGATCTGGATGTGCCGCAACAAAATTCTCGCAGGCAACCACCATCGCCGCCAGTGAGCCTTTCATGTCAGCGGCACCACGGCCCATCAACATGCCATCACGAATTTCCGGGGCAAAGGGCGGTACGCTCCAGTTTTCGACGGGGCCAGTCGGCACCACATCGGTGTGTCCGGCAAATGCCAGCACGGGGCCTTTATCGCCACGGCGAGCCCAGAAGTTATCAACATCGCCAAAGCGCAGCCGTTCTACCCGAAAGCCGATTCGCTCCAGCCTGTCGATCATCAGCGTTTGGCAGTTGGCATCAAACGGCGTGACAGACGGCTCACGCATCAAGGCAAGGGCCAGACTCAGCGTTGGAGAAAGCGTGGAGGAGTGCGTAGAGGTGGGCTTGGAAGATGGTGTGGTCATGAAGGGTCAGCAATAGTCGCAGGAGTTCATCATTTTAGCGGTAATAAGGGTCATCCAGCCACCAATCCTCATCATGAAGCGCCCCCGAGCAGCCACTACCGGCAAGCTGCCGTCACTGTCGGGCACTTAATTGAGGCGAATGGAAACTAATAGAGACTAACTAGAGAATTATCCTCTTTGCAGTCATGCCTGTCCGGGCAATAATCGCCAACAACGGGCCAGAGAGTCCGACTCACCATCAGAGACGTTACATGAAAAAGATTCTCCCCCTCGCCGTATTGGCGGCTGCCGTTGCACTGTCGGCGTGCAGCAAGAAAGACGATGTCACCGTATCGGCCAAGGCAGATGGCCCATTGGTGGTGAGAGTAGGGCATGCCGCCCCTTTAACCGGTCCCCAGGCGCATCTCGGCAAAGACAATGAAAACGGCGTGCGACTGGCGATTGATGAGTTGAATGCCGGTGGTTTTGAGATTGGCGGTCGTAAGGTCGAATTTGAGCTGATTTCTGAAGATGATCAGGCCGATCCGCGTATTGCCACCACGGTCGCCAAGAAGTTTGTGGACGATGGCGTCAACGTCATTATTGGCCACCTCAACTCCGGCACTACTATCCCGTCATCCCGTATTTATCACGATGCCAATATTGTCCAAGTATCGCCGTCGGCCACAAATCCCAAGTTCACCCTGCAGGGCTACAAAAACGCGTTTCGCGTGATGGCTAACGACATTCAGCAGGGCAAGGCGCTGGGTGAGTTTGCCGTGAAGGATGTGGGGGCCAAGAAGATCGCCATTATTGATGATCGCACGGCCTATGGTCAGGGCTTGGCGGACGAGTTTGAAAAAGCGGTTAAGGCCAATGGCGGCACGATCATTGTGCGTGAGTTCACCAATGATAAGGCCTCTGATTTCACGGCCATTCTCACCAAGATCAAAGGCACTGCGCCCGATCTGATCTTTTTTGGTGGCATGGACGGGCAGGGTGCGCCTATGGCCAAGCAGATGAAAACATTGGGCCTTAACGCCCGATTCATGGGTGGCGATGGCATTCACACGGCGGAGTTTATGAAGCTGGCCGGCCCGGCAGCAGAAGGCGTAGTGGCCTCATTGCCCGGCGTGCCGTTAGATGTCATGCC
>DDBN01000017.1:0-208 GCA_002333145.1 Moraxellaceae bacterium UBA2031
TACAAATTGACAGGCTGAGCCCAGCACCGGGGGTGCCCTTAGATGTGCCTGGTTGAAACAGCGCTGCTATCTTGTCAGGCGCAATACCAATGCCACTATCACGGACCTCAACACGCAGCCCTAGTTTGCCTTTTTGCAGGTGAACCTCTACCTGGCCATGCTGGGTGAACTTGATGGCATTACGCAGCAGATTGCTGATGACTTGGCG
>DDBN01000017.1:295-4590 GCA_002333145.1 Moraxellaceae bacterium UBA2031
AACTCGGTCATGCCCAGAATGCCACTCATCGGTGTCCGTATTTCGTGACTCATCTGGGCCAAGAAATCGCTTTTAGCCGATGCCTTCGCCTCATCAATTTGCTGCTGATGTTGTAGCAGGGCAGATTCATGCAAATGCTGGCGTTGCTGTAGCGACAGTCCGATGGCAAGGAGCAGTGCCTCTATGCAGAAGGCAATCATGATCAGGCTGCCCATGGGTAATGTGACGGCAACTACTGTTGGTAGATTGATCATGGCTAGGAACATGGTCAGTGTCATGACGAGTCGGGCCGCAATGAAAAGCAGAGCGATAGGCAAATCATTACGCCAGGCAAAAAAGCCGACAACAGGCAAAGTAATGCTGATCCAGAGAGAGGTTGCCACCAAAATATAACTGACATTGCTAGGGGCAAGCATAACGGCAATGATGAACAGTATGCCGAGCACAAGTGCCTGTATGTTTAAGAAACGGCGGAGCGCAGCAGATAAGTGACTATGCAAAAAACTGCCAGCGAAGAGAGTGGCACTGATTTCTACTAGAAAAATGGTGCAGATTTCTAGAAAAGTCTGCAAGTTGCGAATGCGTAGAAACTCTATGCCGATGATGCCATTGGATGTCAGTAGGTAGCCAATAACAGCCATCAGATAAAGCGTAAACCAGATACGGGAGCGATCACGCTTGTGAGTGTGTAGCAGGATGAACGAGTACAGAAAAAGGCAGGTGAGCGCGCCGAGTCCAAAGCTGAGTAGGGTAGTGGACAGCTTCTGATGCAATGCCATGGATTCAGGTGTTCCCAGCAAGATGCCGGTAATTAATCCACGGTCGGATTCGATGCGCAGGAAATAAGTTGAAATCTGTCCAGGGGAAAGGTGAACACGAAAACGGAAGGTGTTGCTAACCTCGTCACCAATGATGCGCGTTGTTTTTATGCCGGCATCACGTTGAATATATGCGCCTGACGGAGAGGGAGTAAAAAAAGAAACTCGACCGAGGTTGGCACGATCAAGGTCCAGCAACAGGTCACGGGGTGCCACTCCTGGATTCTGGACGTTGAAGCGCACCCACCATGCCGAACCGCTGAGGGTGCGTTTGAGCGTTGTTGAGTTATTTGACTCAAACAAAGAGGAAATTTTGGGGCTCTGAACTTCTGTCAGCGTTAGAACGCGATCCTTGTCCTCTAGAACATCGAGATACTCGCCCAGCGAGATACGATCAAAGCTGTCGGTGATGGTCACCACTGACTCTGCGCGGAGAGGGGATGAGAGTAGTATGCACAGCAGAAAACAAAGCACAGAAACGACGCGCCAGCCATCCTGACGCCATCCGTTCAGGCGTTGACTCTCCATCCCTGCTTCTCCCTGTAGTCATACAGGCGAAAATAGCCTGTTCCCGAGTTATGTAACCCTCTAATTAAACCGGAGCGCACAGATAAAGACTAGTGCTACCTGATCATAGTACGGTGCGTTTGTGGGGTCAGGACTTGCAGGGATAGGGCCTATCGTGGGAAGTTCACCGTTTGTCATGACCAATCAGCGATGAGGGCAAGGCCGCATGTGGCAATTGATAAAGAAGAGCATACGCAGTCTGCCGGTATGGATGGGGTTGGTGATCGTCGCTCTGGTCTTGATGCTCCATGTCATCAGCCTAGCTGAGGACTCTCGTCTCTCCAATCAAGTGTCACGTCCCCTGCAGCAGCTGGACACCTCGATATACGACTTTCGTTTCCAGCTCTTGCCCCCGAGCCGCCCNNAAGGCAGGAGTTAGCCTGATCGGGTTTGACGTGGTTTTCTCCGAGGCGGAGTCCAATCCGGTCGATCAGATGCTTACTGATACGACCTTGTCACCAGCAGCTCGTGCAGAAATTTCGACAAAGCATACTCGGTTTGACAGCGACTCCCGCTTTGCATCGGTAGTGGGCNNNTACACCAGTAACCTGCCCATTTTAATGGACAAGGCCTTGTCAGCCGGATTTTTCACCACGCTGCCGGATCGTGACGGAGTGATTCGTCGTTCACCATTGATTTTGCGCCATGAAAACGGCCTGTACACCTCCCTCGCGCTGGAGCTTGCCAGAATCTCTCTTAATGCTCCTTTCATTCGTTTGCAGACAACCCGCTGTCGTGGCGAGATGACCTGTATTGAGAGTATCCAGATTGGTGATCGTACTGTGCGCACGGATGAGCATGGTGCTGCACTGGTTCCGTATAAGGGGCGGCGCGAAAGCTATACCTATGTATCGGCATCCAAAGCGCTGCGCGGCGAGTTACCTGAGGGTATTCTCAAGGGAGCTATCGTGCTGGTAGGCACCTCGGCGCTAGGTTTGGCCGATTTGCGAACCATTCCGCTGGAAACGTCCTACCCCGGCGTTGAAGTGCATGCCAATTTGCTGGATGCCATTCTTCAAAGTGCACCAGGGGATTCGCCGCTAATTTATCGACCGGACTGGGAGCCAGGAGCCACATTTATCCTGCTGCTGGTCAGTGGCCTGCTGCTGGCATTTCTTCTTCCTCGTCTTGAGCCTGGCTACATGATTCTGGTGTCGGGTGGTTGGTTTTTGATGATGGTGCTGAGTAATTTTGCGCTATGGAAGTCTGCCCGTTTCGACTTGCCATTGGCGGCTCTACTGCTAATGACAATAGGCATTGCCCTGTTCAATATTATTTTTGGATTTTTACGCGCCAATAACCAGAAGCGTGAAATCAAAACCATGTTTGGTCAGTACGTGCCACCTGCACATGTTGAGCAGATGTTGGCTCATCCCGATACTATTTCTCTGGAAGGGGAAAGTCGTGAGATGACCGTGCTGTTCTCAGATATCCGTAGCTTCACCACAATATCGGAGGGTATGAGTGCTCAAGCATTGAAGCAGATGCTTAACCGTTTCTTTACGCCGATTACACAAGTCATTTTTGATCACAACGGCACCATCGATAAATATGTGGGCGACATGGTGATGGCTTTCTGGAATGCACCACTGAAAGATCAGCGCCATGCATACAATGCCATTCTGGCTGCGCTCGCTATGCAGAAAATGTCAGAAGGGCTAAGGCATGACTTTGCGGCGGCCGGTTTTCCTGAAGTGAATATTGGCATTGGTGTAAATACTGGCCCGATGAATGTTGGGGACATGGGGTCCAATTTCCGTCGTGCATATACAGTGCTAGGTGATTCGGTCAATTTGGGCTCGCGACTGGAAAGCGTAACTAAATTCTATGGAGTAAAAATTCTGGTAGGAGAATCTTCCTATGCACAAGCACCAGAATTTCTATACCGACGTGTCGACAGTATTGTAGTCAAAGGAAAAAGTGAGCCTGTTACGGTGTATGAGCCAGTTTGCTTGCTCAGTGAGGCGAGCGCCTCGCGCAAAGCGCGGGTAAGCCAGTTTAACGAAGCTGTTGGGTATTACTGTGCCCAGCAGTGGGATGCATCTGCAGATATTTTGCGTGAACTGCTGGCTCAAGACCCTGAGCGCAAGCTGTATCAGCTCTACCTTGAGCGAATTGCTTCTCTCCGGGATACAGATTTGGGCGTCGGTTGGTCGGGTGTTTTCGAACATGCCAACAAGTAGGCCCGTTGTTACTCTACGTCGTCTTTCTGAGTTTGCTGCTGGCGCAGCTCATTGGGTGTTTGTCCTTTCCATTCGCGGAAGGCTCGCGTGAAGGTGGCCTGATCGCTATAACCGACTAGGTCAGCGATCCGTTCAATACTCATACGGGTGGTTGTCAGGTAGCGCGTCGCGATTTGCATACGAACATCTGTGCGGACGGCATTAAATGTCATGCCAAGATCGGACAGGCGCCTGCAAAGGGTTCGTACGCTCATGCCCATATTGGAGGCGATGCTCTCCGCTCCGATACTGATCTTCATATTCTCTAGTAAAAGGCTGCGCAGTCTAACAACCAATCCTTGTTCTTCGGCACGGTTTGGTGCTGGCTTTGAGGTGGCGTCGCGCTCGCGAAGAGGCTGGAATTGGACGTTCGTTTCGTAATAACGAATTTCATTTATGTCCTGCGATGGAGTGACTTCGCAGTGCAATAAACTTTCCAGCGACCTGATGTCATTGAAAATGTCCTGACGGGCACAAAAGACCATACGCTGTGTTCGTATGTTACCCAGACTGACCATGCTTGCTGCCATGGTTTGGATAAAAAATGACTCGAGGCTAATGATGCGTTTGTCGCAGCTGATGAAAATACTGAGATAGTCGTCGCTTTGCTTGAGCTCGAAATGCAGCAGCGGAAAGCGCACACGCATAAAGGCCATGATCTCAGTGACCATGGCTTCAAATGTTCCTT
>DDBN01000017.1:4729-9164 GCA_002333145.1 Moraxellaceae bacterium UBA2031
CGGTCAATGTTCAAATAATCGCGCTCCCAAAACTCCTCAGGGATGCGCAATGAAAAATAATAATAAGCGCGCTGCACTCAATGCCACCTATGCTCGTGTAGGTGATATCGATGTGCATGCCATTCGCCAAATGTATGCCGTTTACTCTCAGTATTACGAGAACACCGCTTGGGACATCTTTTTGCATGATCTGAGCAAGAAGACCGGGGCGTTCATCATGCGCAACCTAAGCGGTCGCGTAGTGGGCTTTTCCACTATTATGACCACCGACACCAAGGTTCATGGCAAATCGGTGCGTGGTGTTTTTAGTGGTGACACCATCATTGAACGTGCTTACTGGGGTTCTCGCGCCCTTCAGTTTGCCTTTTACCGTTTCATGATTGCCGAAAAGGCACGGTATCCGTTCCAGAAGATCCACTGGTTCCTTATCTCCAAGGGCTTCAAAACCTATCTTCTGCTGGCCAATAATTTCTTTTCTTTCTATCCGCGACCAGATGGGCAAGACGAGCATCTGGCTGACGTTGTTGACGCGTATTGCGAGCAGATGTTTCCGGCCTACTACGATCGTGATAAGCGCATTCTCGACTTCGGCGGAGATTACCAGCCGCTTCGTGGTGATGTTGCGGAAATCACCGATCGTATGTGTCAGGAAAATGAAGCAATTCGCTTTTTCCAGGAACGTAATCCTGAGTGGCAGCGCGGCACGGAGCTCCCCTGCGTAGGGGTTTTTGGGTGGTCTGATATGGCCAAATACGCTGTTCGCTTTGCCAGCAAGAAGGCGAGTAAAGGCGGCACAGAAACGCCACGTCAGTCAGGTGTTGTGGTGAAGTTGCGCTCTGCATCGGGTAGCTGATCTGCCCGTGTAAAATCAAGAATCGCAGTATTTTCAATAGTATACGGACGGGTGAGATGATGTTGACATCCTTGACACATCACGCGTTGCGTCTTGCCTGTTGGCAGGCAGACCGCCGCTTTAGCAGTCAGCGTAACCAGCTTGAGCAAGTGCAGCGACAAAAGCTGAGTGCGCTGTTGCAGCGGCTATCCCCTGAGTGTGGTGCGGCATCGACCATGGGCTGGAGTGAGTTTCGCGACAGCGTACCCTTGTCGCGTTACAGCGACTGGAAAACACGTATCGAGGCTCAGCGGGAAGGTAAGCTGCAATTAGTAGACAGCCCGTTGCAGCGCTATCAGCCCACCAGTGGCTCATCTGAAGCACTAAAGCTGATTCCGTATACAAAGGGCTTTCTGGGTGAACTGGACTCGGCCATTGGCCCTTGGCTGTCAAGTCTGTATCGCCAGCATCCAGGCATCGCCACGGGCCGCCATTACTGGTCGGTATCATGGCTGCCAGAGAGTCAGCGTAAGCTACTCGATGGCAACTTCAATGATGATAGCAAGCTGCTGGGCGTCGCCAAGCGTGTGCTTTCGGCACGGTCTCAGGCGGTGCCATCAGGGGTTGCCTTTGCCGGCAAGGCAGATGATGCCATGTTTGCCACGCTGGCTTGGCTGGTGGCGCAAGATGACCTGCGCATGCTCTCCGTATGGAGTCCCACTTTTGCTTTGCAGCAGTTAGAAAGTCTGGCGCAGTGGGCACCTGAGTTGGCGCTAGTTCTGGAGCGCGGTAACTGGGGTGCGCGGGCGGAGTCCTTGCGTTCGGTTCCCGTCCCGCATCGTCCTGATCGTGCACGCCGCCTGACTACTTTAGCGGGGTTATCTCCTGCTGAACTGGCTCAGCGCTTATGGCCAGAATTAGCATTGGTATCGGCGTGGGATACTGCAGACGCAGCACCTTGGGCCGCACAACTCCGGCTAGCGCTGCCTCAGGCCGCTTTTGAAGGTAAGGGGTTGTGGGCAACAGAGGGTGTCGTAACGATTCCCTATGAGGGCCTTTATCCCTTGGCCTATCAGAGCCATGTTTACGAGTTTGAGCGCCTTTCTGATGGGTTTGTGTTGGCCCCGTGGGAGCTGCGTGAAGGGGATGAGGTCAGTCCTGTCATCAGTGGCGGTAACGGCCTGTTGCGTTATCGGTTGGATGATCGTCTAGCGGTTTCTGGCTTTATGGGAGAGGTGCCTTGCTTCCAGTTCCTCGGACGCCGCTTTGGGGTGGATCTGGTCGGCGAAAAGATGTCGCCAGACGCGGCACGTCAGGTTCTGGCTGAAGCAGCTCTTGAGACTGATGTGGAGCCGGTCAGCCTGTTGGCGGTAGATGCCCGTGGCGAAGGGCGGTCACGTTACTTGGCGCTGTTTGCGAATGCCGGTGCCGATATACCGTTAGGCTCGAATGAGTCACTGGCGAAGGCCGTAGAGCAGAAGCTGCGTCGACACTTTCATTATGACCTCGCGCGCGACCTGCATCAGCTTGAGCCGGCAGCAGCAATCGTCGTTGTGGACGGCTGGGCGCTTTATCAGTCAATTGCCATGGCGACAGGGATGATCGAGGGCAATATCAAGCCGGAGTCGGTGCGTCGCGTACCGCTGACAGTCTTGCGTCAGCTTATGCCTGAAGTGGCCGAAATTTTCAGTGCCAATGCGCGGGCATTGTCATGAGTGCTTACCTCATTCGCACTGTTCAGACGGATGACGATGAGGGGATAAGACGCTTGCTGGGTGCGCCTCAACCATCCGCCATGCTGACGCTAGGTTTCGAGCGTTCTCCGAGTTATTTGCAGGCGGCAACGGTCTCGCATGTTCAGCCGGAAATTATCGTGGCAGAGCACAAGGACAGCAGTGACATTGTCGCCGTGGTCAATTTTGGACAGCGACCTGTCTTTGTTAATGGTGAATGCAGCAGTGTTCGTTTTGGTGCAGATCTGCGCGTTGCAGTAGCCCATCAGGGTGGCCGCTTGCTCGTGTATTTTAACCGCAGGCTGAAAGAAGTACTCGGCGATAGTGGTTGGTATCAGACCGTTATCCTGAATGAAAACGAGCGCTCCAAGTCAGTATTCGTACAAGGGGGCAGGGCGGGAATGCCGTTTTATGCTCCACAGAGTGGCGTTGAGACCTTTACCCTGACAGGGATTAAGCAACAGACGAATTCGGCGGACTGTGTGGTGCGTATGGCGAAAGAGGCCGACATTCCAGACATGAATAGTTTCGTACAGGGTATGGCGCGATTCTATCAGTTTCTACCTGTCTACGATTTCAACGGTTTGTTAACAGATGATCCGTATTTCCGTGGTCTTTCAATTGATGATTTCGTATTGGTCGAGCGTCGTGGCGAATTAGTTGCCCTCGGAGCGCTGTGGAATCAAAAGGCCTTCAAGCAAACCAGAGTCGTTGCGTATAAGCCTTGGATTCAATTCTTACGCCCTATTTATAATCTATGGACTCACTTGCGGGGCGGTCTGCATCTCCCTTCACAAGGCGAGTTGTTGGATTACCGGCTTGTGCATTCACCACTGACTGCGCCAGATGACAGCGAGGCTTTTTCAATCTTGCTGCAAGCGCTTTGGGAGCGATGCCAGCAGGCAGGAGGCCGCGCGCTATCACTCAGTCTGGCGACGACTGACCCGCGTAAGGGGGCGTTGGAAAAATTCCGTTATTTCTTTATGGCTGGAACTCATTATCTTGGCAGCTTTTCACAGGACAGCTTTCCTGCCCTGAATGAATCGTTAGTGCCTTACTTTGAATGCGGGAGACTGTANNCTGCTGACTATTGTTGCGCTGGTGTTGGTATGGCCACGCCCGTCAGTTAGCTCGGTGTCACGGCAGATTCGTGCGATTGAACTGCTACCCAGCGATTCAGTTGTCGTCAAAAATGAGCGATTTGATGGTGAAGTATCTTTTACGGGAACATTGATGCCGGTACAGCAAATGCTGCTCAATGCGCGTATTGCAGGCGATGTCATTGATGTGCCGGTTCGCGAAGGGCAGTCTGTTGCTGCAGGTGCAGTTTTGGTGCGGCAGAATAATCTGGATGCTCAGTCTCGTCTGGCACAAGCAGAGGCCGCCGTTCAATCCAGTCGCGCCGAGCTAGAAACGGCTCGTGAGCAGATGAAGAAATTTCGGGTTCTCAGTCAGCAAAACTTCTTTTCCCGCAACGATCTTGAAAAAGCTGAAACTCAAGTGGCGGTATATACCGCGCAAGTCAGGGCTAACGAAGCGGCAGTACTAATGACCAAAAAAGCACTTAATGATGCGGTCTTGCGCGCCCCCTTTAGCGGTGTGGTTGCCGAGCGTCTGGTGGAGCCAGGGCAGTTAGTTATGCCGAACACGCCACTACTTCGACTGGTCGATTTAAGTAAGCTTGAGCTCGCTATTCAGCTGCCATCCAGTGAAATCGCCCGTGTGCATGAAGGCCAGACGCTTACCTTTTCAGTAGATGCCTTTGGAGACGAAAAATTTAAAGCGCGTGTGATCAGGCTTAATCCGCTGGCCAAGGCCAGCAATCGACGCATTACGGTTTATGCGGCAGTTAGCAATGCAGATCAACGTC
>DDBN01000139.1 GCA_002333145.1 Moraxellaceae bacterium UBA2031
AGGTACAAAGTGCTTTTGTTTTGCTATGGGCACTGGTCGAGGAGGCTTGTATCCTTGTTTCTCAATAATTTAGGTCCTGAGTATGCCGAATTCCGAATCCCCAATGGCCTTTCAAGGACGAAAAGCAGCTCGAGAGGGTAGTGAGCTGCGTCGCCTGAGCATCTTGCAGGCTGCCCTGCGGGTTGTGGCGCGGGACGGTGTGCGAGGGGTGAAGCATAGGGCGGTGGCCGCAGAAGCGGGTGTGCCGCTGTCCGCAACTACCTATTACTTTAAGGATATCCATGACCTGCTGACAGATGCTTTCACGCTCTATGCCAAGGAGTCGGTGGAGAACTATATCGACCCTTTCTGGAGCCGAGCCAATCTCTGGCTAAGTGCCTATCCAGAGGGAGTGCGTGAGCATCCTGAGCAGCTTGCAGAGGTGCTGGATCATCTGGCCCAGTTGGGGGCTGAATATGTCTTTATGCGTTTGCAGACTCTGCGGGACAATATTCTTATCGATAATGCCTTTCGCTATGCCGCGCTGACGGATATTCGTATGCATGCCTTGGCGCTTCAACATGATCAGCGGCTGATGGGTAACTTCACCCGCTTGCTCGAGTATCTCGGAACGCGCGAGGTTGAGTCGGCGGCCCGCTCGCTGATGAGTACGATACGCCGCATGGAGTTTGAGGGCATGCTGAGTGTTCCGGATCGCTTTACATCAGAGTGGGTTAGTCAGGTTATTTCCCATCAACTACGGGCCATGTTGTCAGTATGAGTACGGGCTTGCAGCGAGTAAAAATTGATCCGGAATGGAAGAGTGCACTTGAGGGTGAGTTTCTAGCACCGTACATGCATGAACTGCATTCTTTTCTGGAGGGCGAAAGACTGGCAGGTAAGGTGATCTATCCGCCCGGGCCGGAAATGTTCAATGCGTTTAATACAACGCCACTGTCGAAGGTAAAGGTTGTCATCCTAGGGCAAGATCCTTATCACGGGGAGCGCCAATCACATGGCCTCTGTTTTTCCGTACGACGAGGCATTTCGCCGCCACCTTCTCTGGTCAATATCTACAAAGAAATTCAAACAGATCTTGGCATTACACCGCCACGCCATGGTGAGTTGACGCATTGGGCGGAACAGGGTGTTCTGCTGCTCAACAGTGTGCTGTCTGTGCAGGCAGGTTTGGCGGCGTCACATCAGAAACGCGGTTGGGAAACGTTTACCGACGCGGTTATTCGCGTATTGAATGAGGAGTGTGAGCATCTGGTATTTATGCTCTGGGGGAACTACGCCCATCGCAAGGGTCGGTTTATTGATGTCGAAAGGCATCTGGTGTTGAAGTCTGCGCACCCCTCGCCACTTGCGGCTAATCGTGGTGGCTGGTTTGGCTGCCGTCATTTTTCACAGGCTAATCGTTATCTTGAGGCGCATGGTGTGGCGCCTCTCGATTGGTCATTGCCGGATTGAGGGTGTGATGTTGGATGTTCCTGTTGTACTGCTAGAAGAGCGAGCGCTGAATAACGGTTTGGTGCTTGCCATGGCAACGCTTAATAATGAGCGAGCCCTGAACTCACTCAGCTTGGACATGATCAACCTACTCTTGCCAGCCATGCAGCGCTGGGCGAGTGATGAGCGTGTGGTGGCTGTTTTTTTACAGGGTGCGGGTGAGAAAGCATTTTGTGCCGGTGGTGATGTGCGCCGAATTTGTACCGGTGTACGCGAGAACGGCATTGATGATCCTTATGCACAGCAGTTCTTCACGGAAGAATACAAACTGGACTTTCTGATTCATTCCTTTCCCAAGCCGGTAATCGTGTGGGGGCAGGGGATTGTCATGGGTGGTGGAATTGGCCTGATGTGTGGTGCATCTCATCGAGTGGTGACAGAGACCTCGCGCCTGGCAATGCCAGAGATCACGATTGGACTTTACCCTGATGTAGGGGGGTCACATTTCCTGTCACGATTACCAGGAAGGCTTGGCTTGTTTCTGGGTATGACGGGTGTGAGCCTGAATGCCGGCGATGCCTTGTTTGCAGGGTTTGCGGATTATGCCGTTGCTTCTGATCGCCGTCAGGCAGTGTTGGCATCGCTGACCTCACTGGAGTGGTCAGCAGATACGATGGAGCATAAGAATCAAGTCTCGATGGTGCTGCAGGCAGAGCAATGTCCTGATCTTCCTGTTTCCGAGTTACAGCCACGCATCGCTCAAATTAATGAGCGCGCTGCAGCTGACGACTTGCCGACACTCCATGCCGCATTGACCGCTCCTGCAGCAGATGATGTTTGGATGGATCGTACGGCGCGCACGCTGGCTAAGGGCTCGCCCACTTCTGCTGCACTGATTTTGCGGCAATGGCAGCGGGGCCGTGATATGTCATTGGTGGATGTGTTTCGTGAGGAGCTAACACTGTCGACGCAGTGCGCCCGCCATCCGGATTTTATCGAAGGCGTACGTGCATTATTAGTCGATAAAGATAATGCGCCCGCATGGCAGCCAGCAACCGTTGCCGAAGTGACAGAAGATTGGATTGCCGGACATTATGTTGAGCCTTGGCAGGGTGAGCATCCCCTCAGCAATTTGGTGTAACGCGATTACTCTTCCTTTTCTGAATCCAATGCATAGGGAAGGTCAAGCTTATGCAGCGATGGGCCCTGTAGGCCAAGAGTGAGCTCACCATCATGGATGGCGGCATTTTTCACGATCGCCAGTAATTCAATGCTGTTTTCTCCGCTACGGGCCATGTTCACCACATCGCCCACATGTTTCTCGCCGGAATAGATGCCGGTTTCTGCAGAGGGTTGTGCGTCGGCTGATAGCCGGTACAGGCGCTGCTTTAACTTACCGCGGAAATAAAGGCGCGCCACTATTTCCTGCCCGGTATAGCAGCCCTTGGTGTAGCTCACACCACCCACGGCAGGGTAGTTAAGTTCCTGTGGCTGAAACTGGTCTCGAGTAGTTGCCTGTATACGGGCAAGGCCTGCGCGAATTTCGGCAAGATGCCAGGCGTTCTCGGTGGTGGCCAGCGCCTGCATTGGCTGCAACTCTACGGTGATTTTTTCTGCCTGTGCGGCAGACATAATCAGCAAATACCGATCTGTCGTAACCGCCGCCACAACGATGCCGTCAGCAGTAGTAGCCGCTTGGCCTGACGCGGGTAAGGCGGTCTGCAATAGTTGGCTCAGTGCAGCAGCTGCTTGGGCACCGTCGATACCCAGCAGCGGCGCATCATCAGAGGCCGCCAAGGTGACCTTGGAGAAGATGCTGAATTTTTTCAGGTGGGCATGCGCATCGGCCAGCTGATCTTGTGGCAGTAAAAGATGCACGGTGTTTCCGGATGGAACCGCGAGATATGTGAAGAGTGCACGCCCCTTCAAAGAGCAAATGGCCCCCGGCAGAACCTTACCTTGTTCAACTTCCCTAAAGTCGGTGCTGCATTGCCCTTGCAGAAACTTGTAGCTGTCCGCGCCACTGACCTGAAGGTTGGCCAAGCCCGGCAAGGGAGTCATGACCAGTGGCGTACCGGCGGGGACAGTGTCAGCCAGAGGCATCAAGGGTAGGGCAGACCAGTTAAAGGACATTGGTGGAGTTCCAAGGTGAGTCATAACTATGTTATGGGGGCTTTTGACTGGGAAACAAGCGTATAATTAGCCGCTGCCCGGTACGAGACCGGGCATGGAGGAGGACATCATGACATACGAGCTTACGGACCATGAGCGCCGGATTACCTGGAATTGCCGTCGTGGTTTGAAAGAGCTGGATGTGTTCCTGAGTCCGTTCATGGAAGAACATTACCGGGGTCTAAGTGACCACGACAAGGCTGTCTTTGAGCGCCTGCTGACCTGTGAGGACATCGACCTGTTCCATTGGTTTCTGGGCGATGAGTCAACGCCGGATCCCGAGTTGGAGCGCATGATTGGCCTTATCCGTTCCCGTGTGGCGACCTGTTCTTGAACCTCGCCCCTCACGTATTCAACGCATTATTCTGATTATTTTC
>DDBN01000084.1 GCA_002333145.1 Moraxellaceae bacterium UBA2031
AGTGGTCTGATTTTCGAGCGTGACCAAGGTGCCGTTGTACAAACCCTGGAACCTCGCGCGTTCTACTTGGTAGCGCCCTATCGCCCGCAAGACGACCTGCCAGCCTTTGATACGGCCAATACTACGTTCAGTTATGCCCAGTTATTTCGTGACAGCCGCTTTTCCGGCGGAGATCGCCTGGATGATGCCAACCAACTTTCTCTTGGTCTGACTTCCCGCCTGATTGATGCCGATAGCGGTAACGAAATAGTGCGTGCTTCCATTGGCCAGATTGCCTACTTCCGTGATCGAAAAGTAAGGCTGGACCCGACGGCACCCATTGCCGCTGACGATTTTTCGGGCCTAGCGGCCGAACTGACTGCCCCGATTGGCCGAGGGCTGAGCGCCTCTGCGGATGGACTCTGGACCTCGGATCTGGCCTATGTAAACCAGTACGGCATCAGTCTTAACTACTTGCCTGAGTCACGCGATCGCCTCGCCAACGTGGGCTATCACTTTCGTCGTGAAGACCTCTCCATAGGTCAAAAACCGGTGCGGCAGGCCAATTTGTCTTTTGTGCAGCCATTGCGCATCAACTGGCAATTGCTGGGCCTCTGGCAGTATGACTTTCGTAACAGTGAGACGCAGGATGCGCTGCTCGGCGTACAGTACGAGTCTTGCTGCTGGCGCGTTCGCTTTTTTGAACGTCAGTTCCTCTCCGATCCAGATGATGTGAGCCCGGGCGCCCAGCGCCGTCGCAATGCCTTTTTCTTTGAAGTCGAACTAAAGGGGCTCGCTGGCCTTGGTAGTAGTATCAATAGCCTGCTCGGCCAGAATGTTTTCGGTTACAACCAGTTGCTCGATCGCAAGGACACCCGCTAATGCGTTTTCTACCCGTACTCCTTCTCTTGGCCAGCTCGCTGGTGCATGCCGCCTTTACGCCGCTNNGTCGAGTTTCAGTTCGCCAAACGTAAGGCCGCACTGCCGGCAGAAGATATTTTGCGCAAGCAAATTATCGAACAGCTGATTATGGAGAATCTTCAAGCCAATCTGGCCGAGCGCGCTGGCATTCGCATCGAAGATGCGGCTCTGACGGCAACGCTGACCGGCATTGCCAAGGATTCCGGACTGACACTGGCAAAGTTTCAGGAGCAACTGGATAGCACGCCTGACTCCAGTTACAGCGAAGTCCGTGAGCAGGTAAAGCGCGAGATGATGATTACGCGACTGCGTCAGCGTCGTATGCAGGATCGCATTCGTATTACTGATCAAGACATTCAAAATTTCCTCAAGTCACCCGCGGGGCAAGCTGAAACAGCCAGCGAGTATCGTCTTGGCCATATCCTTATCGAGATCGCCGAAACGGCCACAGCAAAAGATATCGCCGATGCTGAGGTACGACTGAACAAGGCCCGTGAAGAACTAAAAGCCGGCAAGGATTTTGCGCTGGTTGCCGCCACTTGGTCCAACGCTGAAACCGCACTCAAGGGTGGTGATCTTGGCTGGCGCAAAGCCAATCAGCTGCCAACTCTTTTTGCAGATGCGGTGACCACCATGCAGCCCAATGATGTGGCAGATACCATCCGCACGCCGGGTGGATTCCATCTCATCAAACTACTGGAAAAGCGCGGCGTTGATCAGGTTCGCGTACCGCAACGCCAAGTACGTCATATCCTCATCAAGCCAACCGAAATTCTCTCCAGCGACGATGCCCGCCTGAAGCTGGAAGATATTCGCAGCAAGATTATTGCTGGCAGTAATTTTGCTGACGAAGCGCGCATCCACTCGGATGACCCCGGCTCCGCACGTCAAGGTGGAGAGCTGGGCTGGGTTGGTGCGGGTGAAATGGTGCCCGAGTTTGAAAAAATGATGTCATCGGCGCAACTAAATACGGTGTCGGAGATATTTCAGTCCAGCTATGGCTGGCACATTCTGGAAGTCACCGGCGAACGGGAACATGATGTCAGCGCTCAGGTGCGCTCCAACATTGCCCGGCAGGCCCTTTATGCCCGTCAGTACGATGAGGAGCTGGCCAACTGGCTCCGTGAGCTACGGGCCGAGGCCTTTGTGGACATCCGNNGCCTTTGGCGCCGGATGCTAATAAACAACGTCGGATACTGACATGCCCCTGCCCCGCATTGCCTTGACACCTGGAGAGCCCGCCGGCATTGGTCCCGACCTAATCGTCTCGTTAGCTCAGACGGAACGCGCTGCCGAACTGATCGCCATTGCCGATCCCGATCTCCTGTTGTTGCGCGCCGCACAGTTAGGTCTGCCACTGCGACTGCATCCCTTCGATAAAAATACATCACGCCCGCACAAGGCCGGCGAGCTATCCATTATTTCTGCATCACTGGTAGCCCCAGCACTGCCCGGACAACTGAACGTTAAAAATGGCCTGTATGTTCTGGAGACTTTGCGTATCGCGGGTGCCGGCTGCCTCGATAACACCTTTGATGCCGTAGTGACTGCCCCGGTGCAAAAGTCGGTCATCAACAAGGCTGGTGTTGCTTTTAGTGGCCATACTGAATTCTTTCAGGAACAGGCCGGTGTGGCTCGCGTGGTCATGATGCTGGCCTGCCCTGGTCTGCGCGTGGCGTTAGCCACAACCCATCTACCCCTGCGAGAGGTGGCCGACGCCATCACCATCAAGCGTTTGCATGAAGTTTTGGCTATTCTCGTTTCCGATTTGCGCCAGAAGTTCGGCATCGTTCGTCCCCGCATTCTTATCGCGGGGCTAAATCCCCATGCCGGTGAGTCTGGGCATCTGGGTCGCGAAGAAATTGACACCATCATTCCGGCGCTAGAGTCCTTCCCTGATCGTGACTGCGACCTGATTGGACCGCTGCCAGCAGATACTTTATTTACACCAAAGTATCTGGAGCACGCAGATGCCGTGCTGGCGATGTATCATGATCAAGGATTACCCGTGCTAAAGCACAAAGGCTTTGGCAATGCCGTTAACATCACGCTGGGCTTGCCCTATATCCGTACCTCGGTTGATCACGGTACGGCACTCGATTTAGCCGGCACCGGTCGTGCCGACAGTGGCAGCCTTGAGGCCGCCCTGCAATGCGCTCTCGATATGATTGCCGCCAGGAGATTTGCATGAGCCGCCGTGTTGACGGTCATTTGGCGCGCAAGCGCTTCGGACAGAACTTCCTGACCGATGAACGCATTATCTCCGCCATCGTTGCGGCTTTTGCGCCCGTGCGCGGCCAGAACGTGGTGGAAATCGGCCCCGGCCTAGGTGCTATTACCCGTGAACTGCTCGCGCATCTCGGCAAAGTACATGTGGTAGAACTTGACCGCGATCTGGCGGCTGCGTTGCCAATACGGCTGATGAACGAAGGCGAGCTCATCGTGCATCAGTCAGATGCCCTCAAGTTTGATTTTCGCTCACTGGCGACCGGTCCACACAGCCTGCGCGTGATCGGTAATTTGCCGTACAACATTTCCACTCCCATTCTCTTTTATTTGCTCAGCCAAGCGGATGTCATCGCCGACATGACCTTTATGCTGCAAAAAGAAGTGGTCGAGCGCATGGTGGCGGAACCGGGCAACGGCGATTACGGTCGCCTGTCCGTGATGCTGCAGTATCGCTGCAATGTGGAATGGCTGCTGCACGTGCCACCGGAGTCCTTCAGCCCTGCCCCCAAGGTAGATTCTGCCGTGGTCCGCCTGACCCCCCACACCACCGCACGCCATTCCTGCCACGATGAGCAGCGCTTGCAGCAACTGCTGACGGCGGCATTTAATATGCGTCGCAAGACGCTGCGTAATGCCCTTAAAGGACTGATTCCTGCAGAATGGCTGGACGAGGCCGGTATCGATGCCGGCCTGCGTCCGGAAGAAGTCAGTGTTACCGAATGGGTCGCGCTGGCGAATCGCTTAGCCACACAAGATCAAGGTAAAAACGATCCCACATGAATAACGACACCATCACGCACGAGCACGACATTCGTGTGCAGGTTAAAACTGAATACTTGCCCGAGCAAAGCAATCCGGCCGAGTCCCGCTATGTCTTTGCGTACCACATCACGATCACCAATGAAGGCTCACAGCCGGCCCGCCTGCTCACCCGGCACTGGGTCATCATGGACGGTGAGGCACGCACACAAGAAGTGCGCGGTGATGGCGTTGTGGGCGAACAGCCGCGGCTCACCCCCGGTGAATCCTATGAATACACCAGCGGCACGGTGCTCGACACCCCAGTAGGCAGCATGCATGGCTCCTACGGCATGATTGACGAGGCGGGACAGCATTTTGATGCCGCCATCCCCGCCTTCACGCTCGCTATTCCTCGCGTGCTTCACTGAGTCTTGGGCCATGGCACTGTATGCAATTGGTGATGTGCAAGGCTGCCTTGAAGCACTGCAGGATCTGCTCGACACCATCGCATTCAATCCGACACATGATCGCCTCTGGTTTGCCGGCGATCTGGTCGCACGCGGCCCCGACTCGTTAGGCGTTCTACGATTTATTCGCAGCCTTGGCGATGCCGCAGAAAGTGTTCTGGGTAATCATGACCTGCATCTGATTGCGGCCCGTTATGGCGCAGCAACGCCGAAGAAAAAAGACAAAACCCAGGCCATCTTCGATGCCCCGGATGGTGCAGCGTTACTGGACTGGCTGCAGCAACGGCCAATGCTGCTAGAAAGCACTGAGCACGAATGCGTTCTTACGCATGCCGGCATTCCTCCGGACTGGTCTCTGGATGAAGCACGCGCCTGTGCACAGGACGTTGAAAGCGCCTTGCGCAGCAACGGCATTCACGCCTTTATTGCCGACATGTACGGCAATGAGCCTGCCCGCTGGTCAAACGACCTGACCGGTACTACTCGCCTGCGTGTGATTACCAACTACCTCACGCGTATGCGTCTGCTTACGCCAACCGGTGGCCTCGACTTCGACTTCAAAGAAGAATTGGCTACTGCTCCTGAGGGCTACACGCCCTGGTTCATGCACCCCGCCCCTCGCTTAACATCTGGTCGTGTGCTTTTTGGGCATTGGGCCGCGCTAAACGGTGAAACAGGCAACCCACGCTATATCGGACTGGATTCCGGTTGCGTCTGGGGTGGCCAGCTCACCGCGTATCGCGTGGATGATGGCCAATTTTTCAGTAGCACGCGTGGCTGCGTCAGCTGCTCTTGAATTTGTTATCGTCTTTAGCGCATCTGTCAGGTTGAACGTTGCTGTGTATCCGATACGCTGTGAGCAACGTATGACGCTTCAACGGAATACCCCATGAAAATCTATCTGGTCGGCGGCGCTGTCCGTGACTCCTTGCTGGGCCGTCCTGTTCACGAAAAGGACTGGGTCGTGGTGGGCGCGCACCCAGAGGAACTGACAAGCCAAGGCTACCGTGCCGTCGGCAAGGATTTTCCCGTCTTCCTGCACCCTGAAACGCAAGAGGAATACGCCCTCGCCCGTACCGAGCGTAAATCCGGTAGCGGCCACACCGGTTTTATCTGTGCATTTTCTCCGGATATCACATTGGAAGAGGATCTGATTCGGCGTGACCTGACCGTAAATGCCATGGCGCAAGACAGCGACGGCACAATCATTGATCCCTACGGTGGTCATCAGGACCTCGATGCACGCCTGCTGCGTCATGTATCACCGGCATTTCGTGAAGACCCGCTGCGTGTATTTCGCGTGGCCCGTTTCGCCGCTCGTTATGCGTATCTCGGTTTTCGTATCGCCGATGAAACACTGCAACTGATGCAGGACATGAGTGCAAGCGGCGAGCTCAACAGCCTTACGCCAGAACGCGTCTGGAAAGAAACCGAACGTGCTCTCGGCGAAGATGCGCCCGATGTTTATATTCAGGTACTGCGCGACTGTGGTGCGTTGGCCATTTGGTTTCAGGAAATTGATCGCTTGTTTGGCGTACCACAGCGTGCGGAATATCACCCTGAAATCGATACCGGCATTCACACACTCATGAGCCTGCGTATCGCCACACAGCTTTCCCCCAAAGCCCATGTGCGCTTTGCAGCGCTCGTGCATGATCTTGGCAAAGGGGATACGCCTGCCAGCGATTGGCCCCGCCATATCGGCCATGAAGAGCGTGGGGTTGCACGCGTTCGTGAATTATCGCAACGGCTGCGCGCACCAAAGGATTTTCAGGCCCTGGGCGAACAGGCTTCACGCTTCCATCTCGATATTCATCGCGCGGCCGAACTACGCCCCAGCACCATCCTGCGCAAGCTGGTAAAAATGGATGTTTTGCGCCGCCCGGAGCGTTTTACTGAACTGCTGCTGGTTTGCGAAGCGGATGCTCGTGGTCGGCTAGGGCTAGAAGACCGGCGCTACACCGCATCACTTTTTTGGCAGGGCGCACTGACCGCGGTAAAAACAGTTTCACCCGCGACACTGCAAGCAAAAGGCCTGGAAGGCACTGCCTTTATCGAGGCGTTAGAGACAGCACGAGAGCAGGCCTTGCATGAATGGCGCGAGCATTGGCTACAACAAACTGCACAGGAGTCCTCTGGCCATGTCTGCTGATCTGCCGAGTAACACACGCAAAGTCGTCTTGATTACAGGAGCGGCTATACGACTGGGGGCCGCGACCGCCCGCTTATTGCACCAGCGCGGCTGGAATATCATCGTGCATTGCCGTCAGTCACGAGAAAAAGCAGATGAGCTGGCCGCAGAGCTGCAAGTTCTACGCGATGATTCCTGTCATGTTCTGCAGGCCGATCTGGCCAAGGATGATGATATTGCCTGGCTTGCGCAGGAAAGCCGGCATATTTGGGGCCGAGTGGATGCGCTCATCAACAATGCCTCCAGCTTTTACCCCACACCGATAGACAGCATTACCTCCGCTGACTGGGACGACCTGTTTTCCAGCAATGCCCGTGCCCCGCTATTTCTCGCTCAGGCGCTTGCCCCAGAGCTAAAAAAACGGCGCGGCGCCATTGTAAACATGATTGATATTCACGCGGAAAGGCCACTGAAAAATCACACGGTGTACTGCATGGCCAAGGCCGGGCACGCCATGCTGACCGCATCACTGGCAAAAGAACTGGCGCCAGAAGTACGGGTGAACGGTGTTGCCCCCGGTGCCATTCTTTGGCCCAGCTCCGGTAATGTCAGTGAAGAGCACCAGGCTAAAGTGCTCAGCGATATCCCATTACAATGCTTGGGCACACCCGATGATATTGCCCGCACCATCGCCTTCTTACTGGAAGATGCGCCCTACATTACCGGGCAAATTATTGCCGTAGACGGCGGGCGCAGTCTTTAGAAATAATCAGGCCGATGCGCGCATCAGGTGCTGCTCAAGCGCTGCACGCAATTCAGACGTCAGCAGTTCGCTTCTTTGTGTCGCATAATTAAACGCAACTTGAACTGCACGGCCCTTAGCGACCAGCCTATCGTTCTGCCATGCCTCCTGAGCCACGACGAAAGACGAATTACCGATCTTCTCGATGCCGGTCAGCAGCAACACATCGTGCCCATAATGTGTCTGCGCCACATAATCGACTTCGACTTTTGCCAGAATCAAATTCCATTTATCCAGATTAAGTTCAGGATTAAACAGGCGAAAAACTGGTTCACGTGATGCCTCAAACCANNACTTCACGGAGCGGCTGCTTTGAAGGATCAAAGGCCTCCCAGTGCTCGGCATACGGGCGTAACGTTTCCGGGTGGCGATCATTCCCCACCAAGTCGGCCAACGGCTTCAGCACAAACGCATATTTGAGCACTTCATCCCGTGGCAGGCTCACCCCATCCACTTCACCACAGGCATTGCCCCACGTCAGGATATCGATATCCAATGTACGTGACGAAAACTTGGGCGAGCGTCGATCTCGTCCCCAGGCTTCTTCAATGGCACGCAACTCTGCCGCCAACATCCCAACCGTCTTGTCCGTATCAATCGCAACAACCAGATTGTAAAAAGGGCTTCCGTCAAAACCGACGGCGGCGCTCTCATACACCGGCGACACCATAATGTCGCCATAACGCTCTTCTAACGCACGTAATGCGCCGCGAATATTATTTTCACGATCAATATTGCTGCCAACTCCCAGATACACGCGTGGCATCAGGTTTTGTTACCCCGTTCAATGATGATCCCGACATCCTGAGAGCCGCGAACCGCACCGGGCTTAGACAGGCGCAGCTTGAGCCAAGGCACGTTAAATTCGGTTAGAACGATTTCAGCCACTTTTTCCGACAGGGTTTCCACCAGCAAAAACTCTGATTCACCCACAAAAGCAATCAGCCGTTTGGCCACCGCCTTGTAGTCCAACGTATCAGTAATACTGTCGCTGGCAGCCGCTTTACGAATATCTGTCGCCATTTCCAGATCGATGCTCACGGTCTGGCGGATACGACGCTCCCAGTCGAAAATACCGATAACGGTCTCGATCTTGAGGTCGCGAATGTAAACAATATCCATACTGTCTCCTGGAGTGCGGGTAACGGAATCGAGCATCGTACGGGAGACGGCAGGGCGACAAGCCTCTACAATTGCACCATCTCTCTGCAGTCTCACAAGGAATGTCTGCATGTCACCCGATCTCGTCATCACCGGGGCTCTTATTATCGCCTATCTGCTGGGCTCTGTCTGTTCAGCCATCGTGGTATGCCGCCTGTTGGGCCTGCCTGATCCGCGAAACGAAGGCTCACGCAACCCTGGCACTACCAATGTCCTGCGTATTGGCGGTAAAGGGCCGGCGGCGCTCACGCTGCTTGGGGACATGCTTAAAGGCGTTGCCCCAGTGCTGCTCGCCCGACACTTCGGACTTGAACCCATGGTGGTGTCAGCCATTGGCCTAGCGGCCTTTATGGGCCATCTTTACCCCGTATTTTTCCGCTTTGAAGGCGGCAAGGGCGTGGCCACCGCACTGGGCGTCTTGCTGGCTCTGCATTGGCCACTCGGCCTGATCATCGTCGCCATCTGGGCGGTAAGCTTTGCTAGCACTCGTATTTCATCACTGGGCTCCATCGTGGGCTTTACGGTCGCCCCGTTTATCGCCTACCAGATGGTGCCGTCTTATATGCTGGGCATCGTGGGCATGAGTCTGCTGCTGCTGGCCCGGCACAAGTCCAACATCATCGCCCTTGTGAAAGGCCAAGAGCGCCGCTTCGGCCGTAAAAAAGACGAGCCAACCTCTGGGTCATGAGCAATGCGCTGAAAAAATCGGTGTGATGGGCGCGTTAAATTCAAAGCGCCCAAAAATCAAGGCAATGCCCTTACCAGCAACACCATCCATTTCACTGAGCTAGACGCTGCCCGGCGCCGCAAGCTCCGTCATCGGCCAGCGTGGCCTCACTTTGATCAGCAGCGACTGCTGCTCACCTTCCAGCAAACGCTGGCACCCAGCAAAAGCAATCATGGCCCCATTGTCAGTACAGAACGGCAAAGCCGGATAAAACACTTCTGCTTTATGGCGCTGCACCATATCTGCCAGCTTTGCACGTAACAACTTATTGGCACTGACCCCACCCGCAACAACCAATCGCTTCACCCCTGACTCTTTGAGGGCTCGCTCGCATTTACGCGAGAGCGTATCGATGGCAGCGGCCTGAAAACTGGCGGCAATATCTGCCTTCTTTTGCGGATAGTCCTCGGTATTATTCTGCGCATTCAACACGGCTGTCTTGAGGCCACTGAACGAAAAATCGAGCCCGGGACGATCCAACATGGGGCGCGGAAAATTAAAACGACTGTCGTCACCCTGCTCTGCCAATCGAGCCACCGCCGGCCCACCGGGATAATCCAGCTTGAGCATTTTGGCGACCTTATCGAACGCTTCACCTGCCGCATCATCAATCGACTCGCCCAGCAACTCGTAACGGCCAATACCGTCCACGCGCATCAACTGGGTATGCCCACCGGACACCAATAAAGCAATAAAAGGGAAAGCCGGTGGATTAGCCTCCAACATGGGGGCCAGCAGATGCCCCTCCATGTGATGCACCCCCACCGCCGGAATGCCCAACGACCACGCCAGCGTACGGCCAAACACCGCCCCCACCATCAGCGCACCCGCCAAGCCGGGCCCCGCGGTATAAGCCACCCCGTCCAAGTCCTCCAGGCGGCTACCCGCGTCGGCCAGCAACTCCTTGAGCAAAGGGATAATCTTGCGCACATGATCACGAGAGGCCAGTTCAGGAACCACACCACCATAATCCGCATGCAGCTCGATCTGGCTGTAGAGACGATGAGCCAACAGCCCCCGGTCGCTGTCATAAACCGCCACACCGGTCTCGTCACAGGATGTCTCAATACCCAGAATTCGCATGTTTTCCCTCGCTGGCGGCGACTTGCCACCCCTTTCAGAGGCGCTATCCTAGCGGCCCCGACAAAAGAGAGCCAGACAGGACTTGGCAGACGGGGCAAGAGTGGCTAGAATCAGCGCCCTTGTCCGGGGACCAGATCCCGTCTGGGCCCTACAGTATCAATTTGAAGGTGAGTTGCATGCCGTCCGTGAAAGTTAAAGAAGGCGAGCCGTTTGACGTTGCTCTGCGCCGCTTCAAGCGCTCCTGCGAAAAGGCCGGTGTGTTGGCTGATGTCCGTAAGCGTGAGTTCTATGAAAAGCCGACTCAGGAGCGCAAGCGTAAAGCTGCTGCTGCCGTGAAGCGTCACGCTAAGAAGATTGCTCGCGAAAACATGAAGACAACCCGCCTGTACTAATCAGGTTGGTATGTCCCGTCAGCTTCGGCTGACAAGCAAAAGCGGCACATCCTTGTGATGATGCCGCTTTTCGTTTTTCCTTGCTCCAGACCATCAACGGAAGGATGCCCGTCATGTCCGAACTGAAAGCCACCGTGATCAACGCCATGAAAGATGCCATGCGCGCACAGGACAAGGATCGCCTCGGGGTGATTCGCATGGCCACCGCTGCCATTAAGCAGATCGAAGTAGACGAGCGTATCGAACTGGATGATGCCCGCGTACTGGCGACGCTGGAAAAACTGATCAAGTCACGCCGCGAATCTGCGGCTGCATTTGAGTTAGGCGGACGCCCAGAGTTGGCGGCCAAGGAAAATGCCGAAATTCTGATGCTGCAGGTTTTTTTGCCGGAACAGCTATCAGAATCCGAAATTGATTCCCTGATCAGTGATGCGATTGCCTCAACAGGCGCCACCACGGCCCGCGACATGGGTAAAGTGATGAACGAGCTACGCCCCAAGTTGGCCGGTCGCGCCGACACGGGCGCTGTTTCACAAAAAGTAAAATCGCGTCTCGTCTGAGCCATTTACACTGGCTCTTCAACTGCTGAGGCAGCACAGCAATGGCCGCGTACGGGCGAATTCCTGAATCTTTTATTGACGACGTGCTATTGCGCACGGATATCGTCGATCTCATTGATACCCGGGTAAAACTCAAGAAGGCGGGCAAAAACTACAGCGCCTGCTGCCCTTTCCATCGCGAAAAATCCCCTTCGTTCACCGTCAGCCGTGAAAAGCAGTTTTACTATTGCTTTGGCTGCGGCGCCTCGGGCAATGCCGTCAGTTTTTTGATGGACTACGAGCGCAAAAGCTTTCTCGATACGTTGAACGAACTGGCCGGACGAGTCGGCCTTGACGTTCCTGACACGCGCGACCCCAATGCCCCTGTGCGTGAGTCACAGCAACCGCTGTACGACCAATTGGAGGCCGCTGCAGAATATTTTGAGCAACAATTACGTTCGCATCACGAAAAAGACAAAGCGATTGCGTACTTCAAGAAACGCGGACTTACCGGGCAAGTTGCCAAGCAATATCGCCTCGGTTATGCCCCTCCGGGTTGGGACAATTTACTCAACGCCCTAGGCACCAGCGACGACAGCAAAAAAAATCTACTGGCCGCTGGCCTCGTGGTACGCAACGAACAAAGCAATCGTATTTACGATGCCATGCGCGACCGCGTCATTTTTCCGATTCGCGATTTTCGTGGGCGGGTTATCGCATTTGGCGGTCGTGTTCTCTCTGATGAAAAACCAAAATACCTGAACTCACCGGAGTCGCCTGTCTTTCATAAAGGCCAAGAGCTTTACGGTCTGTTCGAAGCAAAACAAGCGCCCGGCAAGCTGGACCGCATTATTGTGGTTGAAGGCTATATGGATGTAGTGGCGCTGGCGCAGTACGGCATCACCAACGCCGTGGCGACCCTAGGCACCGCCACCAGCACCACGCATATCGAGCGATTATTTCGTCTGGTTCCACAAGTTTGTTTTTGTTTTGATGGCGATGCGGCTGGCCTTAAAGCTGCTTGGCGTGCACTGGAGTCCGCACTGCCGGCAATACAAGATGGTAAAGGTGCGAGCTTTCTTTTTTTGCCTACCGGCGAAGACCCCGACTCACTCGTGCGTAAAGAAGGCACTGCCCGCTTTCAGGATCGCGTACAGAATGAAGCTGAACCCCTTTCCGACTTCCTGTTTCGCCATCTTGGCGAAGGCCTGAACCTAGACAG
>DDBN01000030.1:0-4080 GCA_002333145.1 Moraxellaceae bacterium UBA2031
CAGCATTTTCGCCGGGCTTTTTTGTGACCGTTAGTGTGACGGCAGGAAACTCAGTACCCGCGGATGTACCTTCGGGAGCATCCGAGCCAATGCCATGCCAGACATAGCGCACGGGTTGCTCGGGGCCATCAATCACCTTAGCCACTTCCGCCAGATAGATCGGCCGACCTTCACGCACACCTACAATCAGGCTTTCCAGCTCTGCTTTTGAACGGAAGAAATCACCTGTTTCTACTTTTATCTCGCGGTTCTCGCGAACGATGCGGCCTGCTGGCAAACGAGCATTGGCAGATTGCAGTGCACCTTGAATTTCCAGAGGTGTCAGCTCAACGGCGCGTAAGCGATCAACATCAAGATCCACTCGCAATATACGGCCCGGGCCACCAATAGTGGCAACTTCACGCGTACCATCGACACGCTTCAGTTCCGCTTCAGTCGCATGGGCGATGCGCTCAAGGTCATAAGCGCCGCGCGTGTCATCCTTTGTCCACAAGGTCAGGCTGACCACGGGCACATCATCAATACCCTTAGGCTTAACCAGCGGCTCGCCTATACCCAACTCTGGAGCAAAAAGATCCTGATTACTCTGAACAGTGTCATACAGGCGCACCAGTGCTGTTTCACGCTCAACACCCACCTTGAACTGCACGGTAAAAACCGCGACTCCGGGGCGGGATACCGAATACACGTGATCGAGCCCAGCGATTTGAGATAAGCGCTGCTCCATCGGGCCCGCAACTCTGGACTCAACATCGGCACTTGATGCTCCGGGGAAAGGAACGATGACATTTGCCATGGTGACGTTGATCTGTGGTTCTTCTTCGCGTGGCGTGACACCCACGGCAAAAAGCCCCAACAGCAAGGCCACGATGCCAATCAATGGCGTCATTTGTGAGCGCAGAAAAAACGCTGCAATACGACCTGAAATACGCATGATGGCCTCCTTAGCGCGTCAGCCCTGCACGAACAGGATCCAGCGCCACTTTCTCACCTTCACGCAGGCCCGCCAGAATCTCGTAAGAACCATCACCCTGCCGTTCGCCTAGACGCACTTGTCGTAATTGTGGCTTTCCCTTTTCTGGCAATACATACACGCCCGTGACTTCACTGCGACGCAACACGGCATCGGCAGGAACCACAAGACGGCGCGCGGTGCCGGTGACAAAATGAGTGCGAACAAACTGCCCAGGCAACAAACCCATCACACTGGATGGAAGATATACGCGTACTTCCGTTGTATGGGTGCGCGGATCCGCTGCAGGAATAACAACCAGCCGTGATGCCGGAATCCATTGTGTGCTGCCAGACACTTCGATGAAGGCCTTGTTACCGCGACGCACTGCATCAATCCACGCTTGTGGCACCTGTGCTGTCGCACGCAACCATGCCGGATCAAACCCGGTAGCCAAAGGCGTGCCAGGCGATGCCATCTCACCAATTTCCACGTGCAATGCAGACATAACGCCTGCATAGGGGGCAGTCACATCCGCAAACTGACGCGTTGTTGTTGCCTGACCACTACTGGCTTGCAATGTATTCAAACGGGCCTGCGCTGACTTGTAGTTAGCCTCGGCAGTATCCATCTGTGATTTACTGACATAGTTTTTTGCAAACAACTCCTTAAAGCGGCTGTACTCACGCGTTGCATTTTCAAGACCCACTCGGGCCTCGGCAACCTGCGCCTGCACACCTGCTACCTGTTGCTGAGCCACGGCAGGATCAATACGCATGATGACCTGACCTTGCTTGACGACATCGCCCGGACGAAAGTTGATCGCCATGACGCGTCCTGCCGTCTGGGCCGCCACCGTCGATTGACGTTCCGCCTCAATCACCGCATCGCCTGCCCAAGTTGCCTCAACCTGACGCCAACCAACAACGGCACTGGCCAATGCAGGTGCAGCAACCCGTATAGCTGTCTTTCCCTCAGCGGCAAAGGTGAGTGCAGATACACCGGCGGACAGTAGTGCCACCATAGCGACAGAAAGTGGAAACCTCTTCACGACAAGCTCCTTGCCCGCTTCAGCGGGTAACGCGGTCAGCAACAGTATTCGGATGAAATTACTTACAGCAGGTCGACTGGCCATCGGCTGTTACTTCTTGCTTGAAGCCCAACTTGCCAAGAACGAACATCGCTGGGCACCAGCCGGTAAAGGCTGATTGGATTAGATTAAGACCAATAAATATGGTGAAAAACAGAAAATTGGCGTTCACGTACATGCCCAGTACCACACTCAGGATAGTAAAGAAGCCAGCCACTAATCGAAGTCCAGAATTAACAGTCATGATGTAATACCTCTTGTAATTAACGCGTGTTGTAAATTTTTAAACTTGATCGATACCGCAAGCACGATTAGCTGGCACCGCAATATCCATCAACTTGGGGTTGGGTAGCTTGAGTGCGTTCATAAGCTGCACATATTCGGCTTCTGAGGCCACCTGCAAGCGAGGATTGTGTAGTCGTTCTTCTGCGATAGTACTGACGGTCCAGCCCTTGTAATCATGCGCTGGGTATACCTGAGTCTCTCCTGGCAACTGGAGCAATCGGTGAAACAAGCTGTGGTACTGCTCACGTGGATTACCATTTTGAAAATCAGTACGGCCGGTTCCGCGAATCAGCAAAGTATCTCCGGTAAACACAAAATGTTTTCCGTCAGCTTCCAGATAAAAGCTATAGGAGTCATCGGTATGCCCTGGGGTATACATCACTACGAGTTCATGTATCCCAAAGTGTAGGCGATCGCCATCCGCGAAGCGTGCACTAACGCAATCAGCCTGCGCCTGATCACCCATCCATGTCACACACCCTGTCGACTCGCGTAACTCACCCAATGCGGTAATGTGGTCAGCATGCACATGCGTATCAATAGCCATCACCAGCTTAAGCTCAAGCTCTTCCAGCAGTCGAAGATACGAAGGCATATGATCGCGCACTGGATCAATCAGCACTGCTTCAGCTGTTTTCTGATCTGCCAGCAAATACGTATAGGTAGATGATGTTGCATCAAAAAGTTGTCGGAACAACATGGCTCACCCCGTCTGTAGCACTACCTGGAAGTGCTGAGCGGTTGTCCAGAGGACCAACAACAGCATCAGCACCACGAAAATCTTCTGCAATAAAGGGCCTGCAATGAATCGCCCTAAAACACTACCGGCCAACATACCCGCCAGAGCTCCACCTGCTAGCGGCCAGAACAGTATGGGTAACGGCTGTTGCCAAACAAAACCAACAAAGCCACTGCCTGAAACCAGCACAATNNCAGCAAGCGTTGCATACAGGGCCAGCGCCACTCGAATTGCCCTGAGGGTGACAGCGAGCACGCTACTGTCGAATCGCCTTCGCCAAACACTCCACCTGCTCGAACTGCCCGGGTAGACTCGGGGTCGGTGTTGGCTTGACGCCACATACGCCCCGCAATCACCACTACCAGTACAGTGAATGCCGGAACCAGAAAGGTCTCTGGTAGATGTGCTGATAACCACTGCCCTACTGGCGCCATCACTATTCCGCCAGCTCCGGTCACCATCACCAGCGGCCAAACGACTTCATGCTTACGCCAACGCAGTGCCACGCCAAACAAAGCAGCGAGTGCCACAGCCCCCAACGACAAACCAGCACTTGTTGAAAGACTCAGCCCCAGCACGCCCATCAGCAGTGGCAATGCCATCACTGAGCCTCCCGCGCCGGTGAGGCCCAGTACAAGACCAATGACTGCGCCTATCAGCAGGGCCACAAATCAAACCTTTCGAATGGGCATACCCAGAGCCTGACAGGCCTGTGTACCGCCCTCTACAACAACGATCTCAGCATCAGTCGCCGCGGCCAGAAATTCAGCGGCTTGACGCGCTCGCATACCTGCCTGACATACCACATACAAGGTGTCATCTGAGCCAAAACCACTGGCTTGCAGATCCGCTAGAATCTTCGGCGGATTCAGCTCGCCCAACGGACACAATAACGCTCCTTCCACATGCCCACCGGCAAACTCTGGTGGGTTGCGCACATCAATCACATGAATCTGACCATCATTAAAACGACGACCAAACTCTTCCGCAGAAATCACTTTGTAAGCACTCATC
>DDBN01000030.1:4115-4991 GCA_002333145.1 Moraxellaceae bacterium UBA2031
ACACGGGCCAGTCGCTTGAGCATGTCAGCTTTCTGTTGAGCATTTGGGTTAAGCATGATCATCTCCGGATTACATACCCCATAGGGTATACAAAATTCAGGCAAGATCAAGTACCCCCGGGGGTATGCCTCTCATAAAAATATAAGAATCAGTGCGAAGGGTTGCCGCGGGGTATCAGAACAAGTGCGGCAATAATGCAGGCCGCCGAGGCAGCCAACCAAGACCACAGTGGGTGTATGTCCCAGACCATACCGGTCCACCATGAGCCCAGTGCCACACCCAGACCCCACAACATGCTGTAAAGCGCCTGGCCCTGCCCCTGATGGCCATCACCGAACTGTCTGTAGATAACGCTGATAGCGGCAGCGTGAAAGGTGGCAAAGCTGGCGGCATGCAGCAACTGAGCCGACCACACCACAACGGGTGACTCGATCCCCACACCAATCACCGCCCAACGCGCAGCCGCCAACAATAGACTGACCACCATGATGCGCTGCTCTCCGAAGCGAGGCAGCCAACGGTGCATTTGTGTGAAGGCGATCACCTCTGCCATGACCGCCAAGGCCCACAGCCAGCCTATCGCTGAGCGCGAATAGCCATGCTGTTCGAGATAAATGCTGTAAAAGCTGTAGTAAGGCGCGTGTGACAACTGCAAAAGAAAATGCGCTAGCAAGAAGGCCACCACCGTCGGTCTTTTTAGAATAGTGAGGAAGTTTTCCTGTCGATGCGCTTGAGTAGGCGTCGCTATATCCGGCACCCGCAGGCTGGCTAACCAACTGGCGGCAGCAAAGACCAACAAGCACAACGGCAGCCAACCTACAGAGACATGGTCAAAGAGCATACCGAGTGAGGCGCCTGTCACAATAAATCCGACCG
>DDBN01000121.1 GCA_002333145.1 Moraxellaceae bacterium UBA2031
AAACAGAAATACTGCTGGAAATTATTCTTCAGATAGATAACGCCATGAATCGGCAGAAATAATCATTATGAAAAAAATACAATTATCGTTAGCTGCTACTCTAGGCGCAGTACTGCTATTAAATGGCTGCAGCAACAGCAACAATCCCGACATTAATGAGGCACCCTCAACACCAGTGGTACCCTTTGCTCCTGATGCAACCGATCTTGCTGACACAGACGCTCACTATGACTACCCAAATGCATTAGCTGCAGCCATAGAACCGTCACTATTAAATGTCAAAATCACGTATATTCCTACTTTAATCACAGCTCCTGATCCTACCAATGGCTATTACATTACCGACCCCGTTTCTGGTAACAATGTTTGCCAGCCATACGACAACACCCTGACCTACCCCATCACGCTGACGCGTGCCGATGTAGATCGCGACACAGACAAAACTGATGTTTGCGAGCCCGAAATAAAGGTTAATTTTCAGGCTGATGGCTATCCTGTCACTGCGGCATACAATGCCAAACTGCGTTTGCGTGGCAGCAGCACTCGATTAGCTAGCCAGAAATCCTACCGCGTCAAACTGAGAAGTACCTCCCCCTGCAGCGCCAGCACTGTCTCCTGCTGGCGCAATGACGAAATTACACTTCAGTTCAATAAGCATCCTTATGACTTGACCCGTGTTCGTAACAAGCTGGCATTCGACCTGATGCGTGACATACCCTATCTAAACAGCTTACGTACACAGCTTACGCATATAACTTACAACGATGGCACCGCGGACAGTGATCTTGGCCTATTCACTCATGTCGAAAAAATAGGAAAAGAATATCTCCAAAACCGCGGATACGATGCAACATCTAACATTTACAAGGCCACCGAATTTAGCTTCAACTCAGATGAAAAGTTAATTTTAAATAGCGATGGTACACCGGGCGATCATTTTGAAGATATTTTGGAAATCGAAAATACCTCTGGCGACCACAGCGCCATTATCGCGATGGTCGAGGCTATTAATAACGACAATGCCGACTTTGATGCTACTTTTAATAAATACTTTAATCGAAACAACTATTTGGCATGGCTTGCGACCAATATTTTAATGGGCAACTGGGATACGCGTACGCAAAACTTTGCCCTGTACCAGCCTGCTGGTGGTGAACGCTTCTATATTCTTCCGTGGGACTATGACAGCGCCCTCGGCTACGAAGATCAGCCTGATGTACTGGCGGAGAGTCATACATACGACTACACCTTACTAGGCGCTGCCAACTGGTGGGATAGCCAACTCCACCGTCGCTTCCTGCAGCAACCAGGCAATGTCCAGTTACTGATTGCCGCGGTGGAAGATCTTCGCAGCAAGTACCTGACTGCCGCCAATATCCGCAGCAAGATGGATAAGTACAAGCCCTTAGTTGAGAGCATCATCACTCAGAATCCCGACCTTACCAACTTGCCCACTTACTCGGGCTCGGCATCCTCCAAAGCTATGCAATGGGATGCCGAGTACAACCGACTGACAGGCACAATTGAAACAAACTACCAGCGCTTTATAGCCGGGCTACAAAAGCCCATGCCCTTCTGGCTCTCTGCCTGCACTAGCGGAGGTAAAATGATGCTCGATTGGGGATGGCCTGTGCCGTTTGACATTCAGGGCGGCATGCTCACGTACACTGTAAAAGTTGCCACAACGCCTGACTTCTTACCCGGAACATTGATTTATGATCTGGCAACTCCCACTGCGGCAACCTCTACTCAGTTCGGCGAGCCCATTGCCAGCACCTACTACATGCAAGTGAATGCAAAAAAAAGCAGCGGCAAAACCACTCATAGCTTCGATTATGTCGATAGCGGGACTCAGCGTTATTTTGGTGTAATGAGTTTCATACCAACACCTTGTCTCTAAATTTTTCCCAATAAAAAAGCGGCCAGATGGCCGCTTTTTTATTTATACAAGAGAGCTCATCACTCAGGATGGGCGCACTCGTCGAGCGTGGCGAGTGGTAGCCGTAGCTCCCTTGACCTCAGCTGCCCGCTCCTCTTCTTCGTCTTCATCATCTTTTTCTGCCTGCCGCCAAGCCTCCATGCGGTCTGCCACTCTGCCAAACACTGAGTTTTCAGGATATATGCCATCCTTATTCTGCTTGCCAGCAGGCATGCCCATCAGCAGCTCCACTGCCTCTTCAACACGGGAAACCGCATAAATAAAGAACTGCTTTGCCTTCACTGCCGCAAGAACCTCGTCACGCAACATAAGGTGACGTACATTCTGCACAGGAATGATGACTGCCTGTGGCCCTTTAATATTTTTTAAACGGCACGCCGCAAAAAAACCTTCAATTTTTTCATTCACACCGCCAATTGGCTGCACCTCACCAAACTGATTCATGGAGCCCGTAATGGCAATGTGCTGGCGTACAGGGATCTTTGCAATGGCAGAAAGCAATCCACACAACTCACCCAAGGAAGCACTGTCACCATCAACGCCCCCATAGGATTGCTCAAAAGCAATATTTGCGGCGAAGCGCAATGCATGCTCAGCCCCAAACAGGGTTTTAAGGTAACTTGAAAGAATCAGCACGCCCTTGGAGTGAATGGCACCGCCCAAATCAATTTCACGCTCAATATCGGTGATCTCACCATGACCATAATGTGCCGTAACAGAGATACGGGATGGCATACCAAACTCAGCGTCTGCATATTGCACCACCGTCAGGCCATTCACCTGACCCACCATCTCACCCTGCCCTGTAAACAACTGCATACCCATAGCAATCTCTTCCATATAAAGATTGCGTAAACGTTCATGTCGCCGATCTTGTCCATTGAGTGCAGACTGGATATGAGTATTACGAATCAGCTTTGATTTTTCTTGCTGAGCCCAATAATTAGCTTCGCGGAGTAAATCTCCTACGCTGGCCGCATGCAATGAAAGCTTCTCTTGATCTTCGGCATCACGCGACGCTTCCTCCACCAGACGCATGACTGCACCCTTGTCCAGAGGAATCAAATCTTCTTTTTTCACGAAGTCTGCAAGAAAGTGCGCATACTTCCGCTCACTCTCCGGGGTACGCGGCATGACATTTTCGAAATCAGCCTGTATTTTAAAGAACTCCCCTAACTCTGGATCAAATTGCTGCAGCAGGTAAAAAGTTTCACGATCGCCTAGCAGTACAACTTTCAGATTAAAAGGAACTCCATCCGGCTCCAACGAAATAGTGCCTGTCAGTGTCAGCATCTGCTCCAGCGACGACAGCTTAAGCGACTTGGAGCGCAGTGCACGTTTGAGTCCCTGCCAAGCATAAGGTTGCTCCAATACTTGTTCAGCCTCCAGCATCAGATAGCCGCCGTTAGCACGATGCAACGCACCTGCACGAATCAAGGTAAAGTCAGTTGCTACTGTACCCATATAGGTGACTTGCTCTACATGCCCCATCAAGTTGTAGTGTGTGGGCAGATCTTCAAAGACAATTGGCGCACCCTTCTTTGGGTCATTCGTCACCACCACATTCACCTGGTAGCGTGAAGGAACCGAGTTAGCACTCTCGGTGCTAACCGTGGCCACCACATCTTGCTGGGCTTCTTGTGTATTAAGGATCAAGTCGACGTTATCGATCACATCCTTTTCGTAGGCCGCCAGATACTCAAGAAACTTGGGATGTAACTTGTACTTGCTACGGATCTTCTCCAAATGTGGCGTAATACAACGAGACGTCACTTCTTCATTAAGTTGACGCACCTTGCCACGATTTTTTTCTTCAGCCTGATTCAAACCACGGGCCACCTTGCGAAGGCGAGTTTCCATTTCAGCCATAATGCTTTTGAGGCGATCTTGCTCTTTCTTGGGCAACTGATTGAACGCATTGATGCTCATCACCTCACCCTGCTCGTTCATCGGTGAGAATCCATACCCACCAGGCGTACGCAGAACGAGTTTGACCCCTTTCTTTTCGCCATCACTTGCAAGGCTGGTGAGCGCGTTCTGCTGGGCCCGGGTCAGCTCACCCTTCAGGCTTTCCATGCGCTCAAAATATTGCTCACTTTCAAATGCTGACACGACTGACATCGACATATCGCGCCACAACATGGCCATGTCGCGCTTAATGCCAGGGCACATGCCGGCCGGAAATTCGAGTGCAATCGGATAGCGGGGCTCGGCAAAATTATTGACGTAGCACCAGTCCGAAGGCGCAGAACGCTTCGCTGCCACTCCCTTAAGGAGTCGCTTGATCATCGTCCGTTTGCCCAGCCCGCTCGTGCCCACGGCAAATATGTTGTAACCATCATGCGGCAGCGCTACTGCCATGGTTACGGCTTCCTTGGCTCGATCCTGACCAAGAAAATCATTAAAAGGGGCACAATCCTTAGTGGTACGGAAAGGAAAATCACTGGCCTTGCAGGCCTTATAGAGCTGGCTTAATGCCAGTGGTTTTGCAGTCGCCATCGCAACGTCCTGATAAAAATCATTCCCGGCCGGTAGGTGGCAGGGAATACGTTCCAGTGGCATGGGCAACCGCATCAGGGCTGCCCTCGGAGAAAATCTTGACGTCCAGCACAACCGTACGACGTCCCAACTTCAATACAGAAGCACGCGCCAGCAGATCTGCCAGCGCGGGGCGACGGAGGAAGTTGATATTCAAATTTTGAGTCACGGCCATTTCAAGCCGCCCCACACGCGCCATGACGGCGGCATACATGGCCGCGTCGGCCAGCGTCATCATGGTCGGTCCGGACAGCGTACCGCCCGGACGAATCTGCTGAGCGTTGAACGGTAAACGGCAGAGCACGCCATCGGGCTCAACCTGCTCCACAGAAAAACCACTACCCTCCGAAGCCGGCACTCCCTCACGGATAATGGCGGTCAGATCAGCAGCCGTCAGAGTCATGAAAAGGTCCTTGCGGAGTATCCGCGCAATCGGGCTGACACCCAGCCCCGAGAGTGTACCCCGACCCGGCTGCTCCTGCCGAGGCTCTAGTTGCTGTTACCCACTCTTGTTCGCACTAGACTGCCATGGCCTGCTACGGGCTGCTTGCCGTACAATCCGCACTTTACTCCTCTGCCCGATCAGGAAGTCCCATGCGCGCCAGTCGCCTGCTATTTGCCACCCTGCGTGAAACCCCGGCTGATGCCGAAGTCATCTCCCATCAACTGATGCTGCGCGCCGGCATGATTCGCAAGGTAGCCTCTGGGCTCTATAACTGGCTGCCACTGGGCAACCGCGTCCTGCGCAAAGTAGAAGCCATCGTGCGGGAAGAAATGAACCGAGCTGATGCACAGGAAGTATTAATGCCTGTCACCCAGCCGTCTGAGCTATGGGAAGAGTCTGGCCGTTATATGCAGTATGGGCCGGAGCTGTTGCGTTTCCAGGATCGTCACAGCCGCCCCTTTGTACTCGGCCCCACGCATGAAGAGGTCGTCACCGACTTGGTCCGTAACGAACTGCACAGCTACAAGCAGTTGCCGATGACGCTTTATCAGATTCAGACCAAGTTCCGTGATGAAATCCGCCCCCGCTTCGGCGTGATGCGCTCTCGCGAATTCATCATGAAAGATGCCTACTCCTTCCACGTCAACCAAGCCTCGCTGCAGGAAACGTATGACGTGATGTTTGATGCGTACTGCCGTATTTTTACCCGCCTCGGCCTTAACTTCCGTCCGGTGCAGGCGGATACCGGCTCTATTGGTGGCACGGGTTCACACGAATTCCACGTCCTTGCCAGCTCTGGCGAAGATGATATTGCCTTTTCTGACACCAGCGAATATGCCGCCAATACTGAAATGGCCGAAGCCTTGGCTCC
>DDBN01000123.1 GCA_002333145.1 Moraxellaceae bacterium UBA2031
CTTTTGCATGACGGGTAAAAGTGGTTTGCTGCGCCAGATCAGCAGCATGGAGATCGTTGCCCAAGTGGTTCTAGCCCGACGCGCTCGCCTCGTTAAGAAAGTTGTATTTATGGGCATGGGTGAGCCCGCCCATAACCTGGACAATGTGCTAGAAGCGATTGACCTTCTGGGCACCTATGGCGGCATTGGCCACAAGAATCTAGTGTTCTCAACCGTCGGCGATTTACGCGTGTTTGAACGCTTGCCCCTGTTACGTATCAAACCCGCACTGGCGCTGTCACTGCATACAACCAAAGTGGAACTTCGGGAGCACTTACTACCGAGAGCGGCCCGTATCACGCCGGCTGACTTGGTAAACTTTGGTGAGTCCTATGCTCATGCCGGTGGCTATCCTGTGCAGTATCAATGGACGCTGCTAAAGGGCATCAATGACGGTCAGGATGAGTTTGATGCGGTAATACGCCTGCTTAAGGGAAAAAAGGCTGTGCTCAACCTCATTCCCTTCAATAGTTTAGAAGGAGATGATTACCAGCGCCCTGACAGCGAACATATTTTGGAAATAGTCCGTTATCTAAACGCTAATGGTGTGCTGGCTACGATTCGTAATAGTGCTGGCCAAGATATTGATGGTGGTTGCGGTCAGTTACGGGCTCGTGCCGTTAGCCAAGTACCCGCCCGCGCCCGCCGCCTGCCGTTTCAGTCACTGCCCTGAACGCTGCCGGAATCCCCTTACTTTGTTCGTGAGCATAGCTGCTTAAAAAATTGATGTAATTGGCCATAAGTAATGCTGATCTACTTAACCAAGTGCCTCATTCCATTTTTGCATCAGCTCCGTTAGCTGGTGAATCTGGCGCTCAAGACTTTGTAGTTCGTCCGTCGTTCCTTTTTCTCCACTAAACGTTTCAATATTTTGTAGGGCTGGCGCTAAGGGGTGATCGGGGTTTTGCATCTTATAGACGCCAAGTTTCCAGCGCGTGTTATTCATCACCATGCGCCACAACACCAGTTTGGTTGGCAGACTGATCTGGCTGAAATCCGTGAGCGCCCCAAAGGGCGTAAAGTCAGCACCAAACAATTGCACTCGCCCGGACTTTGGATCAGCCACCAAGGTAGCGGTACGTGGCGCGTCACACAGCAGCGCCAGCGCTCCTAAAATCTGTCCGGCAGAAAGATAGATTAATGCTTCTTTTTTCTTACGCGGCTCATACTTGCCATCGGGGTAGACGGCTAGTTGCCCGGAAAGTAGAAAGTAGAACGTTTTATCACGTGCATCTTTCTTGATTACCACCTCACCCGGTTCTGGCTCAAATAATTGTGAATGCTTGAGCAGCACCTTCATCTGGTCAGGATCGTTGAACATAAGGTCCTTATAGAAAGGAATCCCTGACAGCAAGTTATCCAGCGTATCGGCTGAGAGAGTAGAAACAGGCGTAGCTTTCATAAGTGGCGACCTCCGTGTTGCCGGAGTATAGCCTTCCCAAATTGCCACGTAACAGGCCTTATTCGTCTGTACACTGTCCCCAGTAGTTTTTTGTGGAGTCGTGTCATGTCATGGCTAATCCTGCTCTTGGCAGGCTTTCTTGAGGTGGTGTGGGCTATCGGGCTTAAATACACCGAGGGGTTTACTCGTCTGTGGCCTACCGTGGGAACCTTGGCGGCTATGGCGATAAGCGTGGCGTTGCTGGGACTCGCCATGAAACAACTGCCTGTGGGCACGGCCTATGCGGTGTGGGTGGGCATTGGTGCGGTAGGCACCGTCATCATGGGAATAATCCTGTTCCATGAACCCGCTACGCTGCCCCGTTTATTGAGCATGGGGCTGATTGTGGCAGGTATTATTGGGCTCAAGCTGTCGGCCTAAGCAATACCAGTCTTGATATTAATCAAGGCCCGCCGAACGGGGATTTGCTACTCTTGATCATGGTTTCATGTGTAGTACCCCGTCTAAGAGGAATCGAATTATGCTGTTTCGTATTGATAATTTGGCTACCAGCAGTGGTCCAGATGGCGTTGTTGCGGCAATCAAGGCGTTGGACTCATTGGCATGGGTCACCGTGGACGCGGCTGCCAGTAAAGTTAAGGTCGAGTGCATGGCACCGGCGGATCAAGTGGCTGCAGCGCTTCAGGCATCCGGGTTCGTTGTTGAGGCCGTGAAAGAGCACAGTGGTTGCTGCGGTGGTTGCGGCGGCTGATGTCCGCTGTTAGCGTTGCACCATTGTTGTTTTAAGGATTGAGTTTGTGGATATTTCCAGTTTTGACGATCTCCTGCTGGCCGCGGGCCAGCAGTCTGAACCTCAGCGCCTGCTATTTGTGTTTGCCGCCAGCGAACTGCCAGAAGATGCCACTGAAGAGGAGCGTGTACGCTTCGAATCAGGCGAAGGTGGTGCACTAAAGCCAGTGATGACGGTAGATAAACTCCCCGCTGAGGTTCCCTCATTCGACTCGCTGCTTGATGAGTCCAAAGGTACCGGGGCACACTGGGATATCGTGTTTGTGGCCAGCTTGTCCGGCCGTGCCGGCATGGTGCCAAACAGTGATGAGGCCAGCCAGCCGCTGCAGATGATGGTTCAGGCCATTCACACAGGCGGCGTGGGCAACTTCGTCGCATTCAGCCGCGATGGTGATATCGTTCGCTTCTTCTGACGGCACACCATTTGTCAGGGCTCACTTGCGGTGCTTGTGCGCTTGCAGTCATTTCTTGCGGAGACGCTCATGAATCGCGCCATTATTTCCACTGACAAGGCTCCGGCCGCCATTGGCACTTACTCGCAGGCAGTGAAGGTTGGCAACACCATCTATTTGTCTGGCCAGATTGCCTTAGATCCGGTCACCATGGTGCTCTGTGAAGGCATTGAAGCCCAAGTCGTGCAGGTATTCGAGAATCTAAAAGCCGTGTGTGAAGCGGCAGGTGGTGGCCTACAGGACATTGCCAAACTCAATATCTTCCTGACTGACTTGTCTCATTTTGCACTGGTCAACGAGACCATGGCGAAATACTTCCAGCCCCCTTTTCCGGCCCGCGCTGCCGTTGGCGTAGCATCGCTACCGCGCGGTGCACTGGTGGAAATGGACGGGGTGATGGCACTGACCGGATAATCAACTAGCCGTTAAACTCCACCAAGCTAATTATCGATAATTGGATCGTTAAGGCTTGGTGGGGGCCGGTGCCACCGGTGCAACTGCTGGCGAGCCTGCTGTAACACCCCAACCCGCCAGCCGCTCCCATTCGGCTACGCGCCGGTCGGCATCAGCCAGTTCCTCTGCCGTGAGGAAGCGAGTCACCAATGCCTCGGCCGCCACGGCCTCCTGATTGCCATTTTTGATGGCGAGGCGGTACCACATTACCGCCTCGACAAAGCTCAGCTCTACACCCTGTCCATTACGGTAAAGATTACCGAGCGCCATCATAGCGGCATTATTGCCGGCGGCGGCTGCCTGCTCATACCAGACACGAGCTCGTTCGTAGTCTGGTGAGGCTCCGTTAGTACCCGCATAGTCATTGGCCACTAATATCATGGCTGGCACATTGCCTGCCTTAGCTGCACGTTCATACCAGACACGGGCAACCGCAAAATTGGGGCTCACTCCTGATCCGCGCGCAAACATGTCGGCCAGTGCCAGCATGGCATCAATGTGGCCTGCTTCAGCGGCACTGCGGTACAACTTCTCGGCACGCTTAATATCAAGTGCATACCCACCCCGCCCTTCTTGGTACATGCGGCCGAGCACATACCATGCACGAGGATCATCTGCTGTCTCATCGGTACCGAGCAATTCGCGTACACGCGAATAATTACCTTCCTGAAATGCCATAACAGCACGATCCGTCAGGGTGCGCTCAAAAACACTTTTCCATGCCTGTGCGGGACCAGTGCCCACGGTAAGCATCACCGCCAGCAGTAGTAAAAAATGTCTGAAAAATCGATTTACCACACTACTACTCCAATACGGCCACTCATGTGTTCACAACATGAGTGCTTAAAAAATTAGGGCTTACGATCAATGCGCCGCTAGTGACTGTATAACGGTCTCGTAGCCACTGCGAAAATCCGGGAATTGCCACGTGTACCCAAGCAAGGCCAGTCGTTGACTGGACAAGCGCTTACCGCATCCACTTGCTTTAAGCATTTCGTGAGCAACACGGGGTTTGCACATTCTGTCTGCAATCCAGTCGAGCACTTCATGTTGCTGAGCTGGCAATTCATCAGTGCCAATATACAAGTCTTGCAGAGCTATTCCTGCGAGCGAGCGCACAATCAGAAAGCTCAGTATACCAGCCGCGTCATCTATATGGAGACGGTTAGTCCATAAGGGTGGCTCCGCCTGCACGGGCCTGCCTTCATCTATCCAGCGTAGCAAACGCAACCGCTCTGGGCCATATAGTCCCGAGCAGCGTACGATTGTGGATGACCAGTGGGCATTACGCACCAACGCTTCGCTTTCAAGCAGCACACGGGCAGTCGCGCTGGCTGGGTTGGCGGGGCTCTCCTCATCAACAACGCTGCCGTCAGCTTGGCCGTACACACTCGTCGATGATACCCAAAATACATGGCGCAGGTGTTGGCCGGAGAGTGCTTGTAGCAGGTTTTGTGTTCCATCGTGATAGGTCCGACGATAAGCATCAGCATCGTATCCGTCTGGACTGAGCAGAATGACCACGATATCGAGCCCGTCTGGCAGGCTCAGGCTATCTGGACGAGTGAGATCCCCCTGCAGCGTTGTGACGCCAGGCAGGGTAAATGATGAGCGACGCAGGCCAAACACGTCATGGCCGGCATCGGCAAGACGAATGGCCAGTCGCGAACCCACATCACCGCAGCCCGCAATCAATATTTTTGCCATGATTCCAATTTTCCGATAGCGTTAAACAATGATAGCAGTTTGTCTTTGGGCAACTGTATTACGCACGTGTATTTTCCGGAAAGTGCCCATGACCCTGACCGATTTACGTTACCTGATTGCACTGGCACGCGAACGTCATTTTGGTCGAGCGGCCGAAGCTTGTCATGTATCGCAACCAACACTGAGCATTGCCATCAAGAAAGTAGAGGACGAACTGGGTGTTGCTCTGTTCGAGCGTCATCGTCACGAGGTAATGGTCACTCCTGGCGGTGCAACGGTCATCAAGCAGGCTCAGCGTGTGCTGGAAGAAATGGATGTACTAAACAGTGCGGCAAAGGCTGCACTCGACGAATTTGCTGAGCCGCTTAAGCTGGGGGTGATCTTTACCGTCGCACCGGATTTGCTCCCTCCCTTGGTGCGCGCAGTAAAGGCCGGTGGTAGCGGCCTTATGATGTATATGGAAGAAAACTACACGGAGGTGCTGGCCGGAAAACTGGCCAATGGGCAGCTGGATGCAATCATCGTGGCCCGCCCATTTGACCCACCAGAAACGCATGTGCATTCACTGTACCGAGAGTCCTTCGAACTGCTGATGCCAAGCGATCATGCTTGGGTGAAAAGCAAATCCATTGCTATTGATGCGCTGAGTGCCTCGTCAATGATGCTATTGGGTGAAGGCCACTGCTTCCGGGACCAAATTCTAGAAGCCTGCCCGCATCTGGGCGCAGGCAGCAATACCTTGGGGCCAGCGAGCTCGCTGTCTACGTTACGACACATGGTGGCGTCGGGGCTGGGGCTTACGCTGATACCCGCCAGTTCGGTTGCGTCGCTAACCGATGGTGGTGATGTAGTAGCGCGTCCTCTTTCTCCGGCACCCGAACGCGAAATCGTGCTGGCCTGGCGCCGACGTTTTCCACGACCACAAGCCATCCGTGCGTTACTGGATGCACTCACTTCATTACACCTGCCGGGAACACGTGCCCCGTGACGGTCTCGCCTGATTTATTGGGGCAACTGCCAATCACCACACTTAAAGGTGTCGGGGCGGCGCTCGCAGAAAAATTGATGAAATTAAATATCCGAACGGTGCAGGATATGTTGTTCCATCTACCGCGCCAGTACGAAGACCGTAGCCGTATCACGCCAATTGGTGGATTGCGGCCAGGCTTAAGTGCGCAGGTAGATGCTGATGTGGTGTTATCTGATGTGGTGTTCGGACGACGACGGTCGTTGGTCGTAAAAGTGCAAGATGGCACGGGTACGTTGACGCTTCGCTTTTATCATTTCAACAATGCCCAAAAGGATGCTATGGCGCGTGGCTTACGCTTGCGTATTTTTGGCGAAGCCCGTTTGGGCGCCACCGGCATTGAAATGTATCACCCCGAATATTCGATGATCAGTGATGCCATGCCGCCCCCTTCAGATACGCTGACACCGATTTATCCTGTCACCGAAGGGGTAACGCAATTACGGCTGCGGCCACTGATGGCACAAGCACTACTTCGTATTAGCAGTAGCAATCTGCCAGACTGGCTGCCATCAGAAGAAAATCGCGGTTGGTCGCTGGCAGCAGCGCTTCGTTATGTGCATGCCCCACCTAATGACGCCGATCGTGTGGCGTTAGTCGAAGGCCGGCATCCGGCACAACAGCGACTGGCATTTGAAGAATTGGTGGCACACCAACTGAGCCTGCAGAAACGTCGTGCCGAAATGCGCGCACATCAGGC
>DDBN01000047.1 GCA_002333145.1 Moraxellaceae bacterium UBA2031
GCTATCGACAAGGAAGCCATCCAGTCCTTTATTGAAACGCTGGATATTCCTGAAGAGGCTAAAGTTAGCTTGCGTGCAATGACACCGGGCAGATACACAGGTAATGCAGCCTTTCAGGCTAAAAAAATCTGAGTGTGGTTTTAGCACTGAACTAAAAATGAAATGGCGGTTAATAACCGCCATTTTTCTGGGTAACGATTTTCTGGAACTGTTTCTCTGCAGTTTCAGCTGGAGCACATGATGAATCCGGATATGCCTCTTCCCCATCTTGGTGGCATTACTGCCGCTGAATTTCTGCGCGACTACTGGCAGAAAAAACCGCTATTGGTGCGAAATGCCTTTCCGGATCTGGTCTGGCGTCTGTCCCCAGAAGACATGATGGAATTAGCGCAAGAAGACGGCGTTGAAGCCCGCATTGTGCTGGAGAAAGGAAAATCTCCGTGGGAGTTGCGTCTGGGGCCCTTCACAGAAAAAGTATTTAACCAGTTGCCTTCGTCGCATTGGACGCTGCTTGTACAAGCGGTAGATCACTATCTACCTGAGTTGGCTGATTATCTGGAGCATTTCTCATTTGTGCCCAACTGGCGTATCGATGACATCATGGTGTCTTACGCCGTTGAGGGGGGATCGGTTGGCCCACACTATGATCAGTACGATGTATTCTTGATACAAGGCATTGGCAATCGTCGCTGGCAGTTAGGGCAGTCTTGTGACGAACATTCCCCCTGCATTGAAGGAACGCGGCTGCGCATTCTTGAGGGCATGGATGTTTGCTTTGATGAAATAGTGAATCCCGGCGACTTGCTCTATGTGCCACCAGGCATGGCACACAATGGCGTTGCCCAGAACGAGTGCATGACTTTTTCCATCGGGTTTCGTGCGCCAGCGATTGCGCACCTGATGGATCGCATCGTGGATCACGCACTCGATGCAAATGCTAACCGTCAATTAGTGATGGATGCAGGACGTACGGTTGCTAACCATCCGGGAGCATTAACGGATACGGATATGGACAGCCTGCGCACACAGTTGCTGAGTCTTCTGGATGACCGCGAGGCCTTACGATCAGCACTTGCGCCCTTTCTTTCCGAACCAAAATACGATGACTATGAGCCGGAAGGACAAGACTTATCCGTTGCAGATATTCAGAGTGCACTCTTGGCGGGGGCATTGCTGCGTCGAGACCCTGCTTCTCGCTGTCTTTATACAGAACACGATGGACTCCCAGAGCAACTGTATGTGAATGGGCTGCACATTGAATTTCCTGGCCGGCTAGCACCACTAATACAGTTACTTGCGGATCAACGTTGCCTGACAGCTAAAGACTTGGCACTCTGGCAAGATGACATTGAGGCATTACACTGGATACAGGAGCAAGTGGCTGAAGGCCATTGGTTTGTGGAGCAAGAAGATGACAATCCCGATTGAGCTGGCATTAGAAAGTTTCAGACTCGGAGAGTCCGATGACTCTATTCGACTAGAAGGTATTGATGCGTTCCACAAGGCACAGCGTGTACTGATTGATCAGTCGAGACGAGAAATACTTATCGTTACGCCAGATCTTGAGCCGGAGCGCTATAACGACCCTGAGTTTGCCAGCGCCCTGTCCTCTTTTGTGCGTCGTAGCAAAATTACAGAGGTGCGCATACTGGTTGCCGACCCAACAATGGCGACTCGTTGGGGACATCACGTTATTACTATCGGTCGCCGCTTAACCAGTCATATTAAAATTCGCCAATTGTCTGAAGAAGATGCACGCAGACCAGAAGCGTGGATGGTGGCAGATGACATTGGCATGCTGCGACGTGATGGAAGAGATGGGTATATTGGAGCATTGCTGCCCAAAGCTATTCCTCATGCGCAAAAGGCACGCCGAGATTTTATTGAAATGTGGGAGCGTTCGGTAGAAGTGGCGGATTTTCGGCAATTGCACTTGTGAGATGGCTTCTGCCTGCTCAACAGGCGCCCTACTCTCGCCATTCACATCGCCAATAAAAAAGGGATCAAAGCTTGGCTCTGATCCCTTTTTTTCATCCTACGATCAGGTTAAACAATCACACCTGTTTGTCTGAGATGAGCAATAGAGTCAGCATCAAACCCATGCTCCTTTAGAACCTCATCTGTATGAGATCCTACTTCCGTACCGATAAAGCGGAAGCTGGCCGGTGTTTTTGAAAATTTGATGGCAGAACCCAGTTGCCTCTGCATCGTGCCATCCGGGCGCGGTACATCGACGATCAGGTTGCGGGCAAGAATCTGCGGATGTTCGCAAGCCTCGGCAAAGCTCAGAACTGGCTCGGTGCATGAATCAATCGCAAGGAAGATCTGCTCCCACTCAGCATAAGTTTTCTTTTCCATCTCACTGGCAATGCCTGCCTTCAGTGTCCCCATCACTTCGGGGTTACCAAATGCCATGGACAATGGTGCCAACTCAGGGCGCCCAATAGCAGCGCAGAATTGACTAAAAAACTGTGGCTCAATGCCGCCTACTGAAAAATAGCGACCATCGGCAGTTTTATAACAATCGTAGAAAGAACCACCATTAAGCTGAGTCCCTTCGGGTTCTGGCTGCATATTGGCAACCAATGCCGGCGGAGCGGTCAGCGCATGCAGTGTGAAGGCCGCATCTGTCATGGAGATATCGACATACTGGCCTTCTCCTGTTTGCGTGCGATGAATAACGGCCGCAAGAATGCCCATCACGGCGTGGCAAGAGCCCCCTGCAACATCGGCGATCTGAACATTTACCGGGACAGGGCCTGTTGCTTTGCGACCGTTGTATCCCAGAACACCCGCAATGGAGAGGTAGTTCATGTCATGACCGGCTCGGTCTTTGTAGGGGCCGGTCTGGCCGTAGCCCGTGATTGAGCAATAAATTATTTTAGGGTTAATGGCTTTAAGCGCCTCATATCCCACACCCAGTCTGTCCATCACCCCTGGACGAAACTGCTCAACAACGATGTCATAGTCTGCAACGAGCTTCTTGATCAGCTCAACCCCTTCTGGCTTTTTGAGGTCCACGGCAATGCCGCGCTTGCTTCGATTAAGAAAGGCATGTGCTGCAGAAACGCCAGCTTCGTGAGGGGGAAACATGCGCACCAAGTCCGGACGATTGGGTGACTCAACCCGCAGAACATCCGCCCCCATGTCGGCCAGCAGCATGGTGCCAAACGGGCCAGGCAGCAAACCGGAGAAATCGAGGACCTTAAGGGAAGACAGCGGGCCGGACATGGTGAAACTCCTTGATATGACTGCAGGGTCGAGAGCATAACCCGGGATAGCCTCCGGCCAATGACGCAACACTTCAAAAACATTGACGCTTTCGCTCAGCAGTAATGGCATACACTGCCACGTTCACCGTTGCGCCCCTAGTGAGGCTGGCGCTACCATTCAAGAATTATCGGCAAGTACTTGTCTTGCTGGATTTTTTCCCCGCTTTAAGGCCGGTGGCCCTGACCCCGGTACCCTGAGGTTTTCATGCTGAGCAAGCTGTTTCGTTCGACGCCCAAGTGGCAGAGCATCAAGTCACAAAAGCGTATCGAGGCCATCCGGGAGCTTCTGCCGGAGCAAGAAAAGGACCTTGAAATTCTGACCCAGCTGGCAAAAGAGGACAGTGAGCCGGCTGTCCGCCGTGAGGCTGTCCAGAAACTGCATGACCTCGATATCTTGATGCAGATCCAGAAACGCGATCTTGAAGCCGCAGTACGTGATGCTTCCGCTGAGCGAATTCATGAGCTAATGGCAGGAAAGAGTCCGTTTAGCCCGCCCCTTGAAGAGCGCCTGCAACGGCTTGAGCGGATCAACTCTTCTAATGTGTTGCTGGCACTGATTCGTGATGCTGAGCCTGTCGAGGTTCGTCTGGCCGCTATTGCCGCGCTTCAGGATGATATGTGCCTGCAGGATATTGCCCTGCACTCCTCTATTGCCCGCCTTCGACAAGCGGCAGCTGAGCGTATTACTACGCTACCGCTGCTAGAGGAGCTCATGCAGGCCTCTAAACTGAAGGACAAAACAGTTTATCGCATCGTTAAGGGGCGCCTAGACGAGATACGCGATAAAGAAAAGGCAGAAACAGAGCGTCAAGAGCGTGCTGTTACACTGTGCGAGCTCATGGAAGCTCATGCAAGATCAGCACTGAATCCGTTATATGCCGCCAAAACAGAAAGCTTGCGCATGCAATGGAACGAGCTGACCGCAAACCACAGCTTCTCCGTTGCTGAACGCTTTGCAACCGCCCACGCACTTGCCTGCCGTCAGGTTGCCGACATAGTCGCCGCCGAGCAGCTTGCTGCTGACCAGACACAAGCACGCGAAGAGCTGAGCCGCGCACTGGAAACACTGGAATCTACCGTTAAAGAATATCGTGGCCAGGATGACTTTGATGTCTCCTCGCTGGCTGCCGTGCGTAAGACCCAACGCTTGCGCTGGGAGCTGGCCTGCGAACTGCACTCCCCTGCAGCGAACTTGGTACAGCGGTATGAATCTGCAATGCAGAAGCTGGACAGTCTTGAGGCGCTCCTCGCGCAGTGGTCGATTGATAAGTTGATGATCGAAACGACGCTTAAGACGACTGAACCTGCTGTTGCTGATAGTACTGATGAAGCTGATGGTGGTGCTGAAGGTGCTGGTGCTACTAACGCCATCAATGCTGCCGTTCGGGATGAAATGCTAACGCAGATGATTAAGCATTATCGCGAAACAGGCTGGCCTCTTCCTGAGCTTCTCCAACAAGCTGTTGGCACTGTAAAAGAAAAGCCTCTTGTCATACATGAGCCCAAAGAAGACCACCAAAAAGCCTTACAAAAACAACTCGACCGCGTCGAATCGTGCATACGTGAAGGCAATAGTCGTGAGGCCAGTCGTCGCTGGCGGCAGGTGGCTGATTTTGCCCGTACACATCATTTAAACCACCCTCTTTTACCGTTGCTCGGTGAAAAGGTGCGTGAGCTAAAAAGCTGGGCTGGCTTTGTGATACAGCCCAAGAAAGAAGCATTGCTCACATCCATGCAAGCGCTTGTTGATCAAGACATTGATCCTGATGACAAAGCAGACCGCATCAAGGCGCTACAGGACGAGTGGAAGTCTCTCGGTGTTGCTGATCCAGCGATCGAGCAACCGTTATGGGAACAGTTCAAAACGGCCAGTGATGCTGCATTTGAGCCATGCCGTCGCCACTTTGCTGTACAAAACGAGTTGCGAGCCAAAAATAGGGAAAGAAAAATCGCCCTCTGTGAGCAGCTCGAGCAGTATCGCGATGCGATGACTGAAAATATCGACTGGAAAAATCATGAGGCCATTCTTAAAGCGGCCCGCCAAGAATGGCAGCAGCATCAGCCAGTAGATCGTCAGTCATTAAGGCAGGTGCAGAGCCGCTTTAATGACGTCATAAAGGCACTAGAGTCACGGCGCGATGAACACTGGAGTCGTTTAGCACAGGGTAAACAAGCATTGATCGACAAGGCACGTCTGTTGCTTGTTCAAGAGGATATGCGTTCAGCCTGCGATCAAGCGAAACAATTGCAGCAGGAATGGAAGCAGATTGGTGGGGGCTCGCCACGCACCGATGGGAAGCAGTGGAAAGAGTTTCGTGCTGCCTGCGATGCAGTTTTCAGTCGTCGCGAAGATGCCTTCAAGGTTCGCCAAGAGGCTCGCGAAGGATTGATGCAACAGGCCGAGACACTGGTAGCCTCTATGGAGCAGCTAATCGGAGATGCTTCAGATGCAGGTCGCCAGGAAATGTCCCGTCTGCACGACGCGTTTCGTGAATTGGATATTGGTCGTGACGGACAAGCATTGAAAGAGCGAGCTCAGAAGGCTGTGACGTTATTTGATTCCACTTTTCATGAGCACCGTCGTCAGCAGGCCAGCCGTTTACTTAAGGCTGGGGTCGATGCCTGGGTCGCCGTTTGTAGTGCAGAGCAGGCTCTTATTGATAATGCTCTGCCACTGCAGCCCGACGTTTCCGGCCTACCCAGTGTGTGGAAAAGTGCGCTACTGCGTCGCCAACAAGCAGCAGACGCTATCACTATCGACACTGAAAAACGGACTATTTGGCAAGAAGGTATCGAATCCAATACACAGACCGTACTGGATGCGCTGATGGATCTAGAACTTGCGCTGAATCTGCCCTCCCAAGCGTCGAGAGAAAAGGATCGACGTGAACGCCAGCTGGCTCTGCTACAACAGAAAGGGTTGCGTGCAGGTGCCTCTGGTACTAATGAGCTGGACCTTCAGCGAAACCTTCAACTTGTGTTAGAGACGGGCCCCATTTCGCCATTGCTGGTAGAAGAAATGGTGCCGCGTCTTTTGGCTATCACTCTGAAAATGCAATGAGTTTGAAAAGCTTTCGTTTAACGATGCTTTTTCAACTCGCGCGCCAGTAAAGGCCACACATTATCGAGCAACCGTTTCTGCGCTTGTGCAACGGGATGAACACCATCTCGTTGCATGAGTGCAGGATTGCCCCCAACACCCTCAAGAAAAAATGGTAACAATGCACTGCCGCTAGTCTGGCTTACCTTCACAAAAACCCTCTCGAACGACGTTGTGTAGGCTTTTCCATAGTTGGGGGGGATTTTCATGCCCAGCAAAATCACCGTTGCTCCGGCACTTTTGGCTGTCGTAACCATCTGCAGGAGGTTCTTCTCCATCAGTGCAGGCGGTTGTCCGCGCAGTCCATCGTTTCCCCCTAACTCCAGAATGACAATATCAGGGCGATGCTGGCGTAGAAGTTCCGGTAAGCGACGCACGCCTCCCGATGTGGTTTCACCACTGAGACTGCCATTAACGACCTTGTGCTTTCCCGGCGCAGACGAATCAAGGCGCTGCGTCATAAGGTGTACCCAGCCTTGTTGAGTTTCCAGACCGTAAGCTGCGCTGATACTATCCCCGAACACCAAAATTACCGCTGCCTGCGCATTGCCTGCCAGCATAACGATGGTCAATACACATAATTTCAGCCAGTGGCGATACATCATGTCCTCCGAAGTACTGATTGCGGCGCAAAATATCAGCAAGACGGTCCGTACCGGTACGGATGTCCTGACAATTCTTAATGGCATTACTCTGACCATTCATAAGGGTGAACGTATTGCCATTATCGGTGCCTCTGGATCAGGAAAGACCACCCTGCTCGGCTTGATGGCCGGTCTTGATCGGCCGGATACCGGCTCCCTCAGTCTTTGTGGGCAAGCATTGGATAACCTAAACGAAGATCAGCGTGCCGAGTTGCGTAAGCAGCACGTTGGCTTTGTATTTCAGTCCTTCTTGCTCGTCCCCACTCTAACGGCCCTTGAAAACGTCATGCTGGCATTGTCCGTGAATCATCGTGGCGACACTGTTACAGCTCGTGAATGGCTGGAACGTGTTGGTTTGGGGCATCGGCTGCACCACACGCCACGCCAACTCTCCGGTGGTGAGCAGCAGCGTGTCGCGCTTGCCCGCGCCTTTGCCGGTCGCCCTTCAATTCTTTTTGCAGACGAGCCCACAGGCAATTTAGATGCCAAAACGGGAGCGCAGATCAACGAACTGCTCTTCTCATTAAATGCTGAAGCTGGCACCACATTGGTGCTGGT
>DDBN01000067.1 GCA_002333145.1 Moraxellaceae bacterium UBA2031
ACTGACCGAGGCGAGGGAGGCCGTCCACGATTAATGGAGAAGGGGCAAGCAGGTTCATTTCGTATCCTTGAGCCACCCTGATGGCGTAATGAATCCCCGGGTGATTTCGTTATGCTGAGTATCCAGACCAATCACGGCAATGGCTCTAGTATCGTTGCTTTGCATCAGTCTCTCAATAAATGGTGCAGCCTGCTCTGCTACACCAATATTGATGCGCGAATCCACCTGGGTCAGCCAGTGATCCTTGGGTAGATGAACCCACTCCACGCCGAAATCATTGATATAGCGTGCTAGAAAATCATCTCTGGTCATCCACCATCCACGTAGATGGTCAAGATTCGATGCAATGGGAGACCACGCGCCGGTATTAATATCAGGCGGATAGAAAAGACGGCCCTTCAGCAGGCAGACGGAGTCCGGGTGAGGCAGGTTAAGTTGGTGAAGTAGTGCAGCACCTTCCAGCGTAAAAGGCAGTGATAGTTGATGGTGTAATAAACGATCTACTTTGAGATCAAGACGATCCTGCAGTGCAGGGCCTTGCCAGCAACGATAAGCACCACCGGGGCAGGTGCCCAAGTAGAATTTAACGGCGATTTCCCAGTGTTGAAGCCTGCCACTACAGCGATCTTCAACTAGAAAATCCAGTTCGCCGATGGTTCGGTTTCCATCGCGGACGGCCAACCCACGATGAAGCAGTCGATAAAAAGGGTTGTCCGGCCACGCTAGCCAGAAGGCCAGAAGATTTTCGACATAGCGGCCGAGGCGAGCATCACGGTTGACAAGCGCCTGCAGCAGTGGGGTCGGATGCTTGTCCAGCTCTCGTAGCCAATCAACACAGACATTATATGCGGCATCGCACCATGCCGGGCTTAGCCAGCTCACTTGCTGGCCTGATGCCGCCCTGCTATGGAGAGGATGAAGCAAAGGAGGGCTGGNNACGTGCCAATGCCAATAAGGTGTGGCCATTACTATCGGTGGCATTCAGATCTCGTCCTGCGGCCACAAAGAAACCAAGCAAGCGTTCAAAGTCATGCGGGCGCATGTGCTTGTAAGCCGACATCAGAACATGGAAGTCAGCATTACTGCCGTCAGCTGGCTGGCGATCCAAGAAACCGCGGACACGTTCATCGCTCCAGTCTTCACCAAAGCGGGCAGGTTGGCTGACACCCATGTGAGCTCTCCGGAAAGTGATTAATAAAACAAGGCCGGCACTTTAGGGGCAGGCCCGAGTAGGGTCAAGTAAGCTTAACTACGCGCTCGGTGAATTATATTCACCGGCCTCGCGGACTTTCCAGTGTTGCACCGAAACCTGTGCCTTGATCAGCTCCAGGCTGTCCATAAGGATACCGCTGACCGCTTTGCCCATTTCGGTATGATCACGAGTGAATGTATCAAACAGGCCGGCNNCGCGTGAGCTCTGGATTGGTAGCAATCGCTTCCCGCGTACGCTCTTTTAGATAACGGGCCAGTTTGTCCTGATGTTCGCCGTATGCCTGAGAACTGGTTGTAGTTAAAAGCCCTGCCAGCCAAGGCACGATAACATCACGTCGTGGCAGTAAAACCTCATCAGTTAAACGCTGCCGGAAAGGCCCTTCGGCCTCAACCTCGCGTTGCACGCCTTCAAGTACATTGATAACAATGCGGTCTGATAGCTCTTCAATAAGGATGTGGTAATACTTACGTATCAGAGGGAAAGGACTACTTTGCGAAAGATCAATCACTCCCAGCTTTTGCAGCCGATATCCAATAGAAATCAGACGAAGAAGGCGAAGCATGCGCAGGGAGGACATCGGAATACAACCGAGAACGTCATACCAATGCACAAAAGGATAGAAAAACCAGCGGTGATAGGTTTTTCGATATATGGCAAATCCCCAGCGAAAAAATAGCTCAGAGATCAGAAAAAAAGTGAAGAAGGAGTCGTAAAGAAGGAGATCTGGATGCGATACCTCACGGTAATGCTGCATCATTTCCGGCCATTGTTTGGCTAACAACATGCCGGTACCCGTGTTCATGAGAATGGCGTCAAGAAGTAACCAGAGCAGATTACCTGTGATCAATACCAACAGAGTCAAATCGAGCGCCAGAAAGAACAGATCGGGCTGCCTTCTCAGAGCATGCCAATTTATTTTCATAATATTTCCTGCTGCTCAGTTCATGGCCGACGTAGCGTCAGCATTGGGCTAGTGGCCCATATTTTTCTGGCGCCAGCCAGTCCGGTCAGGCTGACCATGACGGCTCCTGCTAGAGGAGCTTGCCACCAAAGAGCAGGGTGGAGTACGGGTGGGAGTTCAAAGACTTTCCAGTAAATCATGGCGGCGAGTATTTCTGCCATGATTGCAGCCAGTAATCCGGATGCTGCCCCTAACAAGATAAACTCAGTCAACAGTCTTCGCTGTAAGTCACCTTTGCTTGCACCAAAAACCCGTAGCAATGCCGCCTCAAAGCGGCGTGCATCTAGGCTGGCACTGACATGCGCCACAATAACTAGCAGGCCGGCTGCCAGAACAAACAGAAGAATGGCTTCGACTGCTTGAGAAACCTGCGCGAGTAATGACCGCACCTCAACTAAAACGCTGGCAATATCGATCAGGACAACCGTTGGAAAGGCTTTGACCAGATCATTCAATGCAGGGCGCTTTGCCTTTGGCACATTAAAGCTAGTCATCCAGGAAGCGGGAAAGTGCTCGATTACACCCGGAGGGAAAACCACATAGAAATTAGGCTGGAAGCTATCCCAGTCAACTTCTCGTAAGCTGCCAACCTTGGCCTGCAGAGTGCCCTCAGCTAGCGTAAATGTCAGTGTATCGCCCATCTGAATATTCAGCCGCTCCGCCAAACGCTTTTCCACGGATACTTCTTTATTAATGGCAGAATCTTTGGTCCACCATTGACCGCTTGAAAGTGTATTGCCATGGGGTAAATCTTTTGCCCACGTCAGGTTTAATTCCCGGTTGAGTGACTCGTCACGGGCTTCATCAGGATTTTCTTTGCTAACCGCCGTCTGTACGGGCTTGTTATTAATGGCGGTTAGTCGGCCTCTCACTACCGGATAGATATCCGAGTAATGCAGTCCTGCCTGCTGCAGGGCACCTCTAAAGCCATCGAGTTCGTGATCGGCAATATTCAGAGCGAATTGGTTTGGCGCATCTACGGGAATTTTTGTCTGCCACGTATTCAGTAATTCATCACGAAGGCTGACAACTAGCAGTAATGCAGTCAGACCAAGTGCTAATCCCAGCATTTGTGTTGCGGTTTCGCTTGGATTGCGGCGCAGTGCCGCTAGGGACGAATTACCTGTATGGCGCAGGCTGTTCAGCAGGTAACGCAAAGCAAGATTGAGACTCAGAACCAATACCGCTCCGCCACCAATAGCGATAGCGGTCAGCATTAATCGACCTGTTTCAATGGCCAGAAGCGCAAAAAGGGCCAGCAATGAGAGCACGGTGATAGCGAGTTGCGGTAGCGAAGGCGGGAGCAATTCTCTTCGCAATACGCGCAAGGGTGTTATCTGGCCCAATGCCAGCAATGCAGGCAAGGCAAACCCCATTAAAACGAGGGTTGCTGTGCCCACTCCGGTAAGCAACGGATGCCAGAAAGAAAGAGCAGGTAAGCCGGCGGGAAGAATATCTGCCAGTATTAACGCTATTGCGTATGACGCGATACCCCCCAGTATGGCTCCCGCGAGAATGGCAATCAGCCAAATAACCACAAGCTCGCCTAAGACCCTTCGTAGGGCCTCATTCCGTGAAGCGCCTAGACAGCGCAGTAAGGCAATAAAATCATAACGACGTTCGGCAAAACGCCGAATGCTGACAGCGATGGCCAGGCCTGCCAGAACAACTGCTGCGATTGCTGCAAGGCCAAGGTAGTCGCTTGCACGTTTGAGTGGGCTGGCCATTTCAGGGCGACCCGAACTGACATCCAGTATGCGCTCGCTCGGGCCAATACGAGGTTCCACCCACTTTCTAAAATCGGATAATTGACTCTCATTGCCCGTCATCATGAGCTGATATTGCAGCCGGGATCCGGGCTGGATAATGCCCGTGGCCGCCACATCTTCGATGGCAATCAATGCCCTAGGCGAAAATGCAGAGAAATTGCCACCTCGATCAGGCTCGTAAGCAAGGATTGCGTCGATACGAAAGGACTTTTCCCCGAGCGTTAACGAGTCTCCTGGCTGCACTTGCAACAATCCGAGTAAACGCTCATCGAGCCATACAGTGCCGGG
>DDBN01000131.1 GCA_002333145.1 Moraxellaceae bacterium UBA2031
TTTAAGCCCTTTTTCTTGCTCGACATCAATGTCTGGTCTACCTTTGGCCCGTAGGCTTAGGGGTGCGGCAATTTGTCGCAGGCGGTTGCGATTTGACCAATGGGTACGCCACCGACGTTTGAATTTACTATCACGGGAGTGATGCACTCATGAAAGACGACATTACAAATCCGGTTGACAGCATGCCAGGCATGAGTCGCCGTAAGTTTCTGAATACTGCAGCCCTGACCGGCCTTGCCGGTGCTGGCCTGTCGGTTGGCCTATCTGCCTGCAGCAAGGAAGATAAAGACAGCAAAGAAAAAGATGATTCTCATGCCACTAAGGGGCAGTCGCCTCATCTAAAGCCAGGCGAGCTCGACACCTACTACGGACTGTGGTCCGGTGGGCACACCGGTGACTTCCGAGTTCTTGGCCTGCCTTCAGGTCGCGAGCTGCACCGCGTCCCCTGTTTTAACACAGACGCCCTGGTTGGCTGGGGTATCACCAATGAATCCAAGGCCATCATGGGCACCAAGCCCGATGGTCATCTCAAGTATACCGTTGCCGATACTCATCATACTCATGCCTCCTATAAGGATGGCAACTATGACGGCCGTTATGCGTGGATCAATGACAAGATCAACAGCCGTATGGCGCGTATCCGCCTCGACTACTTCACTTGTGACAAGATCGTCGAAATCCCGAATATTCAGGGCTTCCACGGCATTTTCCCCGACAAGCGCGACCCGGTAGACCAGAGCATCAACTACACCACCCGCGTATTTGCCGGCTCCGAGTTCAGCATTCCTCTGCCTAACAACGGCAATGATCTGGATTCACCCGAAAAATACCGCTCGATGTTTACCTGTATTGATGCCGAAACGATGGAAGTTCGCTGGCAGGCACTGATCGATGGTAACTGTGATCTGGTGGCCACGTCTTTCGACGGCAAGCTGGCTGCCACCAATCAGTACAACACCGAAATGGGCCTGCACTACGAGGACATGATGTCCGCCGAGCGCGATCGTTGCCTGTTTTTCAACATTGCTCGCGTTGAAGAAGCGGTGAAAGCGGGTAAAACCCGTACGTTTGGTGACTCCAAGGTGCCAGTGGTTGATGCCACCATTGCCTCCAACAAAGATCCCAAAACTGCCTTAGTTGCTTATGTAACGGTTCCTAAAAACCCGCATGGCGTAAACGCAACACCAGATGGCAAGTACTTTATTTGTGCTGGCAAGCTCTCGCCTACCGCTACCGTGATTGAACTGTCCAAGGTACTGGATTGGTTTGACGGCAAGCTGGACGAGCTCGACAAGGCTATTGTGGCTGAAGTCGAAATCGGCCTTGGCCCGCTGCACACCGCATTTGATGGCCGCGGTAACGCTTACACCACACTCTTTTTGGACAGCCAGATCGTGAAGTGGAATGTGGAAGCCGCCATCAAATTCACCGCCGGTGACAAGACCGCCAAGTATGTTGTGGACCGTCTGGATGTGCATTACCAGCCTGGCCACATCAATGCCTCGCAGTCTGAAACTATGTTTGCTGATGGCAAATGGCTGTGCGTAGGCTGCAAATTCTCCAAGGATCGTTTCCTTCCTGTCGGCCCGCTNNGGCATCTTCCGTAATGGGAAAAAGGTTACGGTCAAGATTACTTCGCAGGCACCGGCCTTCGAACCACGGGAATTCAGACTCAAGGTTGGCGACGAAGTCACCATTATTCTGACTAATCTCGACAAGATCGAAGATCTTACCCACGGATTCGCCATTCCGAAGTACAACATCAACTTCATTGTGAACCCGCAGGAAACTAAATCGGTCACTTTTAAGGTTGATAAGCCTGGTGTCTACTGGTGCTACTGCACTCACTTCTGTCATGCCCTGCATTTGGAAATGCGCAGCCGTATGATCGTTGAGGCATAAAAGCCCCTGAGTTTATGCCTCGGCACGCCAACATGAATGGCGTGCCGAGGCATCTTAAGCCCTCAACACCTCAAAGAATTGACCCGCCGCAATGACAGTCACGCCCTCTATAGGTCAGACTGCGAATCACCCCTAATGCCAGGAATGTGTGCATGAAATTGCTCTCCATTCTTCGCCAGACCGTCATTATGGCGATGCTGGCCCTTATTCTGACCCCCGCCGCTCACGCCGATTCTGCCTATCAGGCTGCATTGCCGGCTGACTTGAATACCAACCCTGATCTCTGTGCTCTGTTACAGGTATGTCAGGAGGTGCTGCCAGGGGCGACCTCTTTTTCTAAACGCAAAGGCAGTCCCTTTTATGTCGAGGGATACTCCGAAGCAGACGGTCAACGCAAGCTGATCGGCTACGTCATGCTGTCTACTGACATCACGGACACCCCGGCCTACTCCGGCAAGCCCGTGGTCACCCTCATCGGCATCGATCCGACAGGGCACTTTGTTGGCGTTAAGGTGCTCAAGCACTCCGAACCTATTCTGTTGCTCGGCATCCCTGAGTCCCAACTAATTAATTTCAACAATCAGTATCTGGGTAAGTTTGTCGGTGACAATATCGAGATCGGTCAGTCCCGTCCCGAAGAAGACATGATTGGGCTAGATGCTATCTCTGGCGCTACTGTCACCGTCATCGCTCAAAATCAGGTAATGATGACCTCTGGTGCTGCAGTTGCACGTCAAGTCGGCATTCTGAAGCCGGAGATCCGGCCTCAAGCAACATTTGTAGAAAGCACCAACACACTGGATTGGGATACGCTGGTCAAGGAAGGGGCCGTTCAACACCTGACCGTCAAGCCTGAGCAGGTAGGGCTCCCACGCGGCCCGGAACCTTTCATTGATCTCTGGTTTGGTTATCTCAACCACCCCGGCATTGGCCAAGCCATTCTGGGCAAAAAAGGTTGGGATGATCTGATGGCGCGCCTCAAGCCGGGCGCACATGCCATTTTTGTGATCCGTGCGGCCGG
>DDBN01000071.1:0-5457 GCA_002333145.1 Moraxellaceae bacterium UBA2031
CCGTTGCCTTGTCTGGCACCACGGCAGGCAACACCGCCTTGTGCACAGTGGGACGCACCGGTAACGATCTGGCCTATCGTGGCTATGACATTTTGGATTTGGCCACCACCAGTGAGTTTGAAGAAATTGCTTATCTGTTGGTGCATGGAAAATTGCCCACAATCGCCGAACTGGCCTTTTACAAGACCAAGCTCAAAAGTCTACGTGGTTTGCCGGCTGCCGTAAAAGTAGCGCTGGAACAGTTACCTCCCTCCGCACATCCAATGGATGTAATGCGCACAGGCGTGTCCGTGTTGGGTTGCGTAAAGCCAGAGAAAGATGATCATAATCATCCGGGTGCGCGTGATATCGCCGACAAGCTCATGGCGTGCCTTGGCTCCATGCTCCTGTATTGGTATCACTTTGCCTATAACGGCAAGCGCATTACGGTGGAAACGGATGATGATTCTATCGGCGGCCATTTCCTGCACCTGCTGCATGGCGAAGCGCCACGCGANNAACGAAGTCGCGTTTGAAATCCAAAAGCGTTACGACAATCCGGATGAGGCAGAAGCCGATATCCGTGAACGTGTAGGCCGTAAGGAAGTCGTGATTGGTTTTGGCCATCCGGTGTACACCGTATCTGATCCACGCAATGTCGTGATCAAGAAGGTGGCAAAGGATCTCTCTGCCGAACAGAGCAATATGAAGATGTACGATATTGCTGAACGTCTTGAAAGCGTCATGCTGGAAATCAAGAAGATGTTCCCCAATCTCGATTGGTTCTCTGCGGTCAGCTACCACATGATGGGCGTTCCTACCGACATGTTCACGCCGCTGTTTGTGATTGCACGCACCTCAGGTTGGTCGGCTCACGTTATCGAGCAGCGCATTGATGGCAAGATTATTCGCCCCAGTGCCAACTACACGGGCCCTGAAGATCAAAAGTTCCTGCCGATCAAGAACCGTAAGTAATCGCCGCCGTATCAGTCATAAAATCCTCCCCTTTACCGGGGAGGATTCCTTCACGGGATAGCTAAAAATGAACAGTCAATTTCGTAAGAACCTGCCCGGCACCACACTCGATTATTTCGATGCGTGTGCCGCAGTAGAAGCCATTAAGCCAGGCTCATGGGCTGGCCTGCCATACACCGCTCGTGTCCATGCTGAAAACATCATTCGCAAGGCGGATCCGGCCAGCATCAATGAATACCTCGTGCAGCTTATCGAGCGTAAACGCGATCAGGATTTCCCCTGGTTCCCAGCACGTGTGGTTTGTCACGACATTCTGGGCCAGACGGCACTGGTAGACCTTGCCGGTCTGCGTGATGCCATTGCCGATATGGGCGGTGATCCTGCTCAAGTTAATCCAGTGGTTCCGGTGCAGCTGATTGTTGATCACTCGCTCGCGGTGGAGTGTGGTGGTTTTGATCCAGATGCCTTCCAGCAAAACCGTGACATTGAAGATCGCCGCAACGAAGACCGTTTTCACTTTATCAACTGGACCAAAACAGCCTTTGATAATGTCGATGTGATTCCTGCCGGTAACGGCATCATGCACCAGATTAATCTGGAAAAAATGTCGCCGGTGATTCAATCCCAAAATGGCGTAGCATTTCCGGATACCTGCGTAGGTACTGATTCGCACACGCCGCATGTCGATGCGCTGGGCGTGATCGCCGTGGGTGTAGGTGGCCTTGAAGCTGAGAACGTTATGCTGGGCCGGGCATCTTGGATGCGCCTGCCCGATATCATCTGCGTGGAGCTTTCCGGTCGCCATCAGCCTGGCATTACGGCAACCGATATCGTGCTGGCCCTAACCGAGTTCCTGCGCAAGGAAAAGGTAGTAGGTGCCTATCTTGAGTTCTACGGTGAGGGTGCCGCCAGTCTCACGATTGGTGATCGTGCCACCATCTCCAATATGGCGCCTGAGTACGGCGCAACTGCCGCCATGTTCTCTATCGACCAGCAGACACTGATTTACCTGCGCCTCACCGGTCGCACGGATGAGCAAGTGGCTCTGGTGGAAACCTACGCCAAAGAAGCCGGTCTCTGGTCTGACACGCTGAAAAATGTAGAGTACGAACGTGTGCTCACATTCGATCTGTCATCCGTGGTTCGCAACATGGCAGGTCCTTCCAACCCGCATCGGCGTCTGCCAACCTCGGCCTTGGCTGAGCGTGGCATTGCCGTAGATTTGGATAAAGCCCATGAGCAGGAAGCGCAGGGTCTTATGCCTGATGGTGCGGTCATCATTGCCGCCATCACCAGCTGCACCAATACATCTAATCCGCGCAACGTAATTGCCGCAGGCCTAATTGCGCGCAATGCTCGCAAGCTGGGCATGACCCGTAAGCCTTGGGTAAAGTCTTCGTTGGCTCCGGGCTCTAGGGTTGTGCGGCTGTATTTGGATGATGCCGGCCTGACTGAGGATCTTGAAGCACTGGGCTTTGGCATCGTGGGGTTTGCTTGCACCACGTGTAACGGCATGTCCGGCGCGCTGGACCCTGAAATCCAGAAAGAAATTATTGATCGCGATTTGTATACAACAGCAGTGCTTTCCGGTAATCGTAATTTCGATGGTCGAATTCATCCTTATGCCAAGCAGGCCTTTCTCGCCTCACCACCGCTGGTAGTGGCGTATGCTATTGCAGGCACCATACGTTTTGATATTGAGAAAGACGTACTGGCCGTAGTGGATGGCAAAGAAATTTTCCTTAAAGACATCTGGCCATTAGATGAAGAAATCGATGCCATTGTCGCTAAAAGCGTGAAGCCATCGCAGTTCAATCAGATTTACATCCCAATGTTCGAAAAGAAAGACACCGAGCGTTCGGTATCCCCACTGTACGACTGGCGTCCACAGTCCACCTATATACGTCGTCCGCCGTATTGGGAAGGCGCATTAGCTGGCGAGCGTACGATGAAGGGCATGCGTCCTTTGGCATTGCTGCCGGACAACATCACCACCGATCACTTGTCGCCATCGAACGCGATCATGTTGAATTCGGCAGCCGGTGAATACCTGCACAAGATGGGTCTTCCAGAAGAAGACTTTAATTCTTATGCCACCCATCGTGGCGATCATCTCACCGCGCAACGTGCCACCTTTGCCAATCCGCAACTTGTGAACGAGATGGCGATTGTCGATGGTCAGGTCAAGAAAGGTTCACTGGCACGAGTGGAGCCAGAAGGCAAAGTCATGCGCATGTGGGAAGCCATTGAAACCTACATGAACCGCAAGCAGCCGCTGATCATCATTGCCGGTGCCGACTATGGACAGGGTTCTTCGCGTGACTGGGCTGCCAAGGGCGTGCGTCTGGCCGGTGTCGAAGCCATCGCAGCCGAAGGCTTCGAGCGAATTCATCGTACCAACCTGATTGGTATGGGCGTGATGCCGCTGGAGTTCAAGCCAGGCACAACCCGTCTGACGCTGGCACTCGACGGCACCGAAACCTACGATGTAGAAGGTAATCCGACGCCGCGTGCCGATCTCACCTTGGTGATCAATCGTCGCAACGGTGAAGTTCTACGTGTGCCGGTAACTTGTCGTCTGGATTCATCCGAAGAGGTGTCGGTCTATGAAGCCGGTGGCGTATTGCAGCGCTTCGCCAAGGACTTCCTAGAATCAACCAAGGCCTAAGCTGGCTTGGTGTGGTGTGGTGTACGCCAAGCCCATTATTGACCCGGCACGGCCTCAGTTCCGGGTCAATGTTTCACATGGCAGGTAAAGTTTAAAGCAAGTAAAACCTAGAGCAGGTAAAACTTTCTGGAGTATAAAAAATGGCTCATACCGCCAAGGCAAACCCACCCCAAGTAAAAGTGCCCGCCACGTATATGCGCGGGGGCACCAGCAAAGGTGTTTTCTTTCGCTTGCAAGACCTGCCCGAGAGCTGCCAGAAACCCGGTGCTGCGCGCGATAAACTGTTTATGCGCGTAATCGGCAGTCCTGATCCGTATGCCGCGCACATTGACGGCATGGGAGGTGCTACTTCCAGCACATCCAAGTGTGTGATTCTCTCCAAGAGCAGCGTGCCCGATCACGATGTAGACTACTTATATGGTCAGGTATCCATCGACAAAGCTTTTGTCGACTGGAGCGGTAACTGCGGCAACTTGTCGACAGCCGCTGGCGCATTTGCCATTCATGCGGGTCTCGTTGACCCCTCACGTATCCCTGACAGCGGCACCTGTGTTGTGCGTATCTGGCAGGCCAATATTCAAAAGACGATTATTGCACACATCCCCGTCACCAATGGGCAGGTGCAGGAAACCGGGGATTTTGATTTGGATGGCGTAACGTTTCCCGCAGCAGAAATCATTTTGGAATTCATGAACCCGTCCGATGATTCGGAAGAGGGCGGCTCCATGTTCCCGACTGGTAATTTGGTGGATGATCTTGAAGTGCCAGGTATTGGCACGCTCAAGGCCACCATGATTACCGCAGGCATTCCAACCGTATTTGTGCGTGCTGAAGATATTGGCTATACCGGCACTGAGCTGCGCGAGCAGATCAACTCCGATGCAGCCGCATTAGCCATGTTCGAGAAAATTCGCGTGGCCGGCGCGCTGCGTATGGGCCTCATCAAAACAGCAGAAGAAGCCGCCACCCGTCAACACACACCAAAGATTGCCTTCGTTTCCGCGCCAAAAGACTACGTGTCATCAAGCGGTAAGCAAGTCAGTGCGACAGAGGTTGATCTACTGGTGCGTGCGCTGTCCATGGGCAAGCTGCATCATGCCATGATGGGTACAGCCGCCGTTGCTATCGGTACAGCCGCCGCCGTGCCAGGCACGCTCGTAAACCTAGCTGCAGGAGGAGGGGAGCGCGAAGCGGTTCGTTTTGGCCATCCGTCCGGCACACTGCGTGTGGGCGCAGAAGCACAGCAGGTAAATGGCGAGTGGACAGTCACCAAAGCCGTCATGAGCCGAAGCGCCCGTGTGCTAATGGAAGGCTGGGTGCGTGTGCCAGGAGACTCTTTCTAATGCACACGCAAACCAAAAGGTAAGCTGTTTCGCCAATACCAAAGGCCGCAGTAGCGGCCTTTTGTTTTCTAGGTGCGTATTAAACCGCCAGCACTACTCACCAGCCTCCAGTGCTCGCATCAGCGCACCCATCTTATCAAAACACTCCTGATATTCCTCCTCGGCATCCGAATCCGCCACAATGCCGCCACCGGCCCACGCATATAAATCGTCATCAATGCGCAGCAGGGTGCGTATCGCAATATTCAGCTCGGCATTGCCGTTGGCACTGATATAGCCAATGCTGCCGCAGTACACAGCACGTGGCGTGGGTTCCAGTTCGGCAATAATTTCCATGGCCCGCTTCTTCGGCGCGCCGGTAATCGAGCCACCGGGAAAACTGTCACGAATCACATCAATCACATCCGCACTAGGCGCAATGTCTGCGCTGACGGTGCTGACCAGATGATGCACCTGCGGCAGTGTTTCCACCTCAAACAGCTTTTCCACCTT
>DDBN01000071.1:5527-5760 GCA_002333145.1 Moraxellaceae bacterium UBA2031
GCCCGGAACGCCTGTGCATAGTTCACCTGATAGCAATCACCGGCCTGCAACCATTGTTGGATACGGTCAAAATCAGCCAAGTAACGCTCTTTAGGTGTAAGAGCCACAAAGGGCTGCGTCAGGGAAAAGCCATTAGGTGTGTGCCCGGTAGATGCGTGCCCAGTAGATGCGTGATAAAACTCACAATCCGTCTGACTGACTAGCGGGTCGTCCAGCGGGCCGGAATAACCCGG
>DDBN01000071.1:5826-6019 GCA_002333145.1 Moraxellaceae bacterium UBA2031
CGACCAAAGCATCTTCGCGCCGTTATCTGTAATAGTAGAGGAGGTAGCTATACCACCAAGACCCAGTTGCTCAAGGAGCCCTCCCTGAAGCCGAATCACCCGTTCAGGCCATGCCGCAAAGAGCTCCTGCCTGCCCTCGGCCAGCCGCAGCCACACCGGGCGCGACGTTGTGACCGCTCGTCCACGAAGTGTC
>DDBN01000015.1 GCA_002333145.1 Moraxellaceae bacterium UBA2031
TCGGTACGTGTTTTACCGTAGGCAATAACCTTGGCAACCATTGGATCATAGTGTGGGCTGACTTCACCTGCTTCGCGCATGCCATGATCGATACGCACGCCAGGAATATTGGCGGGCTGCCAGCGCAATACCTTGCCAGTTTGCGGCAAGAAGTTTGCACCCGGATCTTCAGCATACAAACGCACTTCGATAGCTGCACCAGATAAGGTGATTTCGTGCTGCTGCAGCGGCAGGAGTTCGCCATTGGCCACGCGCAACTGCCATTCAACCAGATCTTGGCCGGTGACGAGTTCGGTGACGGGGTGCTCAACCTGCAAACGCGTGTTCATTTCTAGAAAGTAGAAATGGTTGTCTTTGTCGAGAAGGAATTCGACCGTACCGGCGCCAACATAGTTCACGCTCTTTGCAGCAGCAACGGCCGCCTCGCCCATTTTCTGACGCAGCTCAGGCGTCATGACGGGGCAGGGGGATTCTTCCACTACTTTTTGGTGACGACGCTGAATAGAGCAATCACGCTCACCCAGGTAAACGCAGTTACCGTGAGTGTCACCAAAGATCTGAATTTCGACGTGACGCGGGGCAATCACCGCTTTTTCCAGAATCAGTTCACCAGAGCCAAAAGCATTCTGTGCTTCTGATCGGGCAGTGGACAATGCCGCCGGTAATTCATCCGCGCTGTTCACAAGGCGCATGCCACGACCACCACCACCGGCAGAGGCTTTGACCATAACGGGAAAACCGATACGCGCTGCATGCTGGATAAATGTTGCATCTGCCTGATCGATGCCTTCATAGCCAGGAACGCAGGGCACTTTGGCTTCGATCATGCGCACTTTTGAAATGCGCTTGCTGCCCATTAGCTCAATCGCTTCGGGGCTTGGGCCGATAAAAGTAATGCCGTGGTCGATACAGGCTTGGGCAAATTGTTCATTCTCAGAGAGAAAGCCATAACCAGGATGCACGGCATCCGCACCGGTCTTGCGACAGGCATCAAGAATGGCATCAACCCGTAGGTAGGACTCCGACACTTTTGCCGGGCCAATGCACACGGCTTCATCTGCTTCTTGCACATGCAGTGCACCGGCATCAGCTTCCGAATATACCGCAACGGTGCGGTAGCCAAGGGCACGGGCTGTACGCATGACACGGCAGGCAATTTCGCCTCGGTTTGCTACCAGTACTTTGGTAAATGCCATTTCATTAATTCCTGATCATTCAGCCCATTTGGCAGGGCGTTTCTGTACAAAAGCCATGGTGCCTTCGGCACCCTCCGGGCTAGCAACTGCGTGGGCAAAAAGCTTTGCTGCATCATCCAGAAGGGATTCCAGCGGCTCGCAGCCAACCCGATGCAGTAATGCTTTGGTATTACGGTTGGCGGCAGGGGCGCACTTTCTTATCTGGCCAAGCGTTTGAGTCAGAGCCGAATCAAGTACATAGGTATCGGCAACCACTTGATGCACGATACCAAGTCGAGCGGCTTCGCTACCGTTGAAACGGCCGCCAAGAAGCGCCAGACGACGGGCCTGAGTCATCCCGATGCGCTGAAGCACAAAGGGGGCAATCTGGGCAGGAATAATTCCCAGACTGGTTTCTGGTAGACCAAACTGTGCACTTTCAAGTGCAATCGCCACATCAGAAACGCAGGCAAGGCCAAAGCCGCCACCGAGCACGGCACCTTCAAGCAATGCAACGACAACCTGCGGTGCATGGTCGACCTGTGTGAGCATGTGACCAAATGCGCGATTCAACTCGGCGTACGCATCATCATTACCGCTTTCGGCAGCACGCATACGCGCACCTGCCATATCTTTGATATCACCGCCGGCGCAGAAGTGACCATTGGCGCCGCGCAACACCACAACACGAATGTCTTCGCTATTTTCGATGGCGGTGAACACGGCACGAAGGTCCTGCGTCATCTGCAGGCTCATGGCATTGCGTGATTCTGGGCGGTTCAGCGTGATATGGAGGGCAAAGCCTTCCTCACGCAACTCCAGAGTATCTGTCGTTGGCAATTGCATTTTTATTCAGCCTTCTTTTTCTTGCTGGGCAGAATGTTCATCAGTTTGCAGATGATGCCCAGCATGATTTCGTCGGCACCACCACCAATGGAGGCAAGGCGACCATCACGGTATAGCTGCCCGGCAGGGTTATCCCACATGAAGCCCATGCCACCCCAGTATTGCAGGCAGGAGTCGGACACTTCACGGACCAAACGGCCACCTTTCAGTTTTGCCATGGAGGCCAGGCGGGTAACATCTTCACCAGCAATGTGCTGCTCACAGGCTTGATACACAAGCGCGCGCAAGCATTCGATCTCGGTTTGTAGTTCAGCCATGCGGAAGTGCACTGCCTGATTGTCGATCAGAGGCTGACCGAACGTTGAGCGTTGACGGCAGTATTCGATGGTTGTATCGACACAGGCTTGCAGACCGCCGAGGGCATTAGCCGCCCCCCACAGGCGCTCTTCTTGGAACTGCATCATCTGCATCATGAAGCCCATACCTTCGGCGCCGATACGGTTGCTCTGTGGTACACGTACATTGTCAAAGAATACCTGAGCGGTGTCTGACGAACGCATACCAAGCTTGTCCAGTTTTTCCGAGAATGTGATGCCAGGGGTTTTGGCCGGCACGATAATCAGCGACTTGTTGACGTGCGGTTTATCGTTGGACGTATTGGCCAGCAGACAGAAAAAATCGGCTTGGGTGGCGTTGGTGATCCACATTTTGGTGCCATTGATGATGTAGTCATCACCATCCTTGACAGCAGTTGTCTTGATGGCAGCAACATCGGACCCGGCATGCGGCTCGGAAACAGCAATTGCTGCTACAAAATCGCCGGCAATCGCAGGAACCAGAAATTTTTGCTTGAGTTCGTCGGAGCCAAAACGTGCAATGGCAGGAGTTGCCATATCTGTTTGTACGCCAATGGCCAATGGGACACCACCACAGCGGGCGCGACCAATTTCATCAGCGACAACGATATTGTAGGAATAATCCAGACCCATGCCGCCGTATTCGACGGGCTTACAGATGCCGAGCAGACCCAGATTGCCCATTTTCTTGAAAAGTTCATGAGCCGGGAAGGGACCATTTTCTTCCCATTCTTTTACATAAGGGTTAATTTCTTTTTCAACAAAGGCACGAGTGGTGCGCCGCAGCTCTTCGTGTTCTTGCGTAAACTTCATGATGCTTCTCCGTAAAAGGTTTTGGTGGGTAACTGGCCGTTAGAATCGCGCCACACCAAAACTGTTGGGGTTCAATTGGCGTTGGTCGCCTTCATTGATCGTTTGTAGCAGGAATACGAGTAACCGACGACTGTCCCTCGGGTCAATAAGACCATCGTCGAACAAATGGGCGGTGTTGAATAAGGCGGTTGCTTGAGAGTCCAGTTTGACCGCTGTACTTTGCTCAATGAAGTCCAGCATTTGTGGGTTGACTTCGATGCCGGCCTTTATCTGCTTTTGCTCCGTCACAATACGCAGCACCTTACCGGCCTGAGCGCCACCCATGACAGCGGTACGAGAGTTTGGCCAAGCAAAAATGAAGCGAGGATCAAGACCGCGGCCGCACATGGCGTAGTTGCCCGCGCCGTAAGAGCCACCGACGACCAGCGATATTTTTGGCACACTGGTGTTGGCAACGGCTTGTATCATCTTGGAGCCATGCTTGATCACGCCGTTCTGTTCCGAGTCCGTGCCCACCATAAAGCCAGTGGTGTTGTGCAAGAACAGTAGTGGCCGCCTTGTTTGATCACACAATTGAATGAACTGCGAAGCCTTGGCTGCCCCTTGTGGCGTGATTGGGCCATTGTTAGTGATGATGCCAATGGGGAAGCCGCCAACACGAGCCCAGCCACATACCGTCTGGTTATCGTACTCATTCTTGAACTCAAGGAAATCAGAGCCATCGACGAGGCGGGCGATGACTTCTTTCATATCGAAGGGGCGCTTCGAGTCGGAAGGTACCAGCCCCAACAGCTCTTCGGCTGGATAAAGGGGCTCTTCAAAGTCACGCTTTATATCTGGCGTAGTTTCTTTCCAGTTCAGCATGCCCATCACATCACGAATCATGCGGATGGCATCAGAGTCATTTTCGGCAAGGTATTCAGCGGTGCCGGCCACCTGTGCGTGCATTTCGGCGCCACCCAGTTGTTCTTCAGTGGCGACTTCGCCAGTGGCGGCAAATAGCAAGGGTGGGCCTGCCAGAAACATCTGACTCCGTTTGCGCACAACCACAACATAATCAGACAAGCCTGGCTGATAAGCACCACCCGCGGTGGCATTGCCATGTACTACTGAGAGCAGAGGAATGCCGGCCGCAGAAAGGCGAGCCTGATTGGCAAATGAGCGAGCCCCTTCAACAAAAATTTCGCCAGCATAGTTCAAATTGGCGCCACCGGACTCCGTTAGGGTGACGATGGGCAATTTGTTTTCTAAGGCAATTTTTTGCAGACGCAATGTTTTATACAAGCCAGCAGGAGAAATAGTGCCTCCCTTGATGGCGCTGTTGCTAGCAGTGACCATGCAACGAACGCCACTCACATAGCCGATACCGGCAATAATGCCGCCGCCTGCATCTGAACCGTCTTTGTCGTCATGCATCTGGTAGCCGGCGAGGCCGCAAAGCTCCACAAATGGAGAGCCCGGGTCTAGCAGTAATTGCACGCGTTCATGCGGCAAAACCTGACCACGCTTATCAAATTTTGGCTTGGCATCATAAGATTTATCGACAACTTTTTTTTGGATGCCGCGCATTTCTGCCACGGTTTTCTCTAGCGCCTCACGGTTGGCTAAAAATTCGTCGCTGTTGCAATCAATGGTGGATTCGATAATGGGCATTAGTTGCTTTCCTTCAGTACGTCGGGAATGAAGGCACGGTGGAATCCGTTGAAGGGTTCGTTGTTTTTTGCTGGAGGAAAGTCATACATACGCGTTCCCAGCGAAGCGGCGCCATCGATACGAATAGTCACACCGGACACGAAAGATGATGCTGGTGACAAGAGGAAGCAATTAACGGCAGATACTTCAGATTCTGTACCCATACGCTTTAGCGGCACATTGCTGGCCAGCTTTGGGATGAGGGCGCGAAAGGCACCCTGATACGTATCCATGCCCGATGACATGATCCAGCCCGGAGCAACTGCATTCACACGCACGCCACATTGCGCCCATTCCACGGCAGCAGTCTTGGTAAGATTGTCGACGCCAGCGCGAGCTGCACCAGAGTGGCCCATGCCCGGCATACCGCCCCACATATCGGCGGTCATGTTCACGATGCTGCCACCGTGATTGGCCATCCACTGGTTATACGCTTCGCGCATCATCAGAAAAGTGCCCTGCAAGTTGTTGCGTACCACGGCTTCAAATCCGTTTGCAGAAATCATCGATAACGGTGAAGGGAACTGACCCCCTGCATTGTTAACGAGGCCATCGAGACGTCCGAAATCACGGATGACGGTAGCGATTGTCTCTTTTACTTGCTCCTCGTTGCGGATGTCACAGATCAACCCGCGCACCTTGCCGCCATCGCTGGTGATTTCTTCCACGACGCTATCCAGCTTTTCTTGCTTGCGACCGGTGATAACGACCTGAGCACCCAGAGCGGCCAGTTCGTGTGCGGTGCAACGACCAATACCGGAGCCACCGCCGGTGACGATGACAACTTTCCCAGCAAAGGCAGTTGGGTTGAAAACTGACTGATATTTCATGAATATGTCCTGAGTTAGTTCAGCAGGTGTGCAGGAATTCGCACCGGCATTTCAAGAATTTGCTGGGCAAAGGCTTTGCCCTGCGGATCAATACGCAGACTGGCAATGCCACCACCACCAAGCGCATTTTCCAGCAAGAAGTTAAGTGCATGGAGGCCTGGCAGCTCATAGCGCATGACTCGGCTATTGTCTGCATCAAGCACATGCGCCATGTACGCGGCGACAGCTTGTTCGCTTAATGCGGCACGAATCCACGGCAGGAACTCTGCCTTGCGAGCGATGACGCCGATATTTGAGTGATTACCTTTGTCACCACTGCGCGCCCATGCAAGGCGAATCAGAGGCACTTCGGTTTCGTTGCCGAGTGGTGTGGCAACTTCGCCAGAGGCAAGGGGAGTTGTAGGCGCACTGAACTTGGAGGGGATAACAGATGTTTGGCGTTGGCCATTAAGATCGATTTCGACGGGCAGTTCGCTCTTCTTTACCAATACGGAGAATAGCTTGACCACGGGTGAAGCCTTGGGGCGCCCGCCAACAATGCCAGTAATGCCGGGAGCCATGCCAGTAGCGGCTTGGGCAATTTCCGAAGCAAAGAACAGACAAGCTTCTTTTACCGGATGAGTGACGGCCATTTTTACAACCACTTCACGTGTGTCTTGATGACGGGCTCGCGGGCCGTATGTTGTTTCTGTTCCCAGAATTTCAACATTTTTTCCGGTAAAGCCAGGTGCGCCACGCATCATCAGGACACGCTCACACTTGGTCAGAATGGCATCGGATACACGACGTGCTTTTTTCTTGGCGTCGATGCCACCAATCATAAAACTCACTGTCACGCGGTAACCATCAGGGTAGGTGGCGCTGACTTTGTAGGAATCTGTTGGCGCGCGGCCTCTAGCACCTTTGACATACACACGATTCTCGCCGACTTGTTCCAAGGTGACGTGCGAGAAATCAGCGGTGACATCTGGCAGCAAATACGACTGTGGATCACCGATTTCATAAACAATCTGTTCGCCAACGGTGGCGGGTGACACGAGTCCACCGGTACCTGCCGGCTTAGTTACTACAAAGCTGCCATCTGCGCTGACTTCGACAATAGGGAAGCCCATGTTTTCGTAGCCGGGTACGGTTTCCCAGTCAGTGAAATTGCCACCTGTGCACTGCGCGCCACACTCGATGATGTGTCCGGCCAGTGCGGCTTGCGCCAGCTTGTCAAAATCATCGGTCGCCCAGCCGAACTCATGTAAGAGCGGGCCAATCACAACGGCAGAGTCCACCACACGGCCGGTGATCACAATGTCAGCACCGGCGGCGAGGGCATCACGAATCGGAGTGGCGCCCAAGTAAGCATTCATGCTGGCCAGCGTAGCGGGCATCTCGGCACCGCTAAACATTTCTGTCATGCCTGCACTGCGGAATTCTTGCTGGCGCGAAGAGAGGTCATCACCCAACACCACGGCTACCTTAAGATTAAGGCCGGCATCGGCAATGACTTTATTAAGGGCATCACGGCAGGCCAGCGGATTCACACCGCCGGCATTGCTAACAACTTTTATCTTCTTTGCGGCAATGTCCTTGATAAGCGGAGCCATTACGCGGGTAACAAAATCGGTGGCATAGCCAGCGGACGGGTCTTTCATACGGGCCGCGGCCAAGATGGACATGGTGATCTCGGCAAGATAGTCAAAAACGAGATAGTCGATGTCAGCCATTTTCACGAGCTGGAAGGCAGCAGTATTCGTGTCGCCCCAGAAGCCGGAGGCACAGCCAATGCGAAGTGTACGTTCCATAAGAATCAGCTCTGGTGTTGTTGATTAACGAGGTCTACGATAAGCGGCAAATAAAAACAAAGCAAGCGCTTGGTTTTATGATATTTTGGTCATCCGGGGCCAGACTCGGTTCAACAGAACTGGTCGCAGCCGTCTTTTCTATCTCAATTCCCCAGAAGGCTATGTGGCTGTCTAATATTGGTCACTTGAGAGGGTTTTATGGAAGCAGCAACAATGCAGTCTCTGGAGAACATCCCCCATATGGGTGGGCTGGACGATAGCCCCCGTGGTCGAGTATTGCGTGCGGCGGCCCATCTATTCCGTTCCCAAGGCTTTGAGCGCACCACCGTACGTGATCTGGCGCGGGTGGTTGGTATTCAGTCTGGTAGTCTTTTTCATCACTTCAAGACGAAGGAAGACATCCTCTATGCCGTCATGGAAGAGGCCATCATCTATAACACGGCACGNNAAGTATGAAAATATCTGGCAGGACGTGTTAGTGGATGCACGAGCGCAAGGGCTGATGTCGTATGATCCGTTTGTATGGCGCCGTTTGCTGAGTGGCGCTATCTTCTGGACCGTCACTTGGTATCGCCCAAGTGGTCCCGTTTCCCTGGATCAGCTGACCGATATGGTGTTAGAGATGGCACTCAAGCTGCCAGCCTAAGAGGAGTTAAAGTGGATAAGCCTGCTGTAGTTCTCGCGATTCTGTCTGCGGGTATTTTCTTCTTGTCTGGTTTGTTGACCGGCGTTTGGAAGTACCTCGCCATCATGTCCAGCCCAAAAGCGCGCGCGTCTTACTATGTCGATATCGCGCATCGCGCATCGTTGATGTATTCCTTTGCGGCCATACTTTTGGCGGTGTTTGCCTATTTAAGTGTGTGGACGGATGCAGTGAATTTCTGGGCAACATTGGCGCAGGTCGTATTTTTTGGTGCAGCCATCGGGACTTATATTGTGCATGGAGCGCTGGGTGATACGAATAACCAGCTACGAAGCCCACACCGTCTTGGTAAGGCCACGCTGCCCGGATTCTTGATTCAAGGTTTTATGTGGGCCTTGATTGTCGGTGAAGTAGGGGGCTTTGTTGTGCTGTTTGCGGGGGCTATCAAGGTGCTGCCGCTGACGATTCCTCTATAAACTGATCACGCAGTAAACGTAAAAAAGGCACCCGATGGTGCTTTTTCATTTATCACACGCCGTTTATGCGCTTAGGGCGCTTTCATATAAGGCTTTAACAGGTCGCGTGCATAAACCTGCGCATCAATCACGGTCATGAAGGTATACGCCCCCATCAGCTTGCGGGTGAGGAACATAAGCTCCTTTGGCGGCACCGTGAAGTTTTTGCTGGCAGCTGACTTGGCGGCATGTGTGGCCGCGCGAATATGCAGGCGGCTTTTGGCCCAGATGTACTTGCCATCAGCGGTGACTGTTTCGGCTGGTGCGTCACTTAGATCTGAAAAGGGCTCAATCGCTAAAAACATAAGGTCGATTAGGCCTTCTCGTGAAGAGTTGGGCATGTTGTCAAAGAAACCAAATCCCGCCATGGCTTCACGCATCAGGTCGCGGTTCTTAAAAAAGGCACCACGCGTCAGGCCACGAGCCAATGTGATGAGATCATCAGAGAAGTCACGAACAGCACCGAAGTCGAGCAAGACGATTTGATCAATACCACCTTCGTGCTCGGCTAAGCGCACCAAATAGTTGCCAAAGTTGGGGTCGGTCTGCATTTCGCCCCATTCAAAGACTTCGTGCACACAAACATCCAGCGACGCCAAGGCAAGCTTGTTACGGCGCTCTTGTGACAGGCCCAGCACGATAGGGCTATTGATAGGCACGCCGCGCTCAAAGCTCATGCACAGAATGGTCTCGGTGCAGTAGTCCGAAAGGATGCGTGGCACTATATAGCGCGGATCATCCTTCAGGTATGAATGGAACAAGCGAGTGGTTTCCATCTCCTGCGGATAGTTCACTTCGCGGTGCATCATCATGCGCACTTCGTCGAGCCATTCCTCAAACTCACGTGTCATGGGCACAGCTTTGGTCAGCTTGAGCAATTGCGTGACCAGATTGAGATCGCTATCAATGGCTTGGGCGACACCAGGGTACTGCACCTTAAGGACCAGCTCGGCACCATCACTCTTGCGTCGGGCGCGATGCACCTGAGCCAGCGAAGCAGTACCCAAAGGCGAATGATCAATGTCCAGTTCGTTGTAGCGATTTTCACCGAGCTGGTTACGGATCACCGTTTCCATGGTGGACCAGCTCAAGGCAGTCGTATCGTCATTGAGCTGATGCAGGGCCTGCGTGATTTCTGGTGGTAAAAAGTGTTCGCCGTACAGTGCCATCATCTGGCCAATTTTGACCACAGATCCTTTGAGCTTACCCAGTTCGCGTACCAAGTACTGCGCCTGTTCAGCCATCGCCCGACGACGCTTTTCCTCACGATCTTCGGGATTGGCAAACATAGAGCCGGCGGCACCGGCGGCCAAGCGTGTGCTGGCAATAAAACCGGCCTTAGCCATGGACAGGCGGCGTTCAAAGGCGCCGGTCTTCAGGCGCTTCATCTCGTTGGGGTTATCGCTCATCAGGGAGGATCCAGAGGGGCAGTTAGTGGCCCATTCTACCCGAAGCAGAGACCGTTGCGTTTACCCCAAAAGTAATAGAGCCTTGATTTCGGTAAATGTGGGATGAATAACAACCCGTTATGATGCGATTTGCCTAGATGTTGACTGGAAGATTCCCCTCATGTCACTGCGCCTGCCAGATCCCATGGATTTTACGCCTCCACCCTTGCACAGCCTGCAGCGGTCATTGTGGCTGCATCGACAGTGGCTTCCGCCTCAGTCTTTTGGTCTGGAGAATTTGGACCCAGTTCGCCCCGCCCTTTATGTCGGTAACCACACTCTTTATGGGGTGCTGGACGGCCCCATGATGGTGCTTGATGTGTATGAGAAGACAGGCATTTTTCTACGGTCTCTGGGCGATCATATTCACTTTATGGTGCCTGGCTGGCGTGAAATGCTGTTGAGGGGAGGGGCTGTAGATGGCATTCCGGAGAACTGCAGCAAGCTCATGAACGGTGGGCAGCACGTTATCGTTTACCCTGGTGGTGCCCGCGAGGTGATGAAGAACGACGGAGAGCAGTATCGTCTGGTCTGGAAGCGTCGTACCGGATTTGCCCGTATGGCTATGCAGCATGGTTACGACATCATTCCTTTCGCTGCGCTAGGAGGGGATGACGCATTTTCCATCCGCTATGACAGCCA
>DDBN01000112.1 GCA_002333145.1 Moraxellaceae bacterium UBA2031
CGTTGCTGGCCGCCATAAGGCCCCAGGAGCGCGTGATTGCTTTGGATGTGCTGGGCAGAGTGCTGTCCACTGAAGACATGGCCGATACGTTACGCGACTGGCATGTGGATGGCCGCCCTGCTGCCTTGCTAATTGGTGGGCCGGAAGGCCTGAGCCGCGCCGCACTGGAGCGTGCCGACGAAAAATGGTCACTGTCTCGCCTGACGCTGCCGCACCCCTTGGTACGTATTGTGATTGCCGAGCAACTATACCGTGCATGGAGTTTGCTTAAGGGCCACCCTTACCATCGCTGACACTGGCACCCCCTTCAAAAAAACAGGTCTCTACAAAAACACGCTAGCTTTTATTGGCCAGCCTGCCTGAAAATCGCACTTTTGCCTGACGCCAGACCCCATGCGCCGACAGAACGCCATCACGATCAAAGACAACCAGCAGGAAGCGGCCCTCTTCCGGCGACGCGCTATTGTTGCCTCCGTTTTCGTGCTGCTTATGTTTGGCGTGCTGATCGGGCGCTACTATTTTCTGCAGATCATCGAGCACGAAACCTACAGCGTACTCTCAGAGAACAACCGTGTGCATCNNCCCACCTTCTCGCTGACCATCAACCGGCAGCAAGTAGAAGATGTGAACGCGTTGCTAACCAAGCTAACGCCTGTGCTCAACCTGAGCGCAGAGGATCTCCGCCGCTTCAAAGCCCGTGCCGGCGGGGCACGAAAGTACGAGGAGGTGCCTCTTCGTCTGCGCCTTTCTGAAGAAGATATCGCACGCTTCTCTGAAGTGAAGTACGACATGAAGGGCGCCAACATCAACGTCGAGTTATCGCGCTTCTACCCGTATGGCGATTTGTTTTCACATGCTATCGGTTATGTTTCACGCATTTCTGAACGCGAAGAAAAAGAACTAGACCCGGTAAAATATGCCGGCACCAATCTCATTGGCAAAATCGGCATCGAAAAATATTACGAAGACTATCTGCACGGCACCGTGGGCTACCAGCATGTAGAAACCAACGCCCATGGCCGCCTGATTCGCGTTCTGAAAAAAACACCACCAACGCGCGGCAGCGACCTAACCCTGCACCTGGATTATGACTTGCAGAAGATTGCACACGATCAACTGGCTGGCCGTCGTGGTGCTGTGGTAGCAATCGACCCAAGCACCGGCGGGGTACTGGCTTTTGTTAGTAATCCTACCTTTGATCCAAATGCTTTCGTCGGCGGCATTCCCTATAAGCTTTACGCCAGCTACCGCGATCACCTCGACAAACCACTCTACAACCGTGCGCTTCAGGGCATATATCCACCCGGCTCTACGATCAAACCTTTTGAAGGCATGGGTGGGCTGCACTACGGCCTCGTCAACTGGGACTACACCATCAGTGATCGTGGCTACTTCAGTCTACCGGGGGACACCCACCAGTTTCGTGACTGGAAAAAAACCGGGCACGGAATAGTCGACCTGCACAAAGCCGTCGTCGAATCTTGTGATACTTACTTCTATCAACTTTCTGATCGCATGGGTGTCGACCGCTTTCATGATTGGATGAAACACTTCGGTTTTGGCGCCAAGACCGGCATTGATCTGGTGCACGAAAATGCAGCCACCCTACCTTCCGTGCAGTGGAAGCGTGAGCGTCTGAAAGCACCTTGGTATCGTGGTGAAATGATGTCTGTTGGTATTGGTCAGGGTTATTTCACGGCTACACCACTGCAGCTCGCTATGGCAACCGCCATCCTTGCTAACGGAGGCAATCACATCAAGCCGCATCTACTCAGAACAGCGAGTGGAACCACTTCTTTTGAAAACATCAATAAGTCTGATTACAAAGTGCCCTATGCCGGTGACCCTGCCGACTGGGAGCGCATGAAAGTCTCCATGCGCGATGTCGTACACGGCCCTAACGGCACTGCACGTGCAACTGGCTACAAAGTCCGCGGCTACGAAATGGCCGGAAAAACTGGAACGGCGCAGGTTAAGGGCATTAAGCAAGGCGCAAAGTATGACGAGGCTACTGTCGGCGAGCGCTTCCTTGATCATGGCTGGTTTATCGGTTTTGCACCGGTAGACAACCCAAAAATTGCCGTTGCCGTGCTGGTAGAGAATGGCAAGCATGGCTCCGCCATGGCGCCCATTGCTCGCGCACTNNCCTGCCGCGAGTGACGAATAATGAGTACGACACAAGATCGCTTCCTGCGCCACATGCCGCGTGACGGCTCACAGTTCAAACGCAAGTTTGATCTCTGGGGCATGCTGCACATTGATCTTCCCCTGCTGGTCGCTTTATTGATCGCGGCCAGTATTGGCCTGTTTGAGTTGTACTCAGCATCGGGGCGCCACTTTGACATGACACTCAAGCAACTGATGAGTTTCGGCATCGGCCTGACGGTGATGTTTGTATTAGCACAGATTCCGCCGCGCACTTACCAAACGATTTCACCTTGGTTCTACGCCGGCGGCGTACTGCTCTTGGTGGCCGTTGCCGTGGTGGGTGATGTGCGCATGGGTGCGCAACGCTGGCTGTCGATTCCTGGTGTTGGCAGTGTGCAGCCTTCCGAGTTCATGAAACTCGCCATGCCCATGATGTTGGCCTGGTTTCTGGCGACGCGCGTACTGCCTCCATCTGTTTTTAATGTCGGCATTGCCCTTGTGCTGATCGGCATTCCTGCATTATTAGTGGCGGAACAACCTGATCTTGGTACTGCTATTCTTGTTGCCGCCAGCGGCCTTTTCGTGCTGTTTCTCGGCGGACTCTCCTGGTGGCTGATTGGTGGTTTTGTTGCGGCCATGCTGCCGTTGGCGTGGATGGTTTGGAGTCATTTTCTCCATGATTACCAGCGCCAACGCATACTGACCTTGTTCAATCCAGAAGCAGACCCCCTCGGTAACGGCTGGAATATTATTCAGTCCAAAACGGCGATTGGCTCGGGCGGTATGCTCGGTAAAGGCTGGATGAATGGCTCTCAGTCTCATCTCGAATTTCTGCCGGAAGGTCATACCGATTTTATTATCGCCGCCTATTCAGAAGAGTTCGGCCTGATCGGCGTTCTCGTCCTGTTCAGCATTTATCTGTTTATCATCGGTCGCAGCTTCTACATTGCTTCAACGGCTCAGGATGGCTACTCGCGCTTGCTCGCCGGCGCCATCACGATGTCATTCTTTGTTTATGTTTTTGTTAATGCCGGTATGGTGAGTGGCATCTTGCCCGTGGTGGGTGTGCCCTTGCCGTTTATCAGTTACGGTGGAACAGCCATCATCACGCTCTGCTCCGGCTTCGGCATTCTGATGTCGATACAGACGCATAAGAAACTTATTAGCTGAATCTGGCCATCTCGCCAAGGAGGACACCGCTCATGCTCAAGACCCTGCTCTGCGCCTTAATCAGCAGCGCCTGCCTGAAACCAGTGCCTGTCCATGCACTCGGTGAGTTCGTGAAGTACGAAGAACTGCAGGCCATCATCACCAGTCTGGAACAAGACAAGGTCTATGCCCCCGGCGAACTGAATGCACTTTTCGAGCAAGTTGCTCGCGATGAGGGCGTTCTCAAGGCAATTGCCCGCCCTGCCGAAGGGACAAAGGAATGGAAGGACTATCGCCCTATTTTTATGACGCAAAACAGTGTCGAAAAAGGCCTTTCTTTTTGGCGCACTCACGAGGCGGTACTCAGCCGGGCGGAAGCCCAATTTGGTGTTCCACCAGAAATGATCTTGGCTATTCTTGGCGTGGAAACTCGATATGGCGGCAACAAGGGCCGTAACCGCGTGATTGATGCGCTGGCGACACTGGGCCTCGACTATCCCCCGCGTGCGCCCTTCTTCCGTAAGGAGCTGCGTGAGTTCCTTGTGCTGTCCCGCGAAAATGGTATGGACCCGCTCAATACATGGGGGTCGTATGCCGGGGCAATGGGCTTCCCACAGTTCATGCCGTCCAGTTGGCGTCGCTTAGCAGTGGATTTTGATGGTGATGGCAAGATTGATCTCATCAACAATCCGGTCGATGCCATCGGCTCGATTGCTAATTACTTTAATGCCAATGGCTGGAAAACCGGAGAGCCTGTTGTGGTGCGCGCTCGCATCACCAGCCAAGACTATGACGGCATCATCAGCAAGGATTTGAAGGCCGCCAACACTCTTGGGGAAATCGCTAAAAAAGGCCTAGCTCCGCGCGAGGCGGCTAGTTATCTGGCTTCCACTCCCGCATCGGCCATTCGTCTGCAGGGCGATAATGGCGGTGAGTTCTGGCTGGGCTTCACAAACTTTTATGTGATCACCACATACAATCGCAGCATCATGTATGCCATGGCCGCATTTCAGTTAAGTCAGGAGCTAAAGACCGCGCGTGAGGCCGAACTGGCGAACACAACTGCTACAGCACTGCCTGCTGAAACACCGTGACTGATCACTGAATCAAGAGGTTTGTGATGTCGATAATCCGTTTGATCTGCATGGGAACAAGTATCTTGCTGCTGGCCGCCTGTGTCACCACGCCTCCGCCGGCCAAGAAGGTAAACCCCATCACCCGCCTGCCTACACAAAACCAACCCGTTCCCAAGCCTGGCGCCCGCCCTGCATTTGGCAGCCATGAGTTCAACGTTATTCGCGATGCCGCACCGGGAGCACCGGTAGATGTCCGAAATGTGCCTGATGCCGAACCGGTTGAAGAGCCGCTGAGCGCCTATGGCAATCGCAACCCCTATACCGTTTTGGGCGAAACGTATGCGCTGCTTCCCACTATCAAAGGCTTTCGCCAGGATGGTGGGGCCTCATGGTATGGCACAAAGTTTCACGGACTCAAAACATCGAGTGGCGAAAAGTACGACATGTACAAAATGACCGCTGCTCATCGCAACCTGCCCCTGCCCACCTACGTGCGCGTGACAAACAAAGCCAATGGCCTGTCAGTGATTGTGAAGGTAAATGATCGTGGGCCCTTCCATAGCGAACGCATCATTGATCTTTCCTACGCCGCTGCCGCCAAACTCGACATGCTTAAAACCGGCACCGCTCAGGTAGAAGTTGAAGCAATTGATCCGGTGGAGTTTCAGCGCAAGCTCGGCAAAAACGGAAAAGCGGAAAAGCCTGCCGCCGGTAATCTTGATGCAGGCAGTGACTCCAACTTTTATGTGCAAGTTGGCGCCTTTGGTGACCTAGCGAACGCTACCGCTTTGCAGTCCAAGCTACTGGAACTTATCTATGCTCCAGTAGTAATTGCCCGTACCGAGCTTCCCTCGGTTGTGCATCGCGTACAGATCGGTCCTTTCTTTACCTTAGAGGATGCCGACAAAGTGGCCGTGATTATCCGAGACGGCGATCTGGGTAAACCCATCGTGGTGAAGCGCTGACACCCCGTCTGTGGCTGTTTATTACCCAAGGCTTAATACTTACGCCAAACCTCCCTACACGGCGCAGCAAGACCATGACATTTCCTTGATAAATCGGTAACGTTGCCACGCCTCCTGCGAGGGGCATCAACACAATAATGGACATAAGGAAATCACATGAAACTGCATCATATTGCTGCGCTTGTTCTTGCTACCGCCACTCTTGGCGGCTGCGCCGTTGTAGCCTCACCAACCACTGGCCTTCTTTACACCAAAGTCCAAGGGCCCGTCGTCGTCGGCAACAGCACCAATGCCTCTAAAAGCGGCCAAGCCTGTGCCTCTAATATTCTTGGCCTAATTTCCATCGGTGATGCCTC
>DDBN01000028.1 GCA_002333145.1 Moraxellaceae bacterium UBA2031
ACCACTACAGCGCCTTCTGCTTCAGCGTACTTTATGACGGCATCCAGATGTGGATTATTGCTAAAGCCATCTTCTGCCACGTTGGCGATATACATGACTGGCTTGGTGGTGATCAGGCAGAGAGGCTTGAGTGCAGCCAACTCCTCAGACGATAGACCCAGCATGCGCACCCGCTGCCCTTCGGTGAGATCCGGCAGGATTTTTTCCATTACCACCTTCATGGCCTGTGCATCTTTGTCGCCGCCTTTGGCGAGCTTTTCCACGCGCTTCAGTGCTTTCTCGACAGTATCGAGGTCGGCCAGTGCCAATTCCATGTTGATGATCTCGATGTCATCAACGGGATTAATGCGGTTAGAAACGTGAATGACATTGTCATCTTCAAAGCAGCGCACAACATGAGCAATGGCATCGGTTTCACGAATATTGGCAAGAAACTGATTGCCTAGGCCTTCACCTTTGGATGCACCGGCAACCAGACCGGCAATGTCCACAAACTCCATGGTGGCCGGCATCACGCGCTCAGGCTTTACAATGAGTGACAGTGCATCCTGGCGTGGGTCAGGCACGGGCACGATGCCGGTATTTGGCTCGATGGTGCAGAATGGAAAATTTTCTGCCGCAATGCCGGCCTTGGTGAGGGCATTGAAGAGGGTGGATTTGCCGACGTTAGGAAGTCCGACGATGCCGCAATTAATAGCCATGTTTTCTGCCTCGCAGTTAAAGCGCGATCATCGCGCCCCAACAAAAAATCCGTGAAATATCTGACCTGAAAAAGTCAGGCCTTGAAGCCGTTTAGTTTGTTCATTGCTGCAGCAAGATTNNCCCACACGCAGGCGGTGAAAGCCGTTCTGGTTGGCCAGTGCCGGAATGATGTCGCGCAGGCCATTGTGCCCGCCATGCCCGCCGCCAGTTTTCAGCCGGATAGTGCCAGGAGATAGGTCGAGCTCGTCGTGCGCCACCAGAATGTCGGCAGGGAGAATCTTGAAGAAGGTGGCGATGGCGCCGACCGACTGCCCTGAGCGATTCATAAAGGTGGTAGGAATGAGTAGGCGGATATCGTGACCGTTTATTGTGCCGCGACCACTAATGCCAAAATATTTTGGTTCGGGACTCAGACGGATGCCGTATTTTTCGGCAAGACGCTCCACAAACCACTGGCCAGCATTGTGACGGGTGGACGCATATTCGGGACCCGGGTTGCCGAGGCCGACGATCAGGCGCAGTGCAGTCATGGTGTGTCGCTGATATCAGGTTGTCTCAATAAAAAAAACGGGGCCGTGAGGCCCCGCTTCTTATCGTGCGCAGGGCAACGCTTACGCGTCAGCCGTGCTCTTGTGCACGTTGGCAATCGGCTGGTCGTAATCCTGGCCAAGTGCCAGAGCCGGGATTTCTACGCCAGTCGGCAGCACGATGCTGGACAGGTGAAGCGTTGTGCCTACATGCACATCCTTCAGATCCACCGCGATGAACTCTGGCAGATTAGCGGGCATGCAAGAGATTTCCACGTCATTGGCATTGATGGAGATTGCACCACCTTCAGTCTTCACGCCAACACAGGTGTCTTGGTTCAAGAAGTGCAAAGGTACGCGCATGACCAGTTTGTGGGCAGCATCGACGCGCAGGAAATCAGCATGCAGCGGCTGATTCTTGGCAGGGTGACGCTGCAGTGCCTTGATCACGGCCTGCTGTGGCTTGCCATCGATATTGATGGTCAGCACATGAGAGTAGAAGGCTTCGTTTTCCAGTGCCTTGACCAGTTCTCTCAGTTCGAGAGTGATGGATTGGGCTGGTTCTTTGCCACCGTAAATCACGGCAGGAAGTTTAGCTTCCAGACGACGTAGGCGGCGGCTCGCACCTTTCCCTTCGTCGGTCCGGGCTTGGGCATTCAGAGTAAAGCTAACGGCGGACATGTGATGTCTCCAGTTATGCCATCATCACCCTGCGACCAGGTGTTGACGGAGGTAAATCCGGACAGGATTGCCCGGTAGTGCATCGACGGATGCGGCGAGGTTTAAAGTACCTCGAACATCGCGCTGATGGATTCTTCGTTATTAATACGGCGTACCGTTTCGGCCAGCATCGCGGACAGCGATACCTGACGGATACGGCCAGTGGCCAGTGCTTCTTCGGTGAGCGGAATGGTGTCGGTTACCACCAGTTCATCGAGTACAGAGGCCATGATATTAGCGATGGCAGGGCCGGACAGAATGGCGTGCGTGCAATAGGCCAGTACGCGACGAGCGCCATGTTCCTTGAGTGCAGCGGCCGCTTTACACAGCGTACCGGCGGTATCGACCATATCATCCACAATCACGCAATCACGGCCTTTTACTTCGCCAATAATATGCATTACTTGTGATTCATTGGCCTTGGGGCGACGCTTGTCAATGATGGCCAGATCGGCCTCGTCGAGTTGCTTGGCCACGGCACGGGCACGCACCACACCACCGACGTCAGGGGAGACCACCATTAGGTTGTCATAGCCCTGCTTCTGGATGTCGGCGAGCAGTACCGGGGAGGCATAGATGTTATCCACCGGAATGTCGAAGAAGCCCTGAATCTGATCGGCATGCAGATCGACGGTGAGTACACGATCCACGCCTACTGTTGTCAGCATGTCGGCGACAATTTTGGCGGTAATAGGCACGCGCGCCGAGCGAACACGACGGTCCTGCCGGGCGTAACCAAAGTAGGGGATCACTGCGGTGATACGTCCAGCCGAGGCGCGACGCAATGCATCGGCCATGACAATCATTTCCATCAAATTGTCATTGGTTGGCTTGCAGGTGGACTGCAGGATGAAAACATCCTTGCCGCGCACGTTGTCATTGATCTCGATCTGGATTTCGCCGTCGGAGAAGCGGCCCACAAGGGCGTCGCCCAGCGGGACGTGCAGATGAGTGGCAACCTTGCGTGCCAGTTCGGGATTGGCATTGCCGGTAAACAGGACCAGATTGGGCATGATATTGCTTTCGGCTGACTGGAAAATGGCAGGGGCGGCTGGATTCGAACCAACGCATGACGGGATCAAAACCCGTTGCCTTACCGCTTGGCGACGCCCCTAGAGTTTTTGCTTCTTACTGTGCGGCCAACGCAACATGGGCAGGAGATTGGTTGCATCCCTTACTGACAAAGCCCGGTATGGGGCTAATGGCCAGCAGGTGCTCCGCCGTTATGCAATCGGGGCAGGCTACAAAACAACAGGCGCCAGTTCCCGTCATCCGGGCAGTGCCATGCTGTGCCAACCACGTGAGGGCCGCATCTACTTCGGGAGAGAGCTGGCGAACGATGTTTTCACAATCATTCTGGATGCTCCGGGCAGACACCCCCCCGAGAAAGGCGGCTACTGTAATGGCGGGGGTATCACGTGTCAATTGCGCGTGGCAGAAGACATCGGCTGTACTGATATGCGCTTGCGGTGTTAGCACCAGATACCAAGGCTCAGGAATGTCTACGGGAGTGAGGGTTTCACCGACTCCTTCGGCCCAGGCAGCATGGCCCTGAATGAAAACCGGCACGTCTGCTCCTAGCTCCAGACCTAGCGCAGCCAATGCGTCCAGTGGCAGGTCCAGCCCCCACAGACGGTTGAGGCCCAGCAAAGTGGTGGCTGCATCGGAGGAGCCGCCGCCAATGCCGCCACCCATGGGCAGCCGCTTCTCAAGCTCGATATCCGCACCTTGAGTGCAGCCAGTGTGTGCTTGGAGTAGGCGGGCGGCACGGACAATCAAGTTGCTGGTGGAGGGGACGCCAGGTAACTCGGGGGTAAGGAGGATCTGGCCGTCTGTCCGTCGGGCAAAGTGCAGGGTGTCGGCCTGCTCCAGAAACTGGAAGACGGTTTGCAGCAGGTGGTAACCATCGGGGCGGCGACCCGTGATGTGCAGGAAAAGATTGAGCTTGGCCGGAGCGGGAAGTGTCAGGCGAGTCATGGTGCCAGAGCGGGAGTGGATGCAGTGACGGGAGCGGCGGCAGGTAACCAGCGCGAGATAATCACGGTCAATCGGGTATCGGGCCCGGTGATCAGTATCTTTTGCGGCAGGGCGGGGTAGCCTGTATCCCAGGCTGCAAATATGGCCGTCCAACCATCTTCAGTAATTTTTCGGGCACGGCCCTCTTCGTCCTTTTCGATAACGGCATTGCGTGTGGCGGGTTGGGCTTTGAGCCAGTGGGCAAGGTAGGAAACCGGGGCTTGGTAGCCTGTCACGGCTTCCAGCAGCAGTTCTGGCGAGCTGGCAGACACTTCCCCCGTATCGCTGTTGCGCAGCACAACACCTTCAGGGGTGCCGACCAGTTCGGTACGGCCAGCTCCTAGCGGGCCCGAGAGGGTCAGCGTGTACTGTGTGCCTTCCTGCTGCCAGGTGAAATAAAGGTTGCCCCCGCGGTCCGCAACCCGCAAGCCCATCTTGCCTTCGGCAAGCCAGTGCGTCAGTTGGGCGGGGTCGGCGATCTGCATGGGTGGGTGCAGCACGCAGCCGGACAGAAGGCTAGTCAGTAGTAATGCGACAATCAGGCGGATCATTATGGATCTAGCCTGAGGCGCGTTCGCGGCAGGTGCTCACTTTTTGGGTGCATGCGCAGGGCATCACGCCAGAGGCGGCGGGCTTCGTCGCGCTGACCACTTACCCAAAGGACTTCGCCGAGGTGAGCAGCGATCTCGTCATCGGGAAACATTTTGTAGGCCTGACGCAGATACTGCAGGGCCTCATCTGTTTTGCCGCGTTTAAAGTTTAACCAGCCCAGACTGTCCAGAATGGCGGGGTCATTTGGCTTCAGAGCATAAGCACGCAGGATGGATGCTTCGGCTTCATCAATCCGATCGGTACGCTCCAATAATGTATAGCCAAGCGCATTAAGAGCGCTGGCGTTATTGGGCTCAGTGCGCAGCACTTCACGAACATCAGCTTCAAACTGATCCATCTGGTTCTGGCGTTCAGCGACGAGTGCTCGGCTTAGCAGGAGGTGAGCGTTGCCGGGAGATTGCTGCAACGCCTCATCGAGTATGGCACGAGCACCATCGGGATCCTTTCGCGCACTGAGGAGTTCGGCCTCCAGTTGAAAGAGCGGAAGGCGTTGCTCAGGCAGGCGGGCGCGGGCCTCATTAAAACGACGATGGGACTCTGCAGTTTGGCCACGCTGAATTAGCAAGTTGCTTATTTCTGCCATGGCTTGCATGAAATGCGGGCCGGGGGGGACGCTTTCATAGGCGGCAATGGCATCGTCCAAGCGTTCTTGACGCTGGGCCAGCTTGCCCAGATAAAAGTAGGCCTCGTCAGAGTGCTCTTCGCTGTCGGAGAGTGTGTCCAGTTCACTGCGTGCCAGCACGTCGTTATGGTTTTCAAAGGCAATCAGTGCCAGCCCTAGCCGTAGGCTGCTGTCACTTGGATATTTCGCTACTAAGGTACCGAACTCGCGTTCAGCTCCCTTCATGTCTTGTGCC
>DDBN01000100.1:0-6828 GCA_002333145.1 Moraxellaceae bacterium UBA2031
GGTAGAAGAAGCCCCCGCCCCTGGCGTTCCCCAAGACATTCGCGACCAAGTGGCTGAATCGTGCGTCAAAGCCTGCAAGCTAATGAACTACCGGGGCGCAGGCACTTTTGAGTTTCTTTACGAAAATGAGCAGTTCTATTTCATTGAAATGAACACGCGCGTTCAGGTAGAACACCCTGTCACCGAAATGATAACAGGCGTCGATATCATCAAGGAGCAGCTACGAGTAGCAGCTGGACTGGGCCTGTCACTGACGCAAAAAGATGTGAAGATTCAGGGCCATGCCATCGAATGCCGCATCAATGCGGAAGACTCCAAAACCTTTATGCCTTGCCCTGGCAAAATTAATTACTTTCACGCACCAGGCGGCCCAGGCATTCGCATGGATACCCATATTTATTCGGGCTACACCGTTCCTCCTAACTACGACTCGCTGATTGGCAAACTGATTGCCTATGGACCAACGCGTGACGTCGCCTTTGCGCGTATGCGCAATGCGTTAGATGAGATTGTGGTTGAAGGCATCCGCAGCAATATCCTGCTGCACAAGGATGAAATCATGCGCGATGCCAACTTTGCCCGTGGCGGAGTCGACATTCATTATTTGGAAAAAAAGCTGGGCCTTTAAGGCTTATGGCTTCTTTCCTTATTGTTAACCGCGGAGTGCCGGCAACGTCACTCCGCGCCTGTTTTTTTGCCCCGGAACTTTGCTGATGAGCTGGCTGCAACTAAAGATCGACACTACCAAGGCCCAGGCTCCTGTGCTGGAAGAGCTACTGGAAACACTNNCCACTCTGGGATGCCACCCGTGTGATCGGTATTTTCACCATCGACTCTGAAGTAGACGCCATCATTGAGTTCATGGAGGCACAGTTGGGCGAGGCCCTACCCAACCACCGCGTCGAAGTGCTGGAGGATAAAGACTGGGTACGGGCATGGATGGATCACTATCACCCCATGCGCTTTGGTGACCGTCTCTGGGTAGTGCCCAGCTGGACTCCGCCACCTGATCCAAATGCCGTCAACCTATTGTTAGACCCTGGCCTGGCCTTTGGCACTGGCACCCACCAGACCACCGCGCTCTGTATGGAGTGGCTGGACAGCTTGGACTTAAACGGCAAGACCGTGATCGACTATGGTTGTGGCTCGGGCATTCTGGCAGTGGCGGCGCTGTTGCTGGGAGCCAAAGAAGCCTGGTGTGTTGATAATGACCCGCAGGCGTTGACGGCCACCCGTAATAACGCCGACCACAATGGCGTGGGTGACCGCGTTCACGTTTTTATGCCAGATGACCTACCGGCCATGCAGGCAGATGTTATTGTCGCCAATATTCTGGCGGGGCCATTGGCGATGCTGGCTCCTGTCATGGCCGCTCATACGCATACGGGCAGTCATATCGCCCTATCCGGTATCATTCGCACCCAAGTAGATGAACTGCGTGATGTTTACGAAGAGTGGTTCGACATGGACGGATTGGCTATAAAAGAAGAAGACTGGTGCCGGCTTTCCGGCACACGACGCGCCTGAATTCTGGCCCGTCACGCAGTGGTCGCTATTAAAAAACGCTGACAGGCAGTAGATTTGACGAGCAAGACCGTTTAGCTCGCAGGGATAAGGATACCAAGATGACTGATGCCAAGCAGACCAAGTGCCCACATTGCGGCAGCACTTTCCGTATCAGCGACACCCAACTGACCGCCAAAGGCGGTAGCGTACGCTGCGGCTCCTGCTTGCAGGTCTTCCGCGCAGACCAGCATCTGGTCGGATCAACGCCCGCTGCTGTGCCAGCATCAGCACCCGCAAAACCAAAAGCGAAGGATAAAGGTGACGAGTCNNCAGGGCAAAGGCTTCCGCTTTGATGATGAGCTTAACGACCTACTCGATGACGCTGGCCAAGGGCTTTCACTCGGCGGCGAACAGACTGACCGTATCAGTGATAGTGCTGACGAATCCTGGGCTAAAGACATCCTTTCCGAGCTGGCAGACGAGGAAAAACAGGACAAGCACAAGTACGGCATGGAGTTGATTGACGACAAAGAGAAGAAGACCCCTAAGAACCCTAAGCTAGCCGCGGCGCTAGGGTACCTGGCCGATGCCGAAGAAGACGTTTTCACCGCATTGGGAGCACCCGCACGGAGCGCATCCACTCCTCCGCCAACCGAACGCCCTGCAGATGACTTTCTCAGCGAAGATGCCGATGTACTCGGCTTTCTGGATGACGACGACTTGAGCGGCAGTACAGCACCACTTACTTCTACCTCGAGTGCCGCCTCAAACCCATTCTCAATGGATCGCCCATTGGCCCATGTTGACGCACCAGTGATCATCAAACCACGACGTGAGCCGATCAACTGGGGGCATCTGCTCACGTGGACTTTTCTGTGCCTAGTGACAGTGGCCATGTTTGCTGCCCAGTACATTTATTTCAATCTTGACGCATTGGCAATCAATCCAAAAAGCCGCCCAATTATGGAGCAGGTTTGTACCCAAATCCCGAATTGCCGCCTGCCGGACATTCCTGACCCGTCTCGCCTGAAGATCAACGAACTGGTCGTCCGCAAACACTCCAAGGTTGATGATGCATTACAGGTGGATGCTATTCTCAAGAATGAAGCGCCCTTCGCTCAGCCATTCCCGGTTTTATTGCTTCGCTTTACCAACAGTCAGGATGACGTTGTGGCAAGCAGGTTGTTTCGCCCAGGTGAATATCTGGCCGGTGAGGCAGCCCATATGCGCCGGATGCCTCCCGAAACACCCGTGCGCATCTCCCTTAGCATTGTTAATCCGGGCAATGATGCGTTGAACTACTCACTTAGCCCACTGCTCTGATTTCGTCGGGCGGCCATGCCGCCCCGCTTTCCCCCACGGCCTCAGACGGCTATCATCCGCGCCCCTTATTTGAGTCGGCGTCATGCTCAAGCCCGTCAATATTGGCCCCTACACGCTGGACACCCCCATTGCCCTCGCTCCTATGGCTGGCGTGACGGATGGTCCTTTTCGGCAAATGTGTCGACGTTGGGGTGCTGGGTATGTGGTCTCCGAGATGGTGGCCTCTGATACCCGGCTGTGGAAATCCCGTAAGTCATCCACACGACTCGACTACACCGGTGAAGCCTCTCCACGCGCCATACAAATTGTCGGCTATGACGCTGACATGATGGCCGATGCTGCGCGCGCCTGCGTCGACCTTGGCGCACAAATTATTGATATCAACATGGGTTGTCCTGCCAAAAAAGTCTGTAACCGGCTAGCAGGATCAGCACTGATGCAAGACGAGAAACTTGTGGCAGAGATTCTCTCCACTGTCGTTAATGCCGTCAGTGTGCCAGTGACACTGAAGACCCGTACGGGATGGAATCACGACAACCGCAATGGTGTGCAGATTGCACGCATTGCAGAAGATTGTGGCATCCAGTTATTGGTCATGCACGGGCGTACCCGTGCTGACAAATACATGGGGGCCGCTGAATACAACACCATCAGGGCTGTCAAGCAGTCCGTGAATATTCCTGTCTTTGCCAACGGCGATATCGACTCAGCGGAAAAGGCCGAAATGGTGCTTGTTCAGACCGGCTGCGATGGTATTATGGTCGGCCGCGGTGCTCATGGTCGGCCGTGGTTTTTTCGCGAGATAAATCACTTCCTTCGTACCCAGGAACACCTACCTCCGCCATCATCCGATGAGGTACGGGAAACTGTTTTGGGCCATCTGGAAGATCTCTACGCGTTTTACGGTGAATTCCAGGGTTTGCGATTTGCCCGCAAGCACATGAGCTGGTACTCGGAGTACCTTCCTGATGGTGCTGCAACATCGCATTTTTTCAACAAACTAGAATCGTCGGTCCAGCAACTGGCCTTTGCCCGAGACTATTTCGGGCGTCTTGCAAATGGAGAGGTAAGAGCGGCATGAACAGCTTGAATATGGAACCGTCGCTTCTAGGCGAACTCAGCAGTAACGGCATGGATATTTCCACATTGAAACAGCAGTTTACGACCGGACCTGCGCAGAAAACTTTGCGTGATCACGTCGAGTACGCCATGCGTAATTACTTCGGCAACCTTAATGGCGAACACGTCACAAACGTGTACGACATGGTATTGGCCGAAGTCGAAGGGCCACTTCTTGAAGTGGTACTGGAATACACTCGTGGCAACCAGACCCGTGCCTCCGAAATTCTCGGACTAAACCGTGGCACGCTGCGTAAGAAGCTTAAAGATCACGGCCTGATGTAAATCAGGCTGATCAAAAAAAGGGCGATGAACGCCCTTTTTTATTTGCTGGGGACTTCACCTTAGGCTCCGCAATAAATAGGCAGGAAGCTGCACACCCGTTTTCTCTCATTGTGTATTCGAGTGCATCATGTCCCAGACTATCAAACAGGCCCTGATCTCCGTTTCCGACAAGACAGGCATTGTCGATTTCGCCCGCGAACTCAGCCATGCAGGTGTGAATCTGCTGTCCACCGGCGGCACCTATAAGCTGCTTAAGGAAAATAATATCCCGGTCACGGAAGTCTCCGACCATACCGGTTTCCCAGAGATGATGGATGGCCGTGTGAAGACACTTCACCCGATGATCCATGGTGGCATTCTCGGTCGTCGTGGTCAGGACGACGCCGTAATGGCCGCGCACGGCATCAGCGGTATTGATCTGGTGGTAGTGAACCTCTATCCCTTCGCCGCCACTGTTGCCAAGTCTGACTGCACGCTGCCCGATGCCATTGAGAACATCGATATCGGCGGCCCTACCATGGTGCGCTCTGCGGCCAAGAACCATGCCCACGTTGGTATCGTCGTGAGTACGTCGGATTACGCTCGCGTACTGGCCGAAATTAAAGCCTCTGGTGGTCTTTCTTTCGAGACCCGTTTTGACCTGGCCGTGAAGGCCTTCGAGCACACGGCCGGCTATGACGGCATGATTGCCAACTATCTTGGTGGCCTTGTTGGTGAGACGAAGGGTGACCTTGCGGCTCGCGACACTTTCCCGCGCACCTTCAACACTCAGTTCTTTAAGACACAGGAACTGCGTTACGGCGAGAACCCGCACCAGCGCGCTGCCTTCTACACCGAAGCGACGCCGAAGGAAGCTTCTGTGGCGACCGCCCGCCAGCTACAGGGCAAAGAGCTCTCCTATAACAACATTGCGGATACCGATGCGGCACTGGAATGCGTGAAGTCTTTTGCCAAGCCTGCCTGCGTTATCGTCAAGCATGCCAATCCCTGTGGTGTGGCTGTCGCCCTCGATGACGAAGGGGGCATTCGCAAGGCCTATGACCTAGCCTATGCCACGGACACCGAATCCGCTTTCGGCGGCATCATTGCGTTCAACCGTGAGCTGGATGCTGACACCGCTAGGGCCATCGTCGATCGCCAGTTTGTGGAAGTGATCATCGCTCCGTCCATTTCTGCCGAAGCACTGGCCATCACAGCCACCAAGCAAAATGTGCGCGTACTGGCCTGTGGCGAGCTGCCAGCTATTGATGGGCGTACCTCGCAACTGGACTTTAAGCGCGTTACCGGCGGCCTGCTGGTACAGGATCAAGATCAGGGCATGATCAAGGCCACCGACCTCAAGATTGTGACCAAGCGCGCCCCGACCGAAGGCGAAATCCATGATCTGATCTTTGCCTGGAAAGTCGCCAAGTACGTAAAATCTAACGCCATCGTCTACGCCAAGGGCCGTCAAACCATCGGCGTCGGCGCTGGCCAAATGAGCCGTGTTAACTCAGCCCGCATCGCAGCCATTAAGGCCGAGCATGCAGGCTTGCCCGTGACCGGCGCGGTGATGGCTTCTGATGCCTTCTTCCCGTTCCGCGATGGCATTGATAATGCAGCCAAGGTTGGCATTGCCGCCATCATTCAGCCGGGCGGTTCCATGCGTGATGCTGAAGTGATTGCCGCTGCCGACGAGCATGGCATTGCCATGGTCTTTACCGGCATGCGCCATTTCCGTCACTGATTGATAACGAGGTCCGACATGAAAATCCTTCTGCTGGGCTCTGGTGGTCGTGAACATGCCTTGGCATGGAAGTGTGCTCAGGACCCTCGCGTGGAAACGGTGTTTGTTGCTCCGGGTAATGCGGGCTCTGCCACCGAAGCCCGCTGCGAAAACGTTGCGTTGGATATTCTGAACAACGATCAGCTCGTGCAGTTTGCACAAGACAAAGGCATCGATCTGACCATCGTTGGGCCAGAAGCCCCGCTGGTAAACGGCGTAGTAAATGCCTTCACCGCTGCAGGCCTGAAAATCTGGGGGCCGACCCAATACGCCGCCCAGCTGGAAGGCTCCAAGGCCTTTGCCAAGGACTTTCTGGCGCGTCACAACATTCCTACGGCTTTCTACAAGGTTTTTACCGACACGGACCTAGCTCTGGCCTATGTGCGAGAGAAAGGCGCTCCCATTGTCATTAAGGCCGATGGACTGGCGGCGGGTAAAGGCGTCATCGTGGCGATGACCCTCCCAGAGGCGGAAGAAGCCATTACCGATATGCTCTCGGGTAATGCCTTTGGCAGCGCGGGTTCACGCGTGGTCGTGGAGCAGTTCCTCGAAGGCGAAGAGGCCAGCTTTATTGTTATGGTTGATGGCACGCATGCCCTGCCCATGGCCACCAGCCAAGACCACAAACGTATTGGTGATGCCGATACCGGCCCCAACACGGGTGGCATGGGTGCCTACTCCCCTGCCCCGGTAGTAACGCCTGAAGTGCATGCACGCGTCATGCGCGAAGTGATTGAGCCAACAGTGGCAGGGATGGCCGCAGAAGGTCACCCTTACTCTGGTTTTCTGTATGCCGGCCTGATGATTGATGACAGTGGTGCCCCACGAGT
>DDBN01000100.1:6916-7419 GCA_002333145.1 Moraxellaceae bacterium UBA2031
GTGCTCTGTGCCACGGCGCTTGGTCAAACAGTCTCCGAGGCTCAGGCTCAGGCCTATGCATTGCTGCAGACGGTCCATTGGGAAGGTGAATATCATCGTACCGATATCGGCTACCGTGCCGTTGCCCGNNTGTTCAATGCTTGTAATACTCATCAGTCCGTTTTCCAGACTGCCCCAATAGCCCCGTGATTTGCTATCATACGCACCTCATTTTCCCCGACTGACCTCCCCGCCTGTTTGCGGGCCTGATCAGGCTATTCACGTAAGCGAGATCGACAAATGGATGAGGCACTGCGCAAAGCCGCACTCGACTATCACGAGTTTCCGGTACCCGGAAAAATCAGCGTCACGCCAACTAAGGCCATGGTCACCCAGCGTGATCTGGCACTGGCCTACTCGCCTGGTGTCGCCGCCCCTTGTCAGGAAATCGAACGTGATCCCTCCACTGCAGCCAAGTACACCGCACGCGGCAATCTGGTAGCGGTAATCACCAACGGCACTGC
>DDBN01000100.1:7517-12135 GCA_002333145.1 Moraxellaceae bacterium UBA2031
GCCATTGCCTGCCTAGATATCCTAGTGTCACTTGGTGCCAAGCGTGAAAATATCCTCGTCGTCGACTCCAAGGGTGTTTGCTACGAAGGCCGTCCGGGCATGGATGAGAGCAAAGCTAAGTATGCGCAGAACACCACTGCTCGCGTACTCGCCGATGCATTGCCAGGTGCCGACATGTTTCTCGGCCTGTCCACTGCCGGCGTACTGAAAGCAGACATGATTAAGGATATGGCTAAGGATCCACTCATCTTTGCATTGGCCAATCCGACGCCAGAAATCATGCCAGAGCTAGCACAGGAGGCACGCCCGGATGCCATTATTGCAACCGGCCGTTCGGACTACCCTAACCAGGTTAACAACGCTTTATGCTTCCCCTACATTTTCCGTGGGGCACTGGACGTTGGCGCCACTACCATCAATGAGGCCATGAAGCTGGCCTGCGTGCATGCCATCGCCAAGCTCGCCATGGTGGAGCAGTCCGAAGCCACCAGCGGTTATGGCACCGACAGCAGCCAATCCTTCGGCCGTGAGTACTTGATTCCAAAACCGCTGGACCCACGCCTGATTTTGGAAATTGCACCTGCAGTGGCTCGTGCTGCCATGGAAACCGGCGTTGCTACTCGTCCTATTGACGATTTCTCTGCATACCGTCAGCGCTTGTCTGAGTTTGTTTACAACTCGGCCTTTATCATGAAGCCGGTTTTTGCAACCGCCAAAGCCAACCCTAAGCGTATTGCCTATGCGGAAGGTGAGGACGAACGCGTGCTGCGCGCTGTGCAGGTTGTGGTTGATGAAGGCCTGGCTAAGCCCATCCTGATCGGTCGTCCTGCCGTTATTGAGAAACGTATCGAGAAGCTTGGCTTGCGCATTCGTGCAGGTAAAGATTTTGAACTGGTCAATCAGGACGATGATCCTCGCTTCAAGGATTACTGGGCGTACTATCACAAGATCATGGAGCGTCGCGGTGTTTCACCTGAACTGGCTCAGAAAGAAGTTCGTCGTCGTGCCACACTGATTGCATCTCTGCTGGTTCACTTTGGTGATGCCGATGGCATGATTTGTGGCACGTTCGCTAATTACGAACTGCATCTGCGTTACATCAATCGCATCATTCCGAAGAAGCCCGGCATCAGCAATTTCTCTGCCATGAATGTGCTGATTCGTGAAAATCGCACACTGTTTATTTGTGACACCTATGTGAACCCGGACCCAACAGCAGAGCAAATCGCAGAGATGACGTTGCTGGCTGCCGAAGAAGTCAAAAACTTCGGCCTCACGCCAAAAGTTGCCCTGCTTTCGCATTCGAGTTTCGGTAGTGAAAATACGGCCAGTGCACAGAAGATGCGTAAGGCTTGGCAGCTTTTGCAGGAAATGGCTCCTGAATTGGAAGTAGAAGGNNGTCATGCCCACTCTGGATGCAGCCAACATTGCCTTTAATCTACTAAAGGTCATTTCAAGCAACGGCGTTACCATCGGCCCAATTCTGTTGGGTGCGAGCAAGCCTGTGCACATCCTGACTGCATCTGCCACGGTACGTCGTATTATTAATATGACCGCCGTGACCGTTGCCGAGGCCACTGTTATGGCCTCTGAAAAGTAAGGGCTTTGTACCAATAAAAATGCCGGCATCTGCCGGCATTTTTGTTTCTGCACAATAATCAGGAAGGTACCGGCTCCGTCACTTCAGGCATCGGAAGAGCAATTCCCTTAGACTGATTGATGGCTTCCAACACACGATTTTCCTCAAGGCGTTCGAACGTCTTGGGCAAGAAACGACGCGCCAATTTGTTAAGCGGTGCTTCAATGCTTGCAGGCAGTTTAATGCCAAGCGGATTGGACTCCATCAGGTCTGGGCTGGATATCACCCGAGTCCCCATCAGATAGTCAAACCATGGGCGTGTGACACACCAGTTGGCATCTTGATTGGAATTCATGTGGTGATCGAAATGCCAAGGAATCGCTTTGCGCCCCCACTCTGGATCAAGATGTGAGCGGCGATGCACATAAAAATACCGACCCGCCGCATAGTAAGTCCCTAACGTAAAGAACGGCGCAACCGGAAGCAACAATGTCGTGCCTGCCGTCAGCACCAACAATGACGTCACCTCATTGCGTACACGCCAGTTCTTCAGGCCCTCACGGTAACCATCATCTCCGTAGGCCGTCGTGCGCACTACTTTATGGTGAGCCCAATGACTCTTCATATTCGTAGGCGTTGGGCTGTAACGGGGTTGCCCTTTACGAGGCGTACCGTGCAGCAAGTGCTTGTGGGCATACCACTCGAAACCGTTGGCAACCAGGAGGGCGATTGGAAAACCAAGCATAGTCAGGCTCTTCTTATAGTCATCGACACCGCCATAATGACAAAAGCATAACGTTATTTCTTGACGAGTTGCGCCGTTACTTTTGACATTTGACGCCAAAATACCTGATCCTTGAGCTTTCCAGTATCTAAGGTCAGGGCCTGATATGTTCGGTGGTCTTTATGTGAGCGGAGCCCTGACCGGGCTACTGCGAGATTATCTCGACAGTGAGGGACTCGAGGCAGCAACCTGTAGGCAGCGACTGGCTGTCTGGCCGGTTGATAGCCGAATGCCGCTGGCAGAATGGATCGCATTGCTCGACTTAGTCGCAGCGGAAGACCATCGTCCTGCCCTAGGCTTAGCAATCGGGCAGCGCGTGCAGCCGAGGCATGCTGGCGTTATGGGCTACCTCGGCCTATCTTGTGAAACGATGGGCGAAGCACTCTGGCGATTTGAGCGATATCACCGACTGGTCTACGACGGCAACCCTATCCAAATGAATATTGACGCAGACAGCGTCAGCATTAGCTGGGGAATCGTTCATGGATGCCCGGGACAACTGGCGGATGAAACGGCAATTGCCGCATTTACCACGATTACCCGTAAGCTGGTTAATGCTCAGGTGATGGCCAAGCGAGTGGAGTTTGTAAATGCCCAACCGCCCTACCTGCAACCATATACCGATTTCTTTCAGTGCCCCGTCAGCTTTGGGCATGAACGGACTACCGTAGTTTTCTCATCTGATTATCTAACCCTGCCAATACGCTTTGGTGATTCTGGCCTGCGTGCACTGCTAGAGCAGCAGGCAGAAGCGCTGCTTCGCACGCTACCAGAAAATGATGAGTTCGAGCACCACCTGAAGCAGGCGCTGGTCAAAAGCCTGCACAGTGGTGAGCCCACACTGAACGTAGTGGCCTCTGCATTGCATGTTTCGGCGCGCACATTGCAACGCCGCCTGGCCGAGCGTGACTTACATTTTCACTCAGTGCTCGAAACAACCCGTCTCGCATTGGCACGGGATTACATGAGCAACTCCACGTTGTCTCTCACTGAGATTGCGCTGCTGCTTGGTTATTCTGAGCAGAGTGCATTCACACGAGCGTTTAAACGCTGGACGGGGCTCACTCCACGGCAGGCACGAAAATAATATCGGCGGACTACCAGCCGGAAAGCGCGTCCGTCGTACAAGACAACTCACGCCACAATGTTAAAAACTCAATCGAACGCTCTGAGCTGCCACCTATGACTGGNNNNATATAACGCCCCAAGTTTAGGCTAAACCATGTTCGCCAATGCTCATAACGGGCAAATCGAGCTGAAATTTGTGCTCTGAGAGCCGTAGGAGCCATGTCTCTGGCCAACGTGACCATAAGGCCGCTGCTGTGATTCATCCGTGGATGACCGCAATCCACTGCGCCGCGTAAATTAACCGGAAATACCCACGACATAATGCTATTAGAGTCGGCCAAAATTGAGCGTGAAGCACGATCAGCAGTCCACAGTAGCCACATGGTCAGACTCACTCCCACCGCTGCTGCTGTCGCTTCTATTTGTTGGGTCTGTTCAATGGAAAGTAGCAAGCTGACAGGCGCATGGCCCTGACTGTGCTGCTGACCCACATCAAGATNNCACGCCAGTCAGGTTTTTGCAGATTACGGGAAACCGGTAAAGCACCGGAATCATGACCTCGTTCCAGCAACAACTCGGACAGTGCACCAATACCATCACTAAAACGGTGTGAACGGCGCTTCCACACTGGCGTGGGCTCACCAAATTCGTAAAAACCAAACCACATGCTGTCATCTACACCACAGCGGCGGCGAGCTTCATACCACATGCCGACGTAATCTTTAACGCGAGGCGAATTATCGGAAGAAGAAGANNACAGAAGCATTCATAGCAATCCCTGCTTAATGTGACGCCGGCTTTTCCATTACCGAAGACGCAGATTTGGCGCGTCGCCATTCCAACCAGCGACGCAGCAGCCCCGCCTTAAGGTCTTCCAGGCAAGTGTAGACTACCGGCACAACAATCAATGTTAAAAGAGTCGACGTTAACAACCCACCGATTAAGGCGTGGGCCATGGGTGCGCGCTGTTCGGCGCCCTCGCCCATCCCCAGCGCCAGCGGCAGCATTCCCGCTACCATGGCGGCCGTCGTCATCAGAATTGGTCGTAAACGGGCACGACCCGCCTGCCTGATCGCCTCATCACGTGCCATTCCCTGACCTACGGCATCCTGAATAAAGTCTACCAGCAAAATCGCATTCTTGGTCACCAGACCCATCAGCATGACAATGCCGATCAAGGAGAACAT
>DDBN01000027.1:0-2970 GCA_002333145.1 Moraxellaceae bacterium UBA2031
GTAGCAGCCGTCACTGCTAACACAAGAGCACCGCCAAGCCATGCGAATTTTTTCAACATGATTTAACCCTCAAAAAATTATAAAGCATCTCTTCTAAATATTTTTGGCATCAGGCCAAAGTATGGCTTGATGCCTGACCGCCCTTGCGAGCGGATCTACACAATTAGAACGAGTATTTAAGCGTGAGCGTTAAATTGTCACGATCACCAAGCAAGTTACTGGCTTCAGCACCCCAGAATGCGTTGTAAGCAACACCCACATCGAGAGCATTATTGTAAACGCCATTCACAGCAACTGTGGCGGACTTACGGTTCTCAAGGAAGTTCCCCGTACGGTGCGAGTTGCCATCAACATCATGCGCAAAACGGATGGACGGTGTTAGCGCTACACCTGCAAATGCATCGTTATAGGTGGCCGAAAGAACAGCACGGTATCCCCAAGAAACAGCATCCAGGTAGTCATTTGCTGGGCCTTCAGAGAGGCAGCTGGCTGGATCTACTTTTGGCGTTGGTGCAGCACAAGCTGCGTTAGTCATTCCACCTGGCACAAAAGCTGGGTTTATGTACAAGAGCGAGGCCGTTGAAGCATAGAAGCCATCATCAGCTGCCGGAATATAGTTAACGCCCACTTCGATTACACCAATAACCTGATTAGCACCAAGCATTGGGCCAAAGTTATTGATTGCCACCAAGTCAAGATTGTAGGTTTCAACTTCTACATAATCGCTGACGATTTGATTAGCTCCGAATGCGGCTCCGTTATTCACTGCCCCGGCAGTTGCCGTTCCACCATTAGCGAGAAGACCTGCATTCAGCGTATTGTACGCAACAACGTTATCGCCCAGCTCGGAGAGAATCACGTCATTCGGACGGTAGGCCAACTCGCCGGACACGGAGAGATCACCGACCGTGGTACTGAACGTCAGACCAACCATCTGGATGTCTTCGGGATACATGACTTGATACCGGGTGGTATCCAGATAATGGGCGGCGTTAACCCCAAGAGTACACGTTGCGAGAGCACCACCCAAGCCAACGCAGGCGTTGACAGCAGCAACAGCAGCAGGATCACCATTCTGATAAGCGAACGACTCACCCGTGATGGCCTGAGCCACCGGCTTGTGGCTGTGGTAGTTCATGTAGAACAGACCGTATTCAGTGTTGCCTGCACTATAACGCAACGCCAACCCGAACTGGCCAGCTGCGTCGACAGCCAAGTCCGTTTCACGCTTGTTGGTCAGAACAGCTGAATTGATGCCATACGCAAACGTGTTGTAAAGCTGGGCAGCTCCCTGAAGAGACGAACCGGTGGTATCCACGAGGATGCGGTTGGCGCCGTCACCAGCGAAAGCATCGTCGGTAGAATAATAAGTGCCTACACCATCAGCTTCGGAATAATCCCAATCGAACTCGAAAAAACCTTCCAGTGTGAGACTGTCTGCAAGCTCATAGGAGGCATAAATCATTGGCAGAGGCAGCAGTGCCTCCTTTACTTCAGCGCCCGGCAAGCGCAGCTTGGACAGGGAGAGAGGATTGGCATTATTGATGCCGTCTTGCAGGAAGAGCGCTTCCCCCCAGTTAATCACCTGCTCACCAAGTCGAACATTCAGCGCACGGCCACCAACATCGAAGTTGCCGTAAACATAGGCATCCAAGAAACGAGCATCACGACTGACTCGTTTATCCAGCTCACTTGGGAACCCGCAAGCGGCTGGCGTAGTAGTTGACTGCGCGTTACAGCTGACCGAGCTCGGGAAGTTGCTAGGAAAGGAACGATTAGGGGACTCATCCGACAGCACCGTGTCATAGAAAGCCGTACCGCGAACAAACGCACCAAAATCACCCGTCTTCAGCTCCAGATCGGACGTAATCTTGTAAACACTACTGATTGGTTTGGAGTCATTATCAAAGTTAGCGTCACCATCACTTTTATGGATAAATGAGCGGCGATTCGCCATAACTGCCGCAGTATAATTAGGATAGAGAGTTGCTAGCTTTGGATCCTGAGCCTCCATCCGCCAGCCGGTTCCGTAGGAGACCGTGGTATCCAGCGATCCCGTCACTGCACCGAGATTNNACCATTCTTCTTTTTCATGTCGGTGCTCCGAGCGGGGTATTTTGGTGTTGTGATGTTATTTTTATAACCGTGCACTCATAGTGCCATTCATCAATGTCACTATCAAAAGATACACATTTATATTCTTTATCTTACTTTCTTCGGCCAATTACACCCTTATACCCTTTGTTTTTTATAAAGAAAACCGGGAAGTCTGACCCTAGAGTCTTTTCGAAGATTCATTGCCTAATATCACTCTCTTATTGTCAAACAATCTATTTTTATACTTGCTATCTTGTCCTACGAAAAATTGCCTATCAGCAAGGCTCCCTAGAGCCCTGCTTACAAATTCTAGTCCAAGAGTGAAACTCCGCAAATTATTCAAGTCGTCATATAAGTAGTTTGATTTTAATGGTTTTTTTAGCTGGTCGCCTCACTGCTATGTTGCAGTCGGGATAGGGTTTCAGCCAGATCAGAGGAAAGCCCAGCACGATCAAAACTAGCCAATGCAGACAGTGCAAGCGCCTGTCTGCCCTTATCCAGCCGTGGCCAGACCGCCATGGCACCCAGTAACCGTGCGGCTAGCTGTGGGTTTTGCACATCAAGCTCACCGACTTGGCTGCACAGCAGCCTGTAACCCTCCCCGTTCTTCTGGTGAAATGCTACCGGATTGGCATTAGCAAACTGCCCGAGCAAGGATCGGACTCGGTTTGGGCTACCCCGATCAAACGCCGGATGAGCCAGTAACTGCCGCACTTGCTCATTTGTTGCCGATAATGGAGCGCTCGCCTGTATGGCAAACCACTGATCCAGCACCAATGCTTCATGCTTCCAGCGCTGCATAAATGCCTCAAGGCAGCTCAGTGCTTCCGGCCTCCCCGCATGAACCAGCACGGTCAGCGCAGCAGCCTCATC
>DDBN01000027.1:3014-4290 GCA_002333145.1 Moraxellaceae bacterium UBA2031
TGCAACCTGTCAGGATCAGGGGTCTTAGTCTGGTCCATAAGCTGATGAACAGAGGGAAGTTGAAGTAGCTTGGCGGCAAGGGCTGCATCCTGCTCAGCCAGCTCTGGCAACATGAGGGTCATTGCCGAGACAAGGAGGTCATCACACTGCCCTCCTGAGTCGGCCAGACGGACCAGTTCAGCCGTCAGCAACTCCTGAGCAATCAGCCAGCGATTAAAGCCATTGCTATCATGCTGCAACAGGAAAAGTCGTTCTTGAGCCGATAATGACTGCTCCAATTTGACCGGCGCTGAAAAGTCTCGGAGCAAGGAAGGTACAGGGGCCAAACCAACCCCGCTAAAAATAAATTCCTTTGACGCCTCACGTAGCACTAGAACATGCTGAGTAGCGACCAACTCATTATGCTTTACTGCAAGGTCTTCCCCATCAGGCCCTATCAGGGCCATACGAATAGGAATTGGCAAACACATTGACTTCACAAAGCCTGGTATTGCCGGCACAGATTGAGAAAGCTTTAGAGTGTAAGTGTGTGCCACTGGGTCATAGGCCCCTACTGCTCGCAGTACAGGCGTTCCTGGCTGGCGATACCATTGCATGAAGTCTGAAAGATCCATTCCAGAGGCATCAGACAACGCTGCAATGAAATCCTCAACCGTTACGGCCTGACCATCATGCCGCGAAAAATACAGATCGGTGCCTACACGAAATCTCACATCACCCAGAACGGTATGCAGCATGCGCACAATTTCAGCGCCTTTCTCATAGACTGTTGCGGTATAAAAATTATTGATTTCAACAAATGACTCGGGTCGAACGGGATGCGCAAGAGGCCCTGAATCCTCAGCAAACTGCCAAGTTCGAAGCATGTTTACATCTTCAATTCGCTGCACGCTAGCCGATAGCATATCGGCTGAAAATTGTTGATCCCGAAAAACTGTAAAGCCCTCTTTCAGGCTAAGTTGAAACCAGTCGCGACACGTAACTCGATTGCCGCTCCAGTTATGAAAGTATTCATGTGCAACCACTGACTCAACTCGCTGGAAGCCACTATCTGTTGTTGTAAGTGGATGTGCCAACACACAACTGGTGTTAAAGATATTGAGTCCCTTGTTTTCCATGGCACCCATATTGAAATGAGAAACAGCCACAATCATAAAAATATCAAGATCGTATTCCCTGCCATACGTCTCCTCATCCCAACGCATAGAGCGCTTGAGCGACGACATGGCATGATCTACTTTTTCAAGATCATGCGGCTCAACATAAATACGAAGAT
>DDBN01000098.1:0-927 GCA_002333145.1 Moraxellaceae bacterium UBA2031
AAAAAGCGGTGGCATTGCCATCCTCTAAATACAAGCTCAGTGCAAAAGGGGGCAGTAGCGTGATGCTGTAGATCAGCATGAGCACACCCAGAATACGAAGAATCTGGCGAAAACTCATGAAGTAATTTTCTCAAGAATAGTACGGCGACGACTGAACAGCTTTTCGATTTCTGGAATCTCGCGTTTGTCGGTCACAAACACAATCACGTGATCGCCCGGCTCGATACGAACGTTGTCGTGTCCGATGATGACGTTATTGCCGCGTGCAAGGGCACCGATTGTGGCGCCTGCGGGTAATTTCAATTCACTGATGGCTTTGCCGGCGATGCGGCAATCGCTGTGGGCAATCATTTCGATGGCTTCGGCGGCACCACGACGCAAACTGTGCACAGCAACCACATCACCTTGGCGCAGTTCAGTGAGAATTGTACCAATGGTGATTTGCTGCGGTGAAATAGCGATGTCGATATCGGTGCCTTGCACCAAGTCGGCATAAGCCAAGTTACTAATCAGTGTCAGCACCTTGCGCGCACCAAGGCGTTTGGCGAGCAGCGAAGACATGATGTTGGCTTCATCATCATTGGTCAGTGCGCAAAATACGTCGGTTTCGGCAACGCCAGCTTCCTGAAGTAAGTCACGGTCTGATGCAGGGCCGTTTAGTACCAGCGTCTTGTCCAGTCGACTGGCCAGCTCCAGACTGCGGGCCGCATCCAGCTCCAGCAAAGTAACGGAGTGGGTGTCTTCCAGTGCATCCGCCAGTCGTTCACCGACATGACCTCCTCCGGCAATCACAATTTTCCGATAGCGCCCTTCAATGCGTTGGAACTCGGTAAAGATTTTTGCTAAGTCTTCCGTTTCGGCAATGAAGAAGACTTCATCATTGGCCTCTATGCGCGTATCCCCGACCGGCTTGATGGCTTCGCCACG
>DDBN01000098.1:1014-10491 GCA_002333145.1 Moraxellaceae bacterium UBA2031
GTTTTGAACATTCGCCGGGCAATCTCGCAGGCCACCATATTGACCTCATCACTTGCCGTGACGGCAATTAGCATCTCGGCTTCCCGAGCGCCGGCTTTGACCATGATGTTGGGGTGCGATGCTTTGCCACAAACCGTCGCAATATCATAGCGCTCGGACAGATCCTTCAGCGCTTCGGCGTCGGTATCCACCACAGTAATGTCATTGTCTTCACTCGCCAGGCTAGCGGCGAGTGTGGCGCCGACCTGACCGGCACCAAGAATCATGATTTTCATCGTATCTCCTTCCTGAGGCCATTATGGCCCGAGCGATGACAAACGTATTGATTAACGACAGTCTGCGGGCAAAGAAAAAGGGCCATTCGGCCCTCGCAGCAATAATATTACCTCACGGCAAGACATCAGGCTCCTGAATAGCGGGCTGTTGCGACTGTTGGTAGCGCGGTTGGGGAATGACTCGTCTAAGACCACGCAGGGTTTGGTAAGGCGTTTCGTGGATGAGAAGGTTGACGATTGAGTGTGGCAATGTGCCGCCGGGGTCAGCACGGCCCTGCATGGTGACATGAACCATGCCATCGCCAAGGGGGCGGAAGGTCCAGTTGCCGTAGAAGTCACGCATACGCACCAGCCCTAGATTGACGGGATAACTGTCATCCAGCAAGGACTGACTGATGATGTGCACGGTGAGGTTTCCGGTTTGGACGATACGCCCCGCCACTACCGCATCACGATCTGTGAGTGGCCAAGGGAAATCCGTGACCATGTGTACAACGAACGTTGCTTCCTGGTCGTTACGCTGCAACACATCCACCCGCTGGGTTCGGTAGATCCAGGTGGCGGCGCGATCGGTATCCATTATCAGTGTTACCAGCCCGGCTAATGTACTGCGCACGGTTGTTTCGGCGCGAAATTCACGCAGAGAGTAGCCGGGTGCTTCGCGCGTCCACACCGTAATCCCATTGGCACTACGGACCTGTGACCAGTCACTTGCCGCCATGCTAATGCTAGGCAGTAGCAGGAGTAGTAAGGTCAGCAGTGTCGAGGGCTTTATTTTCATTTTTGGGGCGACAACGCTCGATGATGGCCACTTCAGTATAAGCAGGCATAACGATATCACCTTGACCCAAGCGCCGTGACTGTTTGGGCACGGCTGCCAACTCTTAGGTCAGTCTCTTTTCCAGCAGAGCGAAATAGAACCCGTCGTGACCACCGCTTTGCGGCAGCAATTGCCGTCCGTGTGAGCGCACCTCCCCTGCCTCAATGGCAACGGGCAGTTCGTGTGCATCGGCGTGGTGGCCAAGAAAATGGGTGATCTGCTCTTCATTTTCCGCTTTCAGGATGGAGCAGGTGGCATAGAGCAGGCGACCGCCCGGAGAAAGCAAAGGCCATAGTGACGTAAGTAAGCGTTGCTGGGCTGCCACAGTCTGCGCCACATCACTGGGCCGGCGCAGCAGCTTGATGTCGGGATGACGGCGAATCACGCCGGTTGCCGTACAGGGGGCATCGAGCAGAATGCGATCAAAGGGCTGACCATCCCACCAAAGGGCCGTGTCACCCGCATCTGCCGTAAGAACCTCGGCCTGCAATTGCAGGCGCCCAAGATTCTCATGAATACGTTCATTGCGACGTGCATCGCTATCGATTGCCAGTACGTGGCATTCCGGGCTGTATTCCAGAATATGCGCGGTTTTTCCACCGGGGGCGGCACAGGCATCGAGTACCCGTTGGCCAGGTTGTGCGGCGAGCAGTACGGCAGCCAGCTGTGCTGCTTCATCCTGTACTGAGAACAGGCCTTCTTCAAAGCCGGGCAGCTTACGCACATCCCCCACTGCCGCTACGCGCAATCCATCCGGTGCGTACACACACGGTTCGCAGACAATGCCGATGGCTTGTAATTGCTGGGCATAGTCTTCACGGGTAATGCGACGCCGGTTTACGCGCAGGGTCAGCGGGGCTTCAGTGTTGTTGGCGTCGAGGATAGCAGGTGCCATAGCACCCCAGTCGCGACGCAACTGTTGCACCAGCCAGTCGGGATGAGCGTGCTTAAAACTCTGTGCCCTTGCTTCCAGCTCATCCTTTTCGCGTTGATAGCGGCGCAAGATGGCGTTGAGCAGACCGGTGAGGTTGGCGCGACCCAGTTGGCGAGCGGCCTCAACGGTTTCTCCGATAGCCGCATGGTCAGGGACGCGCAGTTCGCGCAGTTGGGCTAAGCCAATGAACAGCAAGGCCTCAATGAGTGGCTCGGGAGACTTGGCCAGCAGGGGCTTTAGCATGGCGCGGTAGTGCAGGCTGTGACGGGTAGCCGTAAAGCAAAGCGTCTGCAGCAGGCCACGATCCTCGGGCCAGCAGGCGGCCAGTGCCGCGGGCAGCGCATCATTAAGTGAGCCTTTGCCAGTCAGTGTTGGGGCGAGTGCTTGTGCGGCCAGCGCGCGAACGTTCAGTAATGGTTTGCTCATGAGCCTAACACCAACCCGGGGGCCAGTTGATCGCGACGGGCATTAAGCAGTTGCAGGATCGACAGAGGCTTGCCCCCCGGCAATTGCAGGGTCTCTAGTAGCAGCACGCTGCCACCGCCTGCTGCCACGCGCAGCCCATCCCGGTCGGCGGCGATGATCATGCCGGCTTGTGCGGTGGTGGTTTCTTCAATGGCGCGGCCTTGCCACAGGCGTACCACCTGCCCCCCCAGCGTGGTATAGGCCACCGGCACCGGGTTATAGGCACGAATACGGCAGGCCAGTACATCGGCAGGCTGTTGCCAGTCAATTCGGGCTTCTTCCTTCGTCAGCTTGCTAGCATAGGTCGAGTCGGCATCGTTCTGTGGCTCGCTCGGCAACTCACCCGCCACCAATAGTTCAAGGGCGGCCACCAGGGACTCACCACCGAGCAGGGCCAGACGGTCATGCAAGCTGGCGCCGGTGTCATTGGGCGAAATCGGGCAGCGTTCCAGATAACGTTTAGCCCCCGTGTCTAAGCCCGCTTCCATTTGCATGATGGTAATGCCAGTTTCGCGGTCGCCGGCCAGAATGGCACGCTGGACCGGTGCCGCACCACGCCAGCGAGGCAGCAGTGATGCGTGCACATTGAGGCAGCCCAAGCGAGGGATATCCAGCACGTCCTGTGGCAGCAACAAGCCATAGGCTGCCACGATCATTAAGTCAGGTTGCAGTGCCCGCAGCGTGTTGATTGCATCAGCGTCTTTTAGACTCAGTGGCTGAAAAACAGGGATACGACGCTCCTGAGCCAGGAGCTTGACGGGACTCGCCTTGAGCTCTCGCCCGCGACCTGATGGCCGATCAGGCTGGGTATACACGGCAATAACCTCGTGCTCCCCTTGCTGCAGCAGGGCTTTCAGGCTTTCCGCGGCAAACGCAGGGGTTCCAGCAAAAACGATGCGTAAGGGGCTGGTGACAGCGAGCATGTTCACTTGGGTTAGTCCTGCATTTTGTGTTGTTTTTCCAGCTTTTTCTTAATGCGTTCACGCTTGAGCGAGGACAGATAATCCACGAAAAGCTTGCCGCTGAGATGGTCCATCTCGTGTTGAATACAGACCGCCAGCAGGCCTTCGGCGGTTTCTTCGAAGGGCCGTCCATTGCCATCGAGCGCGGAGATCTTTACATGGGCGGGCCGTTCCACCGTCTCGTAAAAACCCGGCACCGACAGGCAGCCTTCATCATAGGGCTCTTTATCTTCACTGAGCTGGCTAATGGCTGGATTGATATAGACGCGAGGGGCGTTCCTCTCCTCGGACAAATCCATCACGATAAGCTGGATATGGCGGTCTACCTGAGTGGCGGCCAGGCCGATGCCCTTGGCCTCATACATGGTTTCCAGCATATCGTTGATGAGCTGGCGGATGCCCGCATCGACCTGTGCCACAGGCATGGCCTTGGTGCGCAGACGGGGATCGGGATATTCGAGAATCGGGAGCAAGGCCATGATATAGGTCGGTTTTCCAGGGCAGCACACTTGGAGTAACATCCCAAGAATGCTTGCTAAGGTGATGAAGTTACTGTAAAAGTCTGATAATTGCGTCACAGAGTACGGCTTGGCTTCACCCTATTATACGGGTGCAATCTGAAATTGCGACCGACACCCGGCCGCCTCGGACAGTCCGGCCTGCCCAGCCTGAAGGGAAACATAATGAAAAAACGTCTTCTGGGAATCGTGGGTGCCTGCCTTATGGCCGGTGCTGTACAGGCGGATGCGCCGGTACAGGTGCGGGATTCCGCTCCTGAGCGCTACACCGTCGTGCGTGGCGACACGCTGTGGGATATTTCCAGTCGCTATCTTTCGGACCCTTGGCGTTGGCCAGAAGTCTGGGAAATCAATCCTCAGGTTCAGAATCCACATCTCATCTATCCCGGTGATGTTCTGCTGCTTTGCCAGATTAAGGGCCGCGCTGTAGTGGCCGTGGATCTGGGCGGTGGTTGTGCTGAAGTCGAAGAGCGCATTGCCACAGGCAAAACTCCACAGATTATCAGCGGCACAGGGCGTGACCAGAAGCTGCATCCGCAAATTCGTGTGCAGCCCCTCAGCTTGGCTATTCCAGCGATTCCCCTGCAGGAAATTCAACGCTACCTGAACGGCTCACGTGTCGTCACGAAGGCAGAGCTGGATAAGGCACCCTACATTCTTGCTGGCAAGGAAGGACGTATTATCGGGGGAGCAGGCGATAGCGTTTATGTCCGCAACAAGGGTGCGCAGCTGGATTCTGGCAGCGTCTACGGCGTTTACCGCAGCGGCAAATCTTATATCGATCCGGACACCCGTGAGGTACTGGGATACGAGGCAGAAGATATCGGTGCCGGTAAGATTATTGCGCTGGATCGCGAAGTTGGCACGCTGGAAATGACCCGGACTACGCAGGAAGTGCGTATCGAGGACAAGGTGCTGTCGAATGAGAGCGAGCGTATTTCCTCGGTCTTCTACCCCAGCAATCCTGAGGGCGTGAAGCCGGGCCGCATCCTGCGTATTTTTGATAGCTTGGGTTCGGGCGCGCAGTACAGTGTCATCGTTATCAATCGCGGCGACTTGGATGGTGTAAAATCTGGCCATACGTTTGCGGTATACAAGCGCGGCGAATCTGTGCGTGATCGCGTAACCAACGAATACGTGAAGTTGCCTTCTGAGCGTGCTGGCTTGGCTATGGTGTTCCGTACATTCTCCAGAGTGAGCTATGCGCTGGTGCTGCGTTCAACCACAGCAGTGAAGGTGGGTGATGAGGTCAAGCCGCCAGTCAGCGGCGACTGATTTCTAAATCGTTTAATCGTTATACCGGGCTGTCTTTTGACGGCCCGTTTTTTTGAGGCAAGGATGCCATGCAAGACTCTTCTCTCCTGCCGGTCCAATTGGTGGACTGGCTGCGGCTGTGGCGCTTGCTTCAGCAATCTTCTCTGCGTTTTCATCGAGCCCTGACGGCCTTTGCTGATCCAGCCACGGCGCTATCGGCAACTCCGGCGGATTGGCGTGCAGCGGGCATTGGTGCCTCGGCGGTCGCTCGTTTGCAGCACTGGCAGCAAAGGCAGGACCCTGAGCTACAGCGCGAGCTGGATGAAGGGGTGGCGGCCGACATGGCCTGGGGCGAGCGCGTCGGCCAGCATATTCTGACCTTGAATTCGACAGACTATCCCGCCTTGTTGCGTGAAATTCCTGACGCCCCGCCATTGCTGTTCTTGCGCGGTGAGGCGGCGTTGCTTGGGCTGCCGCAGTTGGCGATTGTCGGCAGCAGGCACCCGTCGCACTCTGGTCTGGCCGATGCCCGTGATTTTGCCGCTGACTTGAGTCGTGCGGGGCTGGTTATTACTAGCGGCTTGGCCAGTGGCATTGATGGTGCGGCGCACACAGGGGCGCTGCGGGCCGGTGGGCGCACGATTGCGGTGCTGGGCACGGGTGCGGATCGCCCCTATCCCCGCGAACATCAACGTTTATACGGCGAGATCGTGGAGAGCGGCAGTCTGATAGTCAGCGAATATCTTCCGGGCACTCCTCCATTGGCGCATCACTTTCCTCGTCGCAATCGCATCATTAGCGGCTTATCGCTGGGGGTGCTGGTGGTGGAGGCGGCGCCTGAAAGTGGCTCACTGATCACCGCGCGGCTGGCGGCAGAGCATGGCCGTACGGTGTGGGCTTTGCCCGGCTCTCGTCATCACGCACAGGCCCGTGGTTGCCTGCAGCTTATCCGTGACGGGGCAAGCTTGGTCACGGAAACAGCACATATTCTGGAAGATCTGCCCGCCCTTGTTGGCTGGCTGCGGGAGCAGCTAACGCTGCCGATACCGGAGGTGACGGCCGAGCGTGCAGTTGTGCCTACTGTCGTGCCCGCTCCGGACTCCACTTCTCGACAGTTGCTGACATTGCTGGGGCAGGAGTGCCGCCATGCGGACTGGCTCATTGCCATGTCCGGTCTGGCACCAGCGACAGTTCTTCAAGTGTTGTTCCAGCTGGAAATGTCCGGGCTGGTGGCGAGCGTGCCAGGTGGGTATGAGCGCTTACCCGCAGGCGCAGCGGTGGCCTNNGGCTGTCAGTTTGCTGCAGTCGGGTGGCGTTATTGCCTACCCCACGGAAGGCGTGTGGGGGCTGGGTTGTGACCCTTTCAACGAGGCCGCCGTTCGACGGTTGCTCGATCTAAAACAGCGCCCTGAGTCCAAAGGACTCATTATCATAGCGGCCTCTCTGGCACAGGTAGAGCGCTGGCTGACAGAACTGGACGATGGCCAGCGAGAAGCTTGCGCCGCCACTTGGCCGGGGCCTTACACTTGGGTAGTTCCAGCAGCGGCAGCACCTGCTTGGTTGCGTGGACAACATGACAGTATCGCCGTACGCGTTACAGCCCACCCTGGCGTACAAGCACTGTGCAATGCCTTTGGCGGCGCGCTGGTATCGACCAGCGCCAATATCAGTGGCCATCCTCCTGCTTGTGATGTCTTGGAATTAAAGCAGCAGTTTGGCGATGGGCTGGTTTACATCCTGCCAGGCCAACTGGGGGGAGATGGCAAGCCGTCTGAAATTCGTGATGCCCGTACCGGCATCGTTTTAAGAAAACGCTGAGGTTTTTATGACGGCACCTGCACGACCATCGACACCGGATATTGCCGCCGTAAAAGCATATTTGCTCGATTTGCAGGATCGTATCTGCGCCATGCTGGAAGCAGAAGAAGGCGGCGCCAGCTTTCGTACCGATGAGTGGACGCGTGCCGAGGGCGGCGGAGGTCGCTCCCGTGTTCTGGAAAATGGCACCGTGATCGAGAAAGGCGGCGTATTGTTTTCGCATGTGCATATTACGCAGATGCCGGCGTCGGCCACGGTACATCGCCCGGAGTTGGCTGGCTGCCGTGCGCAAGCACTCGGGGTGTCGCTGGTAATCCATCCGCGTAATCCTTACGCCCCTACGTCGCATGCCAATGTGCGCTTGTTTGTGGCAGAGCGCGAAGGGCAGGAACCTATCTGGTGGTTTGGCGGGGGCTTCGATCTCACGCCCTACTACGGTAACGAAGATGACTGTGTGCACTGGCATACGGTGGCCAAGGACCTGTGCGCACCGTTTGGCGACAAGGTCTATCAAGATTACAAACGCTGGTGCGATACCTATTTTTTTCTCAAGCACCGCAATGAGCCGCGCGGTGTGGGTGGGCTATTTTATGACGACCTAAATGAGTGGGGAGCAGATCAGTGCTTTGCATTTATGCGTGCGGTGGGTGATGGGTATATTCGCGCCTACCAGCCCATTCTGGCGCGACGCAAGAACACACCTTATGGCGAGCGNNAGAGCTTTGTGAAAAGTATTTGACTGGCCGTGACTGGGTGCCGTTATCGTGAAGGCATGAAAAAGCCGGCGATTGCCGGCTTTTTTAATTCAGTAGTTTTTAGCTGCTGGCCGTACTCAGCAGTATGTCGATGATCTGGCGGCCATAAAGATCAGCGATGAAGGGTACATTGCCGGCCTTGAAGTCCGAAATACGGGCTGACAGGAAAACCCATTTGGATTTTACCTTGTTCAATGCGAGGGCATGCTTGGGGTTCTGGCGTATCACCTCATTGAGTTTGATGGTGAATCCATCTGCCAGCAGTTTCAAGTCTTTATCAGAGTTTATCCCGGTGTAATTGCTGCCACCCATGGGGTCGGCGCTATTGCGCAGGTAGATCACCAACATGATCTGCATTCGCGCAGCAAGGTCGTACATGTTGTTCTTGTTGCGATCAAGCTCGCGCGGAATGAGGCGAGTTAGCTCATTGGAAAATGCCGTAACTTCGTTTTCCTACGCATACAGTTGCAGCTGATTGGTCGTTCCGCTCTGGTAGGGGCTGGTGGTCAGCGAGGTACGGGCTGTTTGCCAGCGTGCGGAGAGATTAGCGTCGTTGAGCCCAGCCACCGTTGCATCAACATTTGCGATAGCCTTTTCAGCGATAACTCGACGCTCAATGGCTTTGTCCAACGCAACAAACATCAGCATCTGTGTGGCGGCACGAAAGGCATTGTCTCGTGCTGTCTGCAGCTCAGCGACTGAAGCAGCAAATGAGAGGGTAGGCAGCAGGACGGCAAGGCAGAGCAGAACGGAAGCGAAGGGTCTTTTAAGGCGCACTGCAGCAAACTCCATGCGGTGTTAGTAAGCTGCGCAGTCTGCCTTGTGAGGCAGTGTTGGCGCAATGATTGCGGTTGACGATTTCGACGGAGTACCGGAAGCTCGCCGACCGGAGGTACATATGGCTAATTTGTACTGTGTATTTGGGAANNGGTAAGGGGTGCAATGTAACCGTTCCCTTCAAGGAGCAGGCGTGGGCGCTGGCCGATGTGCGCTCGCCGCGTGCCGAGCGGGCAGGGGCGGTGAATACACTGACACTGGGCAAGGATGGCTTGTTGCATGGCGACAACACCGATGGTGTCGGACTGGTGCGCGATCTTGTGGAGAATGTAGGGGTCGCTCTAAAGGGCAAACGGGTGCTGGTGCTGGGGGCGGGTGGTGCGGTGCGTGGCGTACTGAGCCCTTTGCTGGCAGAAAAGCCGGCCACTTTGGTAGTGGCTAATCGTACGGCGGCCAAGGCCAACGCACTGGCAGGCTTGTTTGCCGCGGAAGGTCCCGTCCACGGTACCGGTTTTGATGGGCTTGCTGGGCAATCCTTTGATGTGGTGATTAATGGGACATCAGCCAGCTTGCAGGGTGATCTGCCGCCGCTGCCTGAGGGGGTGCTGGCCCCAGGGTCGTTTGCCTACGATATGATGTATGGGCCTGTTCCAACGGTTTTCCTGCAATGGGCGGCAGCCGCTGGAGCACAAACCCGTGATGGCCTGGGCATGCTGGTAGAGCAGGCGGCCGAGGCGTTTTTTATCTGGCGCAACGTGCGGCCGCCGACAGCAGAGGTGCTGGCCAGTCTGCGCGCTGCATTGCAGCCTAAGTAAGTTTAAGGAGTATAGATGTGCGTAAGGTGATGACGGGTGTGGCTGTTCTGCTTCTTTCAGGCAGTGCGATAGCGGCAGATACCC
>DDBN01000151.1:0-619 GCA_002333145.1 Moraxellaceae bacterium UBA2031
GGCCGGAAAAATGCTGCGCCGGGGTGAAATGAATACGCAGATCCTTGAAGGCCACATGCTCCCACCAATCCAACTCGCTGACATGGCGGATGCCGTTCTCTGCCAGCAGAGCCGCATTTCCCAGCCCGGTAACTACCAATGGGTTATCTCGTTTAGCGAGAAACTTTAGCGTCGCCAGATCAAGGTGGTCGTAGTGGTTATGCGACAGCAGCACTACATCAATAGGCGGAAGATTGCTGAGCGAAACCCCTGCTGCACGCACACGACGCGGCCCCAGATTACGAAAGGGACTGGCGCGTGTCGCCCACACCGGATCAGTCAGTAAATTGTAAGGGCCCAACTGTAACAGCACGGTGGCATGATTAATAAACGTTACACGCCAGTCGCACAGTTGGTCAGAGTGCCGCGCTTTAGGTAATGGGAAAGTTTCATTATCAACCCATCCCGGCCAGCGTGATGGCTTGCGTGTCCGCAGCCAGGTAAACACCTGCGTTAATGCGCGCTCAGGATGGCGTGGGTTAAAAAACTTGCCGCCTTCGCAATGATCTGAATCTGGGTGCGTACGCCCGGGCCGCGACAACAGCCGGTCCCGCCCGTTATGAACGAGCAACCCTGGCTC
>DDBN01000151.1:672-2536 GCA_002333145.1 Moraxellaceae bacterium UBA2031
CCAGAGGTGTGACTGATGCTGAGTCATTGGATAGTGACGTTAAAATCACGTACTCATCATCACCAACCCTGGCCAGCACATCTGACTCACGCACACGCTCGCGAAAACGCTGTGCCGCCACCCGAAGCAGGCGATCGCCCATCTCGCGCCCCTGCTCGTCATTAACGTGACGAAACCCATCGAGATCAATATACAACAACGCTAACTGTGTACGCTCGCGTGACGCTTGCGCCATGGCTCGTTCGGCCCACTGCGTAAAAAAACGCCGGTTCGGTAGGGATGTCAGGCTGTCATGTGTCGACTCAAATTTCAGTCGATCGTTAAGTCTATTGCGCTCAAGCAATGCCATCAGCAGCATAAAGGCGGTATAGGCCATGGCAACACAGCCCAAGCCACCCAACAGCCATACTCGTTGCCATAACGTTGCCCGTACTTGTTGTAATGACTCCACATTACGCGCTTCTGTTTCTGCCGCGGAACTCACCAAGGCATCAAGGTGTCTTGCTGCTGCTTCGGGCATTTCAGTACCTTGCAACATTATCTCGACATGCTCACGCGATGTGGTATCGCCCGCGTAAAGATCGGCCAATGCACGTAAGTGTGACGACGCCGCGGCCACAGAAGAACCATCCTCCAACAAAACGCGTCGAGCCTGCTGAAGCTCCGATCGCACATGCAGCAAGCGATCCTGCTCGGAGAGTGCACTGTCCATGCGCTGCATTTCCTGCACATGCAGCACTGCACTCCCAATGAAAATACACAGTGCCGCGACTACTGGTGCCAACACACTCATATTGAGGTAGAGCTTTTTCATTAGAATTCTCAACGTCCAAAAGTGCTAATCAGCGCTGCAGATACAGCACCAGCGCATCATGATCCGAACTGCCTGCAGCAGTATCACCTTCTTTTGATACACGTCGATGCCTGTCGGCATTACCTCTGGATGCTTCCAGCGCTCTGATACGTGCAACCATGCCAGGACTGGCAAGAATATTGTCGATCAGTTCGGGACGGCATTGATATACATAGGTATAACGCTGCTCTGCTGGCAAGCGATCACTGGTCATCACCAAGCCCGCCGCATGCAATTCGCCTAGCACATCCACGCCACCCAGCACCTCGGGTGTTGCATTGAAGTCACCCAGCATCAGAAGCGCCACACGGGGATAACTACGCACGTACTGACGCCACCAGCCCGCCAATGCCTGCGCCTGCAGCCGCCGCTTGCTGGCAATTTTTTTCACCTTACCGGGATGCTCAGACCCCTTGAGCGACTTGAGATGGACATTCACCAGCTCTAGGCGCTGCCCGCTCAAATCCTGCAACACAATATGAAGCGGAGGGCGGTCAAACAGCGGATGGCTATCCAAGCGTTTATCGGTCAGCAACTGTTTCACGGCAAGCACTTTCCAATCCGCACGCACCAAAAAGCCGACATCAATGCCGCCCGGGTCCATTCCTTCCAACACCAGAGACTGGTAGGCAGGCCGACCACTGAGGCGCGCGACTTCTGTGGCCAATCCTGCCAGCACACGACGATTCTCCACCTCTTGCACCGCCACCACATCAGGCAGATGCAGCACCTCGGCAATCTGACGTGCCAGCTTTGTACGCTTTAAATCGTACTGCTCCGTTGTCAGTACCTGTCCGCCGTCTTTTACATCGTCAAATAAGCGCCAAAGATTCTGCGTTGCAACCGTAACGTCAGTGGCCGCCGGCTGACTCACGGCAACGGGGGCTGTCAGCTTGGGACGATCACAGCCTTCGCGGGCTGCCAGTGCCGGCTCCATCCATGCAAAGGACAATAGGGAACAAAATACAGCTATAAAAATGCGAGACATCGAACGTCCTGTACAGGTGTCAT
>DDBN01000138.1 GCA_002333145.1 Moraxellaceae bacterium UBA2031
TGCAACCGCTGCACAGGCTCAACAACCTTTGCATGCTCTTTGGCGACCTGACGGCCTTCATCGCTATCCGGCCGTTCAATTAGGGCACTGACCTTGGTGTATGTCAGGCGCGCATGGGAGTGCATCACACCCTCATAAAACTTGTACTCAGTAACACGCCCGGCCAGTGAAATATTCATGTCACAAACCATGCACAGACGATCGACATGCGGATTCAATGAACACAGGCCATTCGACAGAACTTCCGGCAGCATAGGAACGACCTGCTGCGGGAAATAAACGGAGTTGCCACGATTCAGTGCTTCAGTGTCCAGCGCCGTATCTTTACGCACATAGTGCGAGACATCGGCGATGGCTACGATAAGACGGAATCCACCGCGACGCTTTTCGCAATACACGGCATCATCAAAGTCACGCGCATCTTCGCCATCAATCGTCACCAGTGGAAGATCACGAAGATCGACACGATCCTTCTTTTCTTCCTCTGTTACTTCCGGATCGAGGCGAGCGGCTTCGCGATCCACTTCGACGGGCCACACATGCGGGATATCGTAATTGCGAATGGCAATATCAATTTCCATGCCTGGCGCCATAAAGTCGCCCAGCACCTCAACGATGCAACCTGTTGGCAGGTTACGAAGCGTGGGGTAATCCTGAATTTCGACACAGACAAACTGACCGACCACTGCTTTGTGATCCGTATTGGTTATCAGGACTTCTTGCGTGATACGGGCATTATCCGGCGCCACATAGGCATTGCCGGACTCTTCGTAATAGCGGCCAACCAACTTCTTCATCCGCTTTTCATCAACACGGACGATCTGAGCCTCACGGCGGCCCTTGTGGTCGTAGCCTGACTCACGAGCCAGCACAATATCGCCATGGAAGACCCGGCGCATTTCGCGGGAAGTCAGCAGCAGATCGGGCGACTTGTCATCCGGAATGAGAAAGCCGAAGCCATCGGGATGGCCCATGACGCGCCCACGAATCAAGTGAGACTCATCCATAGGGGAGTAGACCCCACGACGATCGGACTGTGCCTGACCGTCACGGATCATCGCACCCAAGCGGCGACGGAGGGCCTCTGTCTGATCTTCGTCAACAAGGCCAAAGTGGGCGGCGATCTCATCGGCCGCCAAGGCCTTCTTGCCGTTAACCAGAAGCTCAAGAATCAGCTCCCGGCTTGGAATCGGGTTTTCGTACCGCTCGGCTTCACGGCCGGCGTGGGGGTCCTGCCAAGTAGGCTTGGACATAGAAACTTCCTGCATGGGTGGCCACTGGCCACGAAATGAACAATCAGCCTCTATTATAGCGCGAAGACGTTGACAATCCCATGAAGTGGCTATAAATTGCGCGCCACTGAGCCCAGGTGGCGAAATTGGTAGACGCGCTAGTTTCAGGTATTAGTGTCGAAAGACGTGGAGGTTCAAGTCCTCTCCTGGGCACCAAAAAAGCAGTTTTAGGTCATCCTACAAAGTCCTGAAACCGCACTCTAAACCCCGCAAATGCGGGGTTTTCTGTTTTATGGCACCCAAGAATACCTATTAGCTTCCCACCATACTTATCGCTTGCTGGTACAACTATTGGTACAACGCTCAGCAACCTAACAGAGTTGTACCATCCCTAAATAAGAGGGGTTATACCGAGCCCGCCTCGCCTCAGCCCCGCCCGCTCCGCTCTGCCAAACGCTGCATGTAATTATTCAACTGCTGCATGGCTATCTCGTAGGGCCAGGAAAACTTGCGCTGAAACCAGTAGCCAATGCGGATATCGGCTGAGGTAAAAACCATATAACGGTTGGCTTTGATGCCGCGCAAAATGGCCGTCGCTGCTTGTTCGGGACTAATGGCGCGCTTCTGAAAGTGCTCGCGAAAACGCTGAATGGCCGGGTCGTTCATGTTAACGCCTGCCACATCAACTGTGCTTACCAAGCCGGTATCCACACCGCCCGGACATACCAGACTGACGCCAATGCCGTGATGCTTGAGATCGTGACGCAACACTTCCGACACGCCGCGCAAGCCAAACTTGCTGGCACTGTAAGCAGCATGCCAAGGCAGCCCGAACAGGCCCGCGGCTGATGACACATTAACGATATGGCCGCCTCGGCCGGCATGGATCATTGCCGGAACAAAGTACTCGAGCACATGAATAGGCCCCATGAGATTGACCTCGACCACTTTGCGCCATTGCTGATGCTGTAGGTCTTCTATGCGCCCCCATATCGCAATGCCGGCAATATTCATGACAACATCAAGACTGCCAAACCGGGCATGAATATCGTCGGCCAGTGCCTTCACGCTGTCATGATCTGCAATATTCACGACACTCGCCAGACTGACCTTACCACCCGTTGCCTTAATGCTGCCGGCGGCCGCTTGCAGGCCTTCTGCATTGATATCCGTGAGGAAAAGCTCTGCTCCCTCGGCAGCCGCTGCCACAGCCACCGCTCGACCGATGCCACTCGCGGCACCCGTCACCAGACATTTCTTTCCCGCCAGACTTCTGATTGCCATGACATACCCTTACCGTAATGAATGCACAGGTGAAGCGTAGGCGTGATGCCCTGCGCATAGAGTATCCCTATCGGCCATTATCAGTACCATAAAAGGCCATGCCGAATTTTCTGACCCGATTTGTGACAAGATGATGGCTATGCAAAGACTTTTCGGGATGCCTTCATGTCTAACCCTGAAAAACCCACTGACACCGCCTGGGTATCAACGCGGCACCTTCAGCACATGATGCGGCAAGCCGAGGCCGCAGGCGTGCCTGCTGCGACGCTGTTAGCGGCGACGGGCTTGTCACGGATATCGCTGGCAGATGTGGATGGCACGATTCCCATGTCGGCTATTGAGGCGGTCATTTCCACGCTGGATCAATACCCGGCCAGTGTCATGGCGGGGCTGCAACTGGCACGTGAAATACAGCCGGCTACGTTCGGCGCTCTTGGCCTGCTGCTGCAGTCCTGCACTACTCTGGCCGACGCACTGGAGGCCGTTGTTCGCTTCAATGGCCTGCTTAGCAATATCGGCACCACCACGCTGGCCTTCGCTCCCGGTATTGTTGAAGTGCGCTGGGAGTGCGCGGCTGGCAGTCCTGCCTTTCGCCGTCATGCCAGTGAGTATGTACTGGGGGCTTTTGTGATGCTTGCCCGCCTGCTCTTACCGGCGACGACAGACTTGCCCCGTGCTGTGCAATTTGCTCATGCTCAGCCAACCGGTACCGATGCCCGTCGGGACTATTTTTCATTTTTTCGCTGCCCCGTATATTTTGAGCACCACTGTAACGCCGTCGTGATTCCTGTCGATCTACTGAAGGCTCGGTTGCCACACGGTGATACGGCATTAAAGGCCTTACTGGAACAGCACACGCTGGATCTGCTACATGCACGCAATCGTCCAGAGGCACTGCAAGATGATATCCGGCGACTCATTACCATCATGATGCCCAGTGGCATCCCAACCCGCGATGCAGTGGCGACACAACTGGGTATCAGTACGCGTAGCCTGCATCGCCACTTGCAAGAATCTGGCACTGGCTTTCGCGACATACTTGATGAGGTTCGTTTGCAGACGGCGCGGCAACAACTGCGAGAGCAAAGCGATACGATTAGTGATATATCCGAACGCCTAGGCTTCAGTTCACCTCAAGCATTTCTGCGTTTTTTCAAACAGAACACCGGAGTCACCCCCGGCGAATTTCGTAAACAGGAGCAACCCAATGTCACATGATGCTCTCGCGCCTCCACGTGGCTGGTATGCCATGTCTGATGCCCGTCTTTCCACACCAGAACCTGCCACGCGTGGCTTGCTATTTCGCATGGTTGCGCAAGCATCCCGCCTGTTTGGGCGTAAGCAAGTTCCTGATGTTTTTACTGTCTTGAACATCAATCCACGGCTGTTCTGGGCATGGCTATTTTTTGCTTCACGCTTGATGCCCTGGGGACGGCTGCCTGGAACCGTGCGTGAAATGATTATTCTGCGCACCGCATGGAACTGCCGTAGCCGCTATGAATGGGGGCAGCATGTCGAGATTGCCTTGCGTGTTGGCGTGACAGATGACGAAATCGTGGCACTTGCCAGCGGTCCGTCAGCTTTTACTGATCCACTTATCTGTGCCGTAATGCAGGCATGCGATGAGGTTTTTAATGATAAATGCATCAGCAGCGATACATGGAAAATGCTATCGACTCACTACAGTGAAAAACTGATGATCGAGATCATGATTTTGATTGGTCATTACGAAATGCTGGCAGGCTTCTTGAATAGTGCTGGCGTTGCTCTGGAAGCAGAAACCGAGGCCACATTACAGGCGTTTTACCAACGAATCAGTGCTTAAAGTAAATTTTTACTATTACTTTCCAATAAAAATGGGGAAGACATAACGTCTCCCCCATTTTTTTGACCTTCGCTATTCGACCAGAACCACTTACTTAAAATAATCTGGTCAAAACAACACGATTAGATCGAACGCGAAATCAGTTCTTTCATGATTTCGTTGGTGCCACCATAAATACGGTTAGCACGTGTATCGATGTAAGCACGAGCAATCGGGTATTCCAGCATATAGCCGTAGCCACCGTGCAACTGTACGCACTCATCGACTATCTTGGAAAGCAGATCAGAAACCCAGTATTTTGCCGCACAGGCCGCTTCGACACTCAGCTCATTCTTCAGCACCTGCTCCATGCAGCGATCCACGAATACGCGAGCGATCTGCGCTTCGGAGCGCATTTCGGCGAGCTTGAAACGGGTATTCTGGAAAGACGATACCGACTTGCCGAATACCTTGCGCTGCTTGACGTAATCGACTGTTGTGGCGATTGCATTCTCGGCACCCGATGCGCAAATAATGGCGATCATCATCCGTTCCCACGCCAATTCCTTCATCAGCATAATGAAGCCCATGCCTTCCATGCCGAGCAGGTTGCTCTTCGGTACGCGCACGTTATCAAAAAAGAGTTCGCAGGTGTCTTGACCGCGCATGCCCACTTTCTTCAGTGGCTTGCCTTTGGTGAATCCTGGGGTATTGGCGTCCATAATCAACAGTGACACGCTTTGTGCGCCACCACTGATATCACCAGTCTTTACCACTACTACTGACATGTCGCACAGGTAGCCGTTAGTGATAAAAATCTTTGAGCCGTTAACAATGTAGTCATCGCCATCGGCTACAGCGGTGGTGCGAATGCTTTGCAGATCAGAGCCTGTGCCCGGCTCAGTCATAGCGATAGAGCCTACTACTTCACCGCTACACATCTTCGGCAGCCACTCCATCTTTTGCTCTTCGGTACCGAAGTTATTGATGTAGTTGGCCACGATATCGGAGTGCAAAGAGAAACCGGAGGCAGAGTCACCCACGCGGGCCTGCTCTTCCATCAGGATCATGCTGTAAAGACGATCAACACCGGCGCCGCCGTACTGCTCAGGCATAGTGGGACACAGCAGGCCGAGCTCACCGGCCTTGTTCCAGATGTTCCGATCAATGTGCTGCTGCTCTTCCCACTTTTCATAATGCGGAGCCAGCTCCGTCTCGAAGAAGCGACGCACAGTGGTGCGAAACGCCTCATGGTCAGAGTTGAACAGAGTACGGGGGATCATCGGAGCAACTGACTGCGGTACGGTGACGCTCATGGGTAATTCCTCGAAATTCGGGTAAAAGTCAGAACGTATTTACAATACGGTCGTCCAACATGTATCTTGATACCAATCTGTGCCTCCTTTTGTCAATAAAATAACCGTATCACTTAAGGCCAAACTGCATGGCCCCAGTTGACAAAATACATTCAAGTCACTGATATAAAAGAAAAACTGCTAATTACGCAGGAGCCTTATATGCAAAACACTTCGCCCTCTTCCGCCACCACACGCCGCACTCAGCAGGAGCGCAGCGAGACCATGCGGATACGTCTGATTGATGCAACACTGTCTTGCCTAGAGCGCGAGGGCTATGCCGGCACCACTATTAGCAAGATTGTGGAGTGTGCAGAAGTCTCACGGGGCGCGCCCATGCATCATTTCCCTTCGAAAGCCGCGCTGATCGAGGCGACAGCCGAGCGCCTAGTACGGCATATGTATGTGCGCCTAGGCGAGGCCATGCTTGTGCTGAATAACTCGGATGACCGCGTGCGAGCTATGGTGCACAGCGCCTGGCACAACGTATTTGGCACCCGCGAACATGCCGCCATCATGGAGCTGCAACTCGCCAGCCGTCATGACGATGAATTAGCCGCCATGATGAAGCGCCTGTGGGCGGCCGGATACCAACTCATCAGTGGTGCCGCTGAACATTATTTTGAACCGGTAGATCAAAACAACAGTGTTTTGGACTTGATGATCATGATGCAGTGGCTATTACGCGGCATGTCATTGGACAGGCACCTAGTCGGCAACCAGCAGTTTTATGATCACCATCTCGATTTGTGGTGTGAATTACTGGCAACTCGCCTGCGTGCCCGACAAGGAGTGACTACTCCTCCGCCACGCCCAGAGTTTTGGGACAGTATTTTATCCAGCCAGTAATACCGTTACTTTTTAATCCATAAAAATACCGGCCTGATCGCCGGTATTTTTATACATTGAGCAAAAGCGAATCAAAGGCGCAGGTTTTTTAAACCTCGGCGAATAGATTGCTCTAGTCCGCGACGAATCAGGCCTGCCACAAATGGGAGCTTGCCTTCAAACACAATGGTGTAATGCAGGCGACTGCCATCGCCCATCTGATAAAAGCGCATCACGCCATGATGATTTTTAAGCGGGCTGCCTCGAGTGATCCGATATTCAATCAACTCATTTTCTTTGAATGCTGTTACGGTTTCTTCGAAAGGTGGAGCGATCAAAATTCGTAATTCACGAGTAGAGCCTACGCCGTTAGGCGCATCGCTACCGGCACGAATCGTACGAATTTTTACCGGCGCAAATATCTGCTCCAGGTTTTCATGAACACTCAGAAAGGCAAAAAGCTTACTGACCGGAAATGTAAACTCTTGAACGATCTCGATACGTTGTTGGCTCACAATTTATTCCTGAACAATTGAAATACCCCTACCCAAGCAGTGCCCTAACAATCAAACACGCTCCAGACGAAAATGCATGCCTTCTACCGCAGCAACACGTACATGCGTGCCGGCAGGCATATCGTCACCTACCGCTGTCCAGTATGTGTCATCCAGTTGTACGCGCCCCTGTCCATTCACAATAGCGTCAATCAGCACAAACTCGCGGCCGATATAGCCTGCCAAACGATTATTAAGACCTGACGCAGCATCTCGCCCCTCCATTTTCTGCAAAGGACGAAAACGCTGCCAGCCTATCAGTGCCAGTACAGTCGCTACCGCGAAGGTAGCACCCTGCACAACGGGTGACGGGTTAAATAACCACGTCACCAGTGCCGTGAGGAACATGGCGCCACTGAACCAGAGAAAAAACAGCGTACTGCCGATAATCTCCAGCACCAACAGGAACACGCCGGTACTCAGCCACCACAGTGCGGGATTCTCGACAAAGGCTTCCATTTTCCTCAACCCTTCAGATTATGCTGAACTTGCTTCACGATATCGCCGATACCCGCAATCGAGCCAATAAGCTGTGATGACTCTAACGGCATCATGATGAGCTTGCTGTTTGGGCTGCTGGCAATCTGAGCCAGCGCTTGCACATACTTTTGCGCCACAAAATAATTCACGGCCTGAATGTCACCCTTAGCAATAGCCTGTGACACCATCATGGTGGCCTTGGCTTCTGCTTCGGCAGCACGCTCACGCGCCTCAGCCTCTAAGAAGGCGGCCTGACGTTCACCCTCGGCTTCCAGAATCTGTGCCTGCTTCTTACCTTCAGCTGACAGAATAGCGGCCTGACGGAAACCTTCGGCCTCCAAAATCTGTGCACGCTTGGTACGCTCTGCTTTCATCTGCGAGCCCATTGCCTCGACCAAGTCAGTCGGCGGCGTGATGTCCTTAATTTCGATACGGGTGATCTTGATACCCCAAGGATTAGTCGCCTGATCCACTACCGACAGCAACTGCGAGTTGATCTGATCACGCTGCGAGAGCATTTGATCCAAATCCAACGAGCCTATGACAGTACGAATATTGGTCATGGTGAGATTACGAATAGCATAATCCAAGTTACTCACTTCGTATGAAGCCTGTGAGGCACTAAACACCTGATAGAAGCAAACCGCATCAATCGTGACCATGGCGTTGTCACGCGAGATCACTTGCTGCGGCGGAATATCCAGCACCTGCTCCATCACATTGACTTTATTGCCCACTTTTTCGAACACTGGCCAAATGAAATCGAGACCAGGTGAAAGCGTGCGGGTGTAACGACCAAAGCGCTCTACTGTCCACTCATAGCCCTGTGGTACTTGCTTTACGGTCATAATGACCAGTGCTACCGCGAAAATCATGATAGCTAGAACAAAAGATCCCATCTTACTTTCTCCTTAAAAAAACAATGAAAATCAAATTTTTTCGTAGTTATAGCGTTTAGCAATTAATACATCGTCATCAGTTTCCCATAGCCCGTCAGTGCCCGCATTAGAAGACTCTGCCTCAAGCTGCAAGGTACTGCCATCGTATTGATAAATGATGTAGCCAGATTGTGTATCGTTGCTATTAAACCATGTGCCATCAGCACCGGCGCCCGTGTAAAAGCGCAAAGTAACAATATTGCCACTACGAGTTATCTGCTCATACGAACGAATAGTGTCGTCAGCATCGCCCCACTTAGCATTCACACCAGGGCTATTTCTAAGCTCCCGACGCGACAATTTTCCTTCGCTATTAAACGTGTACTTGTAGTATCCAGTAAAAACACTACTACTGCCCGTTTTCTCTTCAACAAGAATTCCTTCCAGTCCACCCACTGAATTAAGGACATAGAAAAAATCACGGCTACGTGCGGTGGTTATTACTGTGCTGACCTGAGTGGTCCAACGCGAAGAATTGGTAGAAACCCGCTCGAATTGATACCTGCCCTCTTCAACATCTGGCACGCCTGCTGCCGTGTTATAGGTAACTTCATTGGCCATTGGGTATGCACCCACGCCATCCACACAGTTTATGGGGCGTGCTTTTAATGCCTTCCAGTCAGTTTGCGCAGTGGGCTCCAAGGGAAGGGCGCTGTATTCCACGCTGTAATCACGATAGGAAGCAGCTCCACTGCCAGAGAATGAGCACGTTGAGTAATAACCCATCACGTCATCCAGAGTGCCCCATATTCCATCAGCGCCTTTGCCCGTATACGTATTAAGGCGACTCAGCAATCCACCTGCACTGTAGTTATAGACCATCAACGCTATCTGATTATTATCAGTATCCAAATAATCAACCGACTTCAGTCGATACGCTACTGCCTCGTCTTCAGAACTTTCACATCCTGTTAGCAGAATCACTAGCGCCGCGGACAGCATTAATCTTTTACTCAGCATACATTCCTCAAGCACTCAAAAAATTAATTAAGCGGCGCAACGCGCAACACTTCTTCAATCGTGGTCTGGCCGTGCGCCACTTTCTGCGCCCCTGAAATACGCAATGGCCGCAGCCCTTCCTTGTAAGCCTGCTTGCGTATATCCACTAGGCTAGCGCCCTCACTGATCACTTTCTTTAACTCATGCGACAGAACCATGATTTCATAAATACCCATACGCCCCAGATAACCTGTCTCGCGGCACTCTAAGCAACCTTTGGGCTGGCAGATTTTCTTGGGCACTGGCGCTTTCCACGGATGGGTCAGATCAGCCCATGCTTTCTCATCACAGTCGACTTCTACTTTGCAGTGCGGGCATAGCGTGCGCACCAAACGTTGCGCCATCACCCCTAGCACTGTGGCGGCAATCAGAAAAGGCTGAACACCCAGATCAGCCAGACGCGTAATGGATGACGGCGCATCATTGGTATGCAGTGTTGATAATACGAGATGGCCGGTTAGTGCGGCCTGAATCGCCATATCGGCTGTTTCAGGATCACGTACTTCACCCACCATGATGATGTCCGGGTCCTGACGCATCAGCGCACGGATACCTTCGGCAAAATCCAGCTCGATATTGTGCTGCACCTGCATCTGATTAAAGCTGCCCTCAATCATTTCTATCGGGTCTTCAATCGTGCAGACATTCACTTCATCTGTTGCCAGCGTTCTGAGTGTTGAATAAAGCGTGGTAGTTTTCCCTGAACCAGTCGGGCCCGTGACCAGAATAATGCCATTGGGCTCCTTGACCATGACTTCCCATTTTTCGAAATCTTCGCCTTGCAGACCCAGCTGTTTGAAACTGCGCACCAATACATCCGGGTCGAAAATACGCATAACCAGCTTTTCGCCAAACGCGGTCGGCAATGTGGACAGACGTAATTCTGTTTCTTGCCCTTTTGGATTACGTGTTTTTAAACGGCCGTCTTGTGGCTTGCGTTTTTCAGCCACGTTCATACGGCCAAGAATTTTGATACGTGAAACCACCGCATTCATAATGAGATGCGGAAACTCATAAATATTGTGCAGCACGCCATCAATACGAAAACGAACGCGACCGATTTCGCGACGCGGTTCCAGATGAATATCACTGGCACGTTGGTCGAACGCATATTGCAACAACCAATCAACGATATTCACAACGTGCTGATCGTTGGCATCAGGAGACCCAATATTGCCCAACTCCAACAGCTGCTCAAAATTACTGACGTACTGCTGGCTTACCGAGTCGCTGGCGTTTGCGCCTTCAATAGCGCGAACCAACCGGTAAAACTCGATGGTGTAACGATGAATATCGGCGGGGTCAGCCACAACCCGGCGGATTTGTCGTCCGCGCAAGGATTGCTGCAGATTTTCCATCCATTCCGTATGAAAAGGCTGTGCCGACGCAATCACTACTTCGTCCGGGCTCGTCTGCACCGCCAGAATGCCGTGACGCTCGGCAAAGGCATATGACATTACGCCCGTAATATCTGCCGCACGAATCTTGATGGGATCGATATGGAATACTGGCTGCTCGGCACGCTCGGCAAGCCAGGCCACCAGCACATCTGCACTTAGCTTACTGCTACCGTTACTGCGGGCATCCTCAAAGTCAAAATGCGCTACCACCTGCAAGGGATGCCAGTTCAGCTGATCACGCGTGCGCGGTGTAGTAGACGCCTGATTGGCATCCCGCTGACTGAGGCGGCCGTCTTTTAGCAACTCGTCCAAGCACCAGCGCAGGTCGATCCGAAAGGAAAATGGCGTTTTGCCAACCAGTTTCTGCACAGGCTTTTCGGCTGGATTTTCTACGGGCTTATTCATGTTTTGTGGCCCCGGGGGAATACCACCGACTATAGCGCCTGTTGCCGCCCTTGTAATTCCCACAGCTCCCCTTATCTTGTGTGCATCGGTAACTCAGTGAAGGACATCACACCATGCGCCACATTCTCCTCTCCCTGCTCGCCCTAGCCACCCTGGCCCTGAGCGGGTGCGGCTACAACACCATGCAAGCTCAAGATGAAGCCATTAACTCCGCATGGTCCGAAGTGCTTAACCAGTACCAGCGCCGTGCTGACTTGGTGCCTAACCTTGTCAATGTGGTGAAAGGCTATGCTGCCCATGAGTCTGGCGTGCTGATTGCCGTTACCAACGCCCGTGCCAGCATCGGCGGCGTGAAGGCCGATGCCTCACTGATGAACGACGAAGCGGCTTTTCAGAAGTTTCAAGCCGCTCAGGGTGAGATGAGTTCCGCCTTGTCTCGCTTGCTTGTAGTTGCTGAAAACTACCCTCAGCTCAAGGCTGACGCCAACTTCCGTGATCTGCAGGCGCAGCTGGAAGGCACAGAAAACCGTATTACAGTGGCGCGCAACCGCTACATCAAGGAAGTGCAGGCCTATAACACTACCGTGCGCTCCTTTCCGTCCAACTTCACTGCCATGGCATTTGGCATGAAGACGCGCCCTAACTTTACCGTGCAAAACGAAGCAGCGATTGCCGCTCCACCGGTGGTGGACTTTGGCGCACCGGCCGTACCGGCTCCGGCTGCACCCGCAGCTGCCCAGTAAAGTCACTTTGACAGGCCTTTTTACCAAGGCCTGTCCGACTCCACACGGATAGCCCATGCGCCTGCCCCTGCTATTGTTCTGCTTGTTCTGGCTGCCCTCTCTGCTGCTGGCTGCCGAGGGTGATGTGCAAGCCGTGCCGCCCCTTACCGCCCCGGTCATGGACTTAGCTGATCTATTGCCTGCTGCGGACGAGTCGGCACTGAACACGCGACTGCAAGCCTTCTCAGCGGAGAACGGCAGCCAAATTGCTGTGCTCATCGTGCCCACCACTCAGCCTGAGGATATTTTTAGCTACAGCTTTCGCGTGGCGGAAAGCTGGAAGCTGGGCCGCAAAGGCATAGATGACGGCGTTTTGCTGGTTATTGCCGTCAAGGATCGCAAGAACAACCTGCAGATTGGCTACGGATTAGAAGGAGCCATCCCCGATGCCCGCGCCAAGCAAATACTGCAAGACATCATTCGCCCCCATTTTCAGGCGGGCGATTTCTCTAGCGGGGTAAATGCCGGCGTCGACGCGCTCATCACCCTAATCAAGGGTGAAAACCTGCCAGAACCCTCTGAGGAAGATAACGGGAGTACGCAGCAGAATCCCGTCATGATCGCGATTATTATCGGCATTATGGCCGGAGTTTTTCTGCGCGCATTGCTTGGGCGCACCTTAGGGGGTCTGTCAGGGGGCGGAATTGCACTGACGTTAGCCCTTGTTCTTGGCGCGGCGCTGGGAACGGCTATTTTTGTGGCTGTTATCGTGCTGATTTTCTCGCTTATTTCCAGTGGAGGTCGCGGTCTTGGTGCTGGCGGATTTGGGCGCGGAGGCTTTGGAGGGGGCGGTTTTGGTGGCGGCGGCGGTGGATTTTCTGGTGGTGGGGGTGGCTTTGGGGGAGGCGGCGCGTCCGGAGGCTGGTAACATGACCAACATTCTACCTTTATTACCCTTTCATTCTCATGAATAACCCACGTGTTCTGACCTTGGGCGACAAGGTTCCCCGTCGAGGCCAAAGCCTCCGGCGGTTTATTGGCCTGTTCTTGATGTGGTTGATGGGCTGGCGTATGCGCGGAGAGTTCCCGAATGTACCTAAAGGCATGTTTGTCATCGCACCGCATACCTCCAACTTTGACGGGCTGATATCTGTCGCCGTTATCATGGCGATGCGTCTGGAGCTTTCTTTCTTTGTTAAAGACAGTGCCTTTGTGTGGCCGTTTGGCGGGGTGATGCGCTGGTTTGGCGCCGTCCCCGTCAACCGTGAAAACTCTAAAGACATGGTGGGCCACATGGTCAGCCAGTACCAGCAAAAGCCAGCCCTGATGATTGCGATTGCCCCCGAAGGTACCCGCAATTCGTCACCCGAGTGGAAGACCGGCTTTTATTGGGCTGCCTACCAGGCAGGCGTCCCCATCATCATGGCGTCCTTCGATTACGCCGCAAAAGAACTTGCTCTGCTGGGCAGCTTCACCCCTACAGGTGATGTCGAACGGGATTTGCCGCTGATCATTGAACACTTTCGCGGCATTACCCCGCGCCACCCGGATCGCTTGTCGGCACCGTTGAAGGCACTCAACAAAACGGACTGAGCATTGTCTTGCAGTAGAAAAAGCCTCGCAGTTTAGCGGGGGTTTTTACTATCTGGGTGGCACATATTGCTCCGGTAGTATTCCGGCACTGCCCCCTAGATTACTCCGACGAGAAGCATGGCCAACACGGCTCCTCATCACGCACTATTGGCTCAAACAAGGCACCTCACTGCCTCACTGCTAGCGACGTAACCCTGTAAGGAAATACACCACCATGAACTTTCTCCGTACCCCTGATGAGTGCTTTGCCAACCTGCCCGACTATCCGTTTTCACCTCACTACGTGATGGTGGATGACACAGAAGGCGGCGAACTGCGCATGCATTACTTAGACGAGGGTGCGGCGGATGCCCCCGTGGTGCTGATGCTGCACGGCGAGCCATCGTGGAGTTATCTCTATCGCAAGATGATTCCCATTGTGACGGCGGCAGGCTATCGCGTGATTGCGCCCGATCTCATCGGTTTTGGTCGCTCGGATAAGCCAACACTGCGCAGTGACTACACCTATCAGCGTCACCTTGACTGGGTACGCTCGCTATTACTGCAACTTAAACTGAGCAACATCACGCTGGTGTGCCAAGACTGGGGCGGGCTGCTTGGTCTGCGCTTGGTGGCCGAGCATGAAAATTTGTTTGCTCGTGTGGTTGCGGCCAACACCATGTTGCCTACTGGAGACTTTCATCCCGGCGAGGCGTTTTTGAAATGGCAGGAATATTCTCAGACCACGCCCGTTTTTAATATCGGCAAGATTGTCGCCGGGGGCTGTGCCACTGAGATCGCTCCCGAAGTGGTCGCCGCCTATAACGCACCGTTTCCAGACGAACGCTATAAGGAAGGCGCGCGCCAGTTTCCGGCGCTGGTACCCGTTACCCCAGACGACCCTGCCACGCTGGCCAACCGTGCGGCATGGCTGGTGCTCTACCAGTTCAACAAGCCGTTTTTGTGTGCCTTTAGCGACAAGGACAAGATCACCAGCGCGGCGGCCCCTATCCTGCAAAAACTGATCCCTGGCTGTAACGGCCAGCCCCATACCACCATCGAGAATGGCGGCCATTTTCTGCAGGAAGATCAGGGCGAGACGCTGGCTGCCGTGGTGGTGGACTTTATGCAGGCAACCCCTCGCTGAGCATCAATAACACTTTTGGCGTCAGGGCTTCCCGGAAGGGTAACATCCTAGGCAACACGCCGGGAAATGCCTCCAGCGACCCTCATCACGCAAAAAAATGACGAACATGGCGCCGGTCACTCTGTCCTTCCTTAACTTGCGCCACGGCATGGTCTACAATTCGTACCTGAATTTTCACCCGCTCGACCCCATGCCGGCACGCCCGGAGCCACAAGTTTCGTGTGTTCCAGCCGGTATCACTATTTTAGCCAGCAGAGGAAGCCACCGTGCTCGAAGCCTACCGCCAACACGTCGCTGAACGCGCCGCCCTGGGTGTTCCCCCTAAGCCCCTCGATGAAAAGCAAGTTGCCGACGTTGTCGCGCTGCTGAAGAACCCGCCCAAGGGCGAAGAAGCTTTCCTCGTGGATCTGCTGGAAAACCGCGTACCGGCCGGTGTTGACCCCGCCGCCTACGTTAAAGCCGCCTTCTTGGCCGCTGTCACCAAGGGTGAAGCATCCTCACCGCTGGTCACCAAAGAACGTGCTGTGTACTTGCTCGGCACCATGCTCGGTGGCTACAACGTTGAGCCGCTCGTTGCACTGCTCGGTGACGCGGCCCTCGGCGCACTCGCTGCCGAAGCACTGAAAAAGACCCTGCTGGTATTCGATTCCTTCCACGATGTGGAAGAACTGGCCAAAGCCGGTAACGCCAATGCCAAGGCCGTGATGCAGAGCTGGGCCGATGCTGAATGGTTCACTAGCCGTCCAGAAGTGCCAAAAGAAATTAAGGTCACCGTCTTCAAGGTGACCGGCGAAACCAATACCGATGACCTGTCCCCGGCTCAGGACGCTTGGAGCCGCCCGGATATTCCGCTGCACGCCAACGCCATGCTGAAGAATGCCCGTGACGGTATCAATCCTGATCAACCTACCGAAATTGGTCCGATCAAGCAGATCGAAGCGCTGAAGGCCAAGGGCAATATCGTTGCTTATGTCGGCGACGTTGTAGGTACGGGTTCATCACGCAAATCCGCCACCAACTCGGTGCTGTGGTTCACTGGCGACGACCTGCCACACATCCCTAACAAGCGTGACGGTGGCGTGTGCATCGGTTCCAAAATTGCCCCGATTTTCTTCAACACCATGGAAGACGCTGGCGCACTGCCAATCGAATTGGATGTTGGCCAGATGGGCATGGGTGACGAAGTTGTCCTGCACATCAATCACGACACTGCCGAAGTGACCGCCACCAAGAACGGTGCCGAGATTGCCAAGGCTCCGTTGAAGACTGCTGTGCTGCTCGACGAAGTGCGTGCCGGCGGCCGTATCAACCTGATCATTGGCCGCGGCTTGACCACTAAGGCTCGCGAAGCCCTGGGCCTGCCTGCCTCCACCCTGTTCCGCCTGCCCGTGCAGCCAGCCGACACCGGCAAGGGCTACACCCAAGCACAGAAGATGGTCGGTCGCGCCTGCGGTCTGCCAGAAGGCACCGGCATTCGTCCGGGCACCTACTGCGAACCGAAGATGACCACTGTCGGCTCTCAGGACACCACTGGCCCGATGACCCGTGATGAACTGAAAGATCTGGCTTGCCTCGGCTTTTCTGCCGGCCTGGTCATGCAGTCTTTCTGCCACACTGCCGCTTACCCTAAGCCAGTGGATGTGAACACTCACCACACCCTGCCTGACTTCATCATGAACCGCGGCGGTGTCTCGCTGCGTCCTGGTGACGGCATCATCCACTCGTGGCTGAACCGCATGCTGTTGCCTGACACGGTCGGCACCGGTGGTGACTCCCACACCCGCTTCCCGCTGGGCATTTCCTTCCCGGCCGGTTCTGGCCTGGTGGCGTTTGCTGCTGCCACTGGCGTGATGCCGCTGGACATGCCGGAATCCGTATTGGTCCGCTTCACGGGCACCATGCAGCCTGGCATCACCTTGCGTGATCTCGTGCATGCCATTCCTTACGCCGCTATTCAGCGTGGCGAACTGACCATCGAGAAGAAGGGCAAGAAGAACGTATTCAACGGCCGCATTCTTGAGATCGAAGGCCTTGAGCACCTGACTGCCGAACAAGCGTTCGAACTCTCTGATGCCTCTGCCGAGCGTTCTGCTGCAGGCTGCTCCATCACGCTGAGCGAGAAGTCCGTTGCTGAATACCTGACCTCCAACATCACCATGTTGAAGTGGATGATTTCGCAGGGTTATGGCGATGCGCGCACCATCGGCCGTCGTGTTGAAGCCATGCAAGCCTGGTTGGCCAAGCCAAGCCTGCTGCGTGCCGACAAGGACGCTGAATACGCTGCCGTGTATGAAATTGACATGTCGGAAATCAAAGAACCGATTCTGTGCTGCCCGAATGATCCGGATGATGCCAAGCCACTGTCGCAAGTGGCCGGCACCAAGATCGACGAAGTATTTATCGGCTCCTGCATGACCAACATCGGCCACTTCCGTGCCGCCGGCAAACTGCTGGAAAAAATCGAAAGTGGCTCGCTCACTACTCGCCTGTGGATTGCTCCACCAACGCGTATGGACGAGCATCAACTGATGGAAGAAGGCTATTACAACATCTACGGCCGCGCCGGTGCTCGCACCGAAATGCCCGGCTGCTCGCTGTGCATGGGTAATCAAGCCCGTGTGGCACCTAACAGCACTTGCGTGTCGACCTCTACGCGTAACTTCCCCAACCGTTTGGGCCAAGGCGCCAATGTGTACCTCGCTTCTGCAGAGCTGGCCTCTGTGGCGGCGGTGATGGGCAAGCTGCCTACCGTTGAGGAATACATGGGTTATGCGAAGCAGATCGATAGCATGTCGAGCGAAATTTATAAGTATTTGAATTTCGATCGCATCGATGAGTATGTGGAGCAGGCTGGGAAGATTAATGTGGCTCAGCTGACTTGATTAGCTGTAGTTGCTGAATTAAAAGCCCCGCGAATGCGGGGCTTTTAATTGGAAAACTATATTTTTATATGGTTATTTCATTACAGTTACCATCAATTAGAAGTACATAACTCTATTATTACCTCTTAGCTCCGACCTAATTTCGCTCGTGAATATTGCTGCCATAAAAATATCCAAGCTAAAGCTTATACGGCCCTACAATAGGACAAATAGGATAAACAGGACCCAGTATTAACGTGTGAGCTTTCGCACGGGTGATGGCTACACGCAATATTTTCCTACTCCGATGATAGGGCGCGAGATCACCCCACCACACGAATGATGACGCCATTTGTTTTCCATCATGACGTCCCTCACGAACAACGATGACTCCATCAAACTGTTTTCCTTTTGATTTATGCACCGTCATAACCTGCACTCCTGGTGGGTCGTCTACACCACCAAGGATCTGATCTTGAGCAAGTGCGCTATCTAAAACTTCTCGTGCCGCGGTGTACTGTCCATCCTGAATCCATACTGAGCCAAGCCCTGCGCTTATACGCTTTCCGCGATTAAACGCCACGAGATAATCTAGACTCTTTGCAACCTCAATGAGCTCCTTATCACCAGTACTTCTGAGTACTCGTTTGACTCGAACCCAGTCCCTTACAGGGTCACCCGAAAATGACTGTTCACGAATTTCGTCGATTACCCTAAGTACTGACCGCACAAAACCCGCAGCAGGGACCTTTCCAGTGCGCACCTTTAATGCCCATTCTTGCCACTTTACCGCTGCCACTAAGCCCGAAGCGCGCTTTGCAGCCGCCAGCAACTCCAAAGCAGTCGCCAAATCGGTAAGACGATCTTCTGCCTTCTTTGGCTCCAATAAGTACGCGGCAAACCGAGACGTCAGCATCGCACCAGCCTCATCAAATAACAGTTTATGGCGAACCGGCTTAGGTTCTTCATTCAGTGCAGACGAGATTTTTGCGGCAGATGCTCCAGAGTGCGTCAGAATGGCAATGCTCTTTCCATATCTCCCGGTTGCCTTTCGGATAGCACGCTGCAACATGCCAACAGCCATACGCAAGATTAAACTCTGTGGACGCATCGGATCATATGAAAATAAAGACACGCCAACGTACGATGAACCCCTAACTTTCCCCATCAAAATATCTTGGCCAAACGTAGCAATCTCAGTATCTCCGCTACGATGATTCTGCGCTCCAAGGTCGATCTCAAGTGGGTTAAGTGAAGACTTAATACCATCTATTCGCTCCGGGCCAATACCAGGAAGATGGTCAAATATTTGCTGTTCTAAATCAGCCAGGCAGACAATTTGAGAGGACGGAGCCAACAACTCAATGCAGCGCCATGCATTCGCATCAGTATCCTGTGCCTCGTCAACGATGATCAGTGGATAGCGCTGAGAAACAAGCCGCCGTACGTGAGAGCTTTTTTCAAGCAGCTCTAACGCATTTGGTGCAAATAGCTCAAAGGCGATTCTTCCTTCCTCACGAAACAGGCGCTCACGCTCTTCTAACCATTTAACCCACTCAGGATTTTCGTCATTCCTATTCTTAGACTTAATCCTTCCATACCCAACCTTCTCATCAGCTGGTAAAAGAATTTTGAGGTTTTTAGGTGCCCCAAGAAGATAAGCATGAGCAGAAAGCAGGGCCCAGAAGAATGAATGGAATGTTTGCATATCTAGCATCCCACGCTGAGCAACTGGTACCTGCTGGCGCGCTGCCTCTCCAAGCCGTGCCACTGCAGCTCTGGAAAAGCTTAAAAACAATACCGACTGACCAGGGCTTACTCCCTCACTTATTCGAACAACAGCCTTTTTAAGTGCAACTGTTGTCTTTCCACTGCCCGGACCACCGATGACAAGAGCATGGCCTCTGCAGTCTAAGAGCTCGCGCCGAATATCAGCGCTCTCTCCGGCCTGAGCTTCAGTCATATAGGCTCTACTTCAGACGATGGCATGTCATCTGAACTTTCGACAACCAGATCAGCCCCAGAATCAGCGACATCCACAGCTCGCGGAAAAACGGCGTATACAGCACTTAAAAAATTGACCACTGATACTGGTAGATCAGATGCATCACAACCCTCAAAAAGTCTTGCAGCCCAACCCGCGCCCTTATTACTTTTCAGAGCTGACCTCACCAATTTCTTAACATCAATATCTGATGGCCTAACATTAGGGATAGAAAACGATCCGTTATCGCCCGAGATCCGCAAGTCATCGATGAATTCCCACAATTTATCTACACCCACCTCATTCACAACCAAATCCTCGAAACCGGCGTAAGTGTGTTCAAAATCAAAATCAAAAGCATCTGTTAGCAATTCTTTCTTTTCAGGCGTACGCGCCATGTAGTCGTAAAAGGAGAAAGTCTTTAATCCAAGAGCCTTAAAAAAATTTCCAAATTTTGGCATATTACTTTCTGTTTCGGCATCAAAGAATACTGCGCCTGTAATATCTAGTGACTGTAAGCTAGGATCATTTTCTTCCATTATTCTTGCCGCTACCGGGAGAGCATGAAATTCAGTAAGGCCTTCTACGATAATTGCCCCCTTCCCAAGCATGCATTCCGTTAGCCCACGCCGGGCATATCTCTTGAAATCGTTACCCTTAAGATCACCCGCTTCAGATACCTTCTTTGCAGTCACATTTGCATTCTTGTCGCGATGCAATAACAGGGTCTGCTCCGGAGTAAATCGCTCAATAACAAATGGCGAATGCGATGTCACGAATGCTTGGGTTGTACTGCGAAGCAGATAGTCTGCTATTCGTCGCTGAGTATTGGGAGGCAACGCAATCTCTGGCTCCTCCATCGCAAAAATAACTGATGATGGTTTCAGCTCAGCAATAAATGACAAAAGAGCAAGAACTAGAACGTTAAGCGTTCCTGTTCCAACATGCTGAAATGGAACTGGAGTTTGATCACTTGACATAGAAAGAAAAAAAGCCATTGTCTTTCGTAAATGCTCCCGGGTTAGCTGAGAAACATGAAGCTTTGTTGCTCTACCATTAGCTTCAGAAGAAATATATTTCCCAAGCCTCTCCTCGATAGACTTAAGCACTGGATCAAGATGTGTTGCATCTCTTTCAATGTCGAGATCGCGTAAACGTTCAATTGCCTTCTCCCACAAACCAGCCCGAGAGCCTTGCAGTCTCAAAATTACATCTAGCAATGACCCACGCTCTAAGCTTAAGGCACGAGACCCAGTGCGAATCGCCCTTAAGTACAAGAAGCCAAACATGCGCTTTACGTCTTTTCCTACCTTATCTAGCTTATCTATACCTGCGCTAGGACTATGCGAGTAGTAAGTTTGAGCTTCAAACTCATCCTCTTCTGGGTTATATACGCCGATAGTCTCAAGTCTAAGGCAGCTCACAACTAGAGGAGGATTTGCTTGATCAATCTCTCCTTCATCCAAAAGTCTCTTTTCAGCTGTATTCCAGAACTCTAAATGCTGTGCACAACGATTCTCTACTTCAGGATTTATGTCCGTCAGTACTACTTCAATTTTTATTGGAATTGCCCTTGGCTCCTCTCCCTCAACTTCACCCTGGATAAAGTATTTAGCATTGTAGAAGTCAAACTCCTCAATAGGAGGAAACCGAGATGTTCTATCCGGCCCAAGCACCAGGTCTAATGCCTCACAAATCGTACTTTTACCTATGTTATTGGGTCCAACCATAAGGCAATGGCCATCAAATTTTAGTTCAGCACTCTTTATGCTACGGAAGTTTTCTATAGAAAGCCTTACAACTTTCATCAGTAGTGCCCCTAAATTATTTACTTTATTTATAAATTAACAAAATAAATTATCAGACAATAATTACTTAACCATCTTCACTGATATGGCCAAGCTAAATTCTTACGATTTATCCAGCCTATAAATTCGACAACTGACATAAATTTAATAAATTTTGCATTTATATAATTATTTTTCTTCTTTAAAAAACGAGCCAAGTTAATATA
>DDBN01000014.1:0-9153 GCA_002333145.1 Moraxellaceae bacterium UBA2031
TACTGACCCAGGTGGATGCACTAGAGGACACTTCTCTGCCCGCCTCGTCACGCGATGTCACTCTCAACACCAAATTACCCGACACCCCCGGTACGACAGAGCAACGCAAACGCCCGCTTGCATCGGTGCGGTTACCACAGCTGACTGGGAGCGGATCTTTCTTCGTCACCGAGTCATAACTGTAAAAACCACCCACTGTTCGGCGCCGGTGTGTCTGCTGTGAATGCAGTGCCGCCGTTACGGTTACCGGCACATTACCTCGTGGCTTTCCATCGCGACCAAGGGTAACGATATCTACCTGCTGTGGGCTTTTACCTTCCAGCGTCACCCAAGACGGCAAGCGAATGCCGGGAATGACTGACGCAGGCCAGAGTGTCGTGGAGCTTGATGTCGTCTGGTTTTCACCGCTAGGGTCGCGATACTCCATCTCAAGAAAAATCTGACTCACATGCTTAATCTCAGGCAACGTTGATGTGTCTGCCCGTAGCCCGCCGCTACCACCCAGCGTCAGAGACTTTTCTTCTAGCGCAACGTCATCGTTAACGTACTCTCCATCCTCGCCGTCATTCGATGCATTATTACTGAATGAGTATTCATCAAAGTCCGAAAAAGAGGGGCTACTGCTACGCACACGGCCACGCAAAGTGATGCTTGCATTGGCATATCCGCCGCCATTTAGGTAGCTCAACTGCATATCCACTGGCAGCGTTTTTGGTTGAACTACAGGGCCGACTGGCAACTGTAAACGCGGTGTGAGTACTGGCAGGCGAAACTCTTCGACACGAAAATTAGCCAGCGCATACGAGTCATCTTTTGTTTCCAGATTTAGCTGATAGCGTCCCAACTTAGCCGCACGAGGAATGGCCCATTCCGTCTCACCATTTCCACCTGCATCAATACTGACTGGTAATTCGTACTGCTGGCCTGAGCCCTCATGCACGATCACGATTTTTTTGTACTGCACTTTTTTCGGTGCGCCTAAGCCGCCCAAAGAAAGTGCCCGGATAACATGCCGTGCATGCAGGGTCTCGCCTGCACGAAACAATGTGCGGTCCAGAATACTGTGCGCGACCATATCGCCGCTGCCATGCCAACCCGGCAGATTGAATCGCCACGACTGCAGGCCTTCATCCCAGCCTGGCAGCACAAGGCCGCGATCTTGCCCGGAGCGCGCGATCACTGCATGGCTGCCCATGCAATCACCCCAGGACGAAAACTCCGGCGGATTGCTGATCCGTGCAATACCGCTTGTGTCTGTCTTGCCGCGCCAAACGACTGTTCGCCCTTTGCACTCATAAATAACAACATCGGCATCCGCCACTGGCTTGGCACTATCCAGCGTTGTTACCCAGACGATGGCGTTCTCTTTACCGCTGCGCAAATGCACACCGAGATTAGTGACCACCGACATGGCTGACACATACATAGGTGCCGGCGTCTCCATCAGAGACTTCCCCAGCCACCGGCTTTCAACCTCATGCACATAAATGCCTGTTTGCGGCACTGGCAGCCCGATCACTTCAAACTCTTTGGCGGGCAGTGTGCGTGGCAACGTTTGCACTGTCGCGGTGGACTCGCGCGTCAGCAGCGAGAACGAACGAGGGTCTGGCTTAAGTCGTCGGCCGTTTTTATCCCTATCGGTGCACTGAAAACAACTCTGCTCACTCTGATGCTTCTCAAAGCGCTGCAACCACTTTAGCAAATCCGTATCACTGTCGGTCAGCTTCAGCGTAAACAAACGGGCCTGCCCCTGCACGCCGCCTGTTTCAAGATTACGAACGGTCAGAGGTACCGCACCCGCCGTTTTTTCAATCACGCCAAAGTTGGCTGAAAACTTTGCCAAGGGCGGGTAAGCCGCCGTCTTTACCGCGAGTGGAAAGCGACTGGCATTCACCAGCATGCGCCCAGAATCGTCACGAAAATCCGCTGGCAAGGTTAGTGTGTAGGAAGCTTCTGCCGGAAAAGGACCACGGAAAGTAGCAACATTGCCTGCAATAAAATCATCCGCCCCTGTGCCACCTTCATCACCATAGCCGTCACCTTCTGCTGCATTCGGTATCGGCATCCATGTGCGCCCTTTCCCTTCAAGACGAATCGCTTTCAAACGCTCGGCACTGACAATATCCGTAAACTCCAGACGCATATCCGTCATTGGTGCGCATGCCTGACGGGCATTTTCCCGCGTGCAATTAAAAGCCGCCGTAAATGAGGGTCTAACCTCAAAGCTAAGTGTCTGATCGATACTGCGGACCACACCGCTCTTTGATGCCAGTCCTTTCGCCAGTACCAGTTTGACTTTTGCACCAGGAGGAAGCTGCCGCGAACACTGCACGGCCCTGCGCTCTTTCACACCGGGAAGATCCCACCATTGGCGATATTCTTCCGGCAACTGCGCTGCAAATGTGCGGGTTTCTTCTGCCGCATAAAAGCGAAGAGGAATTTTTTCTTTAAGGCCTTCTACCAGACAGTAACTATTGAGCGGCAAACTCCGAACATCATTTTCGCCATCAAAATGCAGAAAAAACGTCTGGTTTTCATCAATATCGTTAGCATCTTCATAAGGCCGCGAGGCCATTATCGCAGGGCCNNCCCTTACCGGGCACCGGGCAATTAATCGTAAATGGATTCGTATAGCGTGGCTGACCAAGCCTCACCATCGGTTCGGAAAACCGTGTCAGCACCTGGCGTACTGGATAGGCTTCGCCCTGCGGTGAAAATATCTCCAACTTAAGTAGGCCGCCACCAGAAGGTAATGCCTCCGCCAGCGAACTGGTATTGAACGCAAACCGACGCGTACCGGTCAGTGGCTGGCCCGCCACATCCCTCTGATCCTTTACCAACGTGAAAGTGCAAGAACGCCCGCGCGGTATGTCTTGCACAAAGTCATAGGCCCAGTTGCGCGTATCCACCCAGCGGCCCTTACCTTCCGCAACACAATCAACAATGAAGGGATTTTTAACGCGAGGGTCGCCCAGCCGCACCATATCCGAAGCAAACCGGGCCGTTACCTGACGCACTGACTCCAGCTCACCTTGCGGCGTAAACCGGGTGACTGCAGGAGCAGCGGTTGTGGCCGCCCATAGACTGGCTGAGGACAAAGAAGCGATGACAAGAAGGGTCGCGCGCAGCAACATGGAGATAATCCCTGATTCAGCCAGCACAAGCTGGCACTGAACCCGGATTCTAGGCATGGAAGCAGATATCCTCAATGCAGCGCGGAGGATATCTGCCCAGAGTGTCAGGCGAGGGCATCCTCCGCCAAAATCCGTAACAACTCCGTCATGTCATCTGGCAATGGCGATTCCCATCTCATGTCGTTCCCGGTGATGGGGTGTTGCAGGCCCAACTGACGGGCATGCAGAGCCTGCCGCGGAAACTGCTGAATGGCCCGAATCATCTCTGGGGTACCGCCTTTAGGTAGCCGAGGACGACCACCGTANNAAGCGGGCAATCACGCGATAGTGGCTCACCGCATCACGACCTCGCATATCATCCTCATCACGCCGATTAACGACGGCCATGCGGGTACGGTCGGAAGGGTGACGATCAATCGGAGCATCAATAGTGCCTCCACCTGTCATAACACCGCAGACAATAGCCTCATACTCGCGGTAGACCGTTTTATCCGCCAACTGAGTCGTCAATGAAGTCTGAGCAGGCAGTGTCTTCGCGACCACCAGTAGACCGGAGGTATCCTTGTCAATGCGGTGCACAATGCCGGCACGCGGCAACAGGCGTAGGTCTGCATGATGAAAGAGCAATGCATTCATCAGCGTCCCATCCGAATTACCCGCCCCCGGATGCACCACCAAACCCGCTGGCTTGTTGATTACCAACAGATCGTCATCTTCATAGACGATATTAAGCGGAATATCCTGTGGCTGCGCATCGGTCTCGGACTCCAGCTCGGCTAGGAGTACCAGCTCCTCTCCCCCGACTACCTTATCTTTGGGTTTGCCCTGCTTACCCTGCACGGTCAATCGACCGTCCTTGATCCAGTCCTTAAGGCGCTCCCGAGAATATTCCGGAAACAAATGGGCCGCGGCCTGGTCCAGGCGAGAGCCGGCCAGTTCAGGGGAAACGATAGCGTTAAGACTGACGGTTACAGACATGCGATGTGGGCGCGAACGCTAATGTGGTTAAATACGCCCGCATTCTAGTCTGGGGCACCCCCTCCTGTCCCCGACACTATCGGAAAAACTGCAATGACACGTGTACTGCGTCTATCAATTATCGTCCTTGTCGCTTTATTAGCGGCCTGCTCCTCTTCGCCAAAGAAGGGCCAGATGACGGAAAAGGATTATTACGAAGCGGCCCAGAAGAGCATGACCTCTGGCAACTTCATGTCCGCCAGTGAGCATCTGGAGTCATTGGAGTCGCACTATCCTGTCGGCCGGTATACCGAACAGGCCCAGCTAGAGCTGATCTACTCCAAGTTTCGCCACTCTGATCATGCCGGCGCGGCCACTGCCGCAGACCGTTTCATCCGTCTGCACCCCAGCCATGCCCAGATCGACTACGCGCTGTACCTGAAGGGACTTGCCGCTTACGAAGGCGACCGTGACATTTTCTTCCGCTTCCTGAACATCAATACCGCGACACGCGACCTATCATCCTCACGCGAAGCCTTCCAGGGCTTTACCGAGTTGCTGCGCCGCTACCCGGATAGCCAATATGCACAGGATGCACGCGCCCGCATGCTGCATATCCGCAACCAGATGGCCGATCAGGAACTTCATTCCGCACGCTTCTATGCCAAGCGTAAGGCGTATGTTTCCTGCCTTAACCGCACGCGCTGGATTATTGAAAATTATCCCGGCACCCCCGCCATTCCTGATGCCCTTGCCTTGCAGGTATGGGCATACGGCAAGCTGCAGATGAAGGATCTGGCCGAACAGGAACTGGCCCTACTGCGCAGCAACTACCCAGACCACAAGAGTATTGACGCCCTAGGACAACTGACACTCGATATTGGCACCAACAATGAGGACCGCAGCTGGCTGAATATCCTTACGTTTGGCCTGATCGGCGACAGCGGCCGCCAGTAGCACGGCATCATGGCTGCCTCTATTCGCCGCCTGCATGCCGATGACCTTGAAGCTATCTTGCAGATTCAGGCCGCCGCCTATCCAGAATTGGCCGAAAGTCCCGCCGCCATTGCTGACCGCCTGCTGCAAGCACCCGAGTGGTGCTGGGGTGTAGAGCATGGCGGCAAACTCTGCGCCTATCTGCTGACGCATCCGTGGCTTCAGTCTGAACCGCCCGCCTGGAACACCGCACTGCCACTGCTCCCTGCGCAAAGTACCCGCCTCTATATTCATGATTTAGCACTTGCTTCAACGGCGCGCGGCAGTGGTGTCGCTACACGACTCATTGGCGCGGTACTGCAACGAGCGCGTCATGCCCGTTTTACCGAAGCTCAGTTAATTGCCGTGCAAGGCTCGCAAACATTCTGGCAGCGGCAGGGATTTCAGCCCACGCAAGCACAGGGAAAACTGGCAGATACACTTGCTAGCTATGGCGCCGATACTCAGATGATGTGGCGTCGCCTTTAAGCCATCCCGCCTCATCGACCTGATTGCTGACCCCGCACTCATCGTTGCCAAATGTACTTCAAAAAAAAGGGCACCCGAGGGCGCCCTTCTTATACAGCAGGCTTACTCACCGTATTACCAGTGAATACCGCGCATGATGTACTGGAACGCCACTTGCTCCGTTGAAGGTGCCGGGGCAGGCGCATTCTCAGCAGACTTGCCCTTGGCCGCATCAGAATCAGGGAACATCTTAAATCCAGTATTCATGATGATCTCAGTAGTCTTCGGCGCAATGTCATACAGAACCTGCGCAAAAATACCGAGACGCGTTGCGATACGCTTAGGGCGACGAATCATTGCGTCACAGATCATGTCTGCTGCCTCTTCCGGTTGAATGGCCGGGGCATAGTCATACATCTTAGTCGGCGCAATCATTGGCGTACGCACTAACGGCATATTGATCGTGGTAAAGCGTATATTCTGATCGGAGAATTCCGTTGCCGCGCAACGCGAGAACGCATCCAATGCCGATTTCGATGCCACATAAGCGGAGAAGCGCGGCGCATTGGTCAGCACACCAATCGATGAAATATTGATGATCAGGCCGCGATGGTTGGTCGTCATCGTTGGCAGAAAACCCATAATCAAACGCAGTGCACCAAAATAATTCAGCTGCATAGTGCGTTCGTAATCATGAAAGCGGTCATAGGCTGCCGCCACACCGCGACGAATCGAACGGCCGGCATTATTAACCAGCACATCCACACGTCCGTGCTGCTCCAGTACTTCCTTCACCAGATGATCGCAATCTTCCATGCTGGAAACGTCACAGGTATGAATAAAAGCACGGCCACCTTTTGCTTCCACTTCCCGAAGGGTTTCTTCTAGCTTGTCACGTGTACGCGCCACCAACAGCACCGTGGCATCAGTATCCGCCAAACGCAGCGCCGTCGCCTTACCAATACCGCTAGATGCTCCCGTAATCAGGATCACCTTGTCTTTCACGTTACCGGCTAGGGTGCGGTCCACAAACAAGTCCGGGTCCAGATTGCGCAGCCAATAATCCCACACCACACCGGAGTACTCGGTTAAACGTGGGCAACTGATGCCCGTACCCTGCAGTGCCTTCTGGGTTTCCCGGCTGTCAAACTTGGTTGGATAATTAATAAAACCAAGGGCCGACTCGGGGATGTGAAAGTCATTCAAAAATTGACGCTTGATGCGCTGCACTGGTGGCAACTTACCAATACCGCCCGTAATTGCGGACGGAATAAAACCCAGCATGCGCGAATCAATACGCATTGAAAACTGTGGTGCGGCGGCGGCGCGGGCAAACACATTCATCACCTCGCCCACTTTGTAAGGCTTGGGGTCAGTCAGGTGAAAGCATTGCCCATCAAGGCCCGGCTTGTGCGCCAACGCATCCATGGCGCTGGCCACATAATCTACCGGCACAATATTCAGACGACCGCCTTCCACACCAATGATCGGCATCCAGCGCGGCAGTGAATTTCGCAGCTTCTTGATCAGACGGAAGAAGAAATACGGTCCATCAATTTTGTCGATTTCGCCCGTCTTCGAGTGCCCCACCACCATGCCGGGACGATAGATTCGATAAGGCACTTGGCTCTCATTACGCACCACTTTCTCGGCCTCATGCTTGGTGCGCAAATAGGGGTTCACCAACTTCTCGGCTTCCTCGAACATATCTTCGCGGAACGTACCGGAGTAAAGGCCTGCCACAGCAATCGAGCTAGTGTAATTAAAGCAGCCTGCTTTCAGCGCTTTGGCTGCCTGCAATGCATGACGAGTACCATCAACATTGGCGCGAATCTGATCTGCTTCAGGCGCATCAATATCGTAAATAGCTGCAAGGTGAAAAAAGTGGTCGATGCTACCGGCTAGTTTTTCAACGACTTCTGGCGTCAGACCAAGACCCACCATCGACAAATCGCCAGTGACAGCATGCAGACGATCTGCCTGCAACGGAAAACGATTTTTTAGGGCCGTAAACTTGAGCTCGCTTCCCGGGCGCACCAACACATGAACATGACCACCGCGATTCAGCAGACGCTCAGTCAGAAACTTGCCAATGAAACCGGTCGCACCGGTAAGAAAATAATGCATGACACACTCCCTGATGATCCTGAGTCTGCAGTACTCCACGGGCACCCTCCCCAAGAGAGGCCCGACCTGCAGAAGCGCAAAGTGTAATCAGCATAGGCGGTTTGATTCTATCGTGCCGAGCGGCCGACCAGTCACAAAACCCTATTAAAATCAGCAAGTTGGAGTATTTACTCGAAAAAGACAGGGCATTGTCTAACAATGCAGATGTACCGCTCCGCGATACCCACTTAAAAACCCATAATTGTCGGACAATCTATGCCTTTACCATCTATCGGAAAGGCCCCTCAGACGCCAGCCTTCCAGCCACTCACAATGGGATAACGCCGATCCTTGCCAAAGCCACGACGGGTAATACGTGGACCAATGGCCGCTTGGCGTCGCTTGTACTCATTAAAATCAACCAAGCGAACCACGCGCATCACTGTCTCGCGATCAAAGCCGGCCGCAATAATCTTCTCGGCGCTTTCATCTTCTTCCACATAACGGCGCAGAATTTCATCCAGCACCGGGTACGGCGGAAGAGAATCCGCATCCTTCTGGTCGGGTGCCAGTTCGGCAGATGGCGGTCGGTCAATGACGCGTTGCGGAATCGGCGGATGATTTGGGGTAAGACTGTTGCGGTATTCACTCAAGCGGAAGACCAGCGTTTTGGGAACATCCTTGAGCACATCAAAACCACCGGCCATATCGCCATACAGCGTGCAGTAACCCACCGCCACTTCTGATTTGTTTCCAGTGGTCAGCACCAGCAGGCCTTTTTTGTTAGAGATCGCCATCAATACAACACCGCGCGAACGGGCCTGCAGGTTTTCCTCCGTCTTGTCTTTGGGCAGACCGGTAAACTCTGCATCGAGCACGCCGGTAAAAGCGGTCACCATCGGCTCGATGGGCACCACAGAGTAATTAACCCCCAAAGTGCGTGCCTCGGCCTCGGCATCATCCAAACTCATTTGCGCGGTGTAGCGATACGGCATCATCACCGCATGAGCGTTATCGGCACCAATGGCATCCACAGCAATTGCTAATACCAAGGCAGAATCAATGCCCCCAGAAAGGCCAAGCACTACCCCGCGAAAGCCACTTTTACGCACATAATCCCGCACGCTCAACACTAATGCTTGGTAAACCTCTGCCTCTGTCGAAAGCGCAGGCAACGCCGGCGAGCTACCACTCAATGCGTCACCGTTCCACTCGACTACCTGCAGCGACTCAGCAAAGCGCGGCAAACCGGCCACCACGGCACCCTCTGCATTCATGGCAAACGATCCGCCATCAAAGACCAGTTCGTCTTGCCCGCCCACAGTATTTACATAGAGCACCGGCAGGCCGGTTTCCTGCACACGGGCACGCACAACCGCTTCACGCTCGGCCTGCTTGCCGTGATGAAAGGGAGAAGCATTCAAATTAAGTAATAGCTCTGCGCCTGCCGCGCGAGCTGCCGCGGCAGGCTCCGGGTGCCAGATATCCTCACAGATTGAAAGGCCAATGCGAT